>NZ_JAOQJM010000021.1:0-42543 GCF_025566865.1 Blautia acetigignens
TGATGAGCCTGGACGATAGAGGCATCAATTGATAGTTCCGTTAATTCAGCTTCTAAGCTCAAGACACGAAAAATATTATCAAGGGAGCAACACGATTCCATTCATCATCGGTTAATTCGTATCGGCGCAACATAATCAACACCCCTTTTTCTTTATTTTAATATGAAAAAGGGTAAACGAATATATGTTTTGTGCAACTTTTATTTTTCAAACACGCTCTAGCTTCACAATACACCCAAAATCATGCAAATCATAATTTCACGTCAAGCTTCTTGGGTTTTCTGTGAACTTTGTCCACTTAAAAACACCTCGCAAAATCTCATCATTAAACCTAATATTTTCTCAAATTAATTCCAAATGCTCTAACCCATTTCGGATTCCGTAGTGGAAAATATCGCTGGTCACATAATCTGCCAGTTCCTTGATCCCTGGCGCTGCATTTCCCATGGCAATCTTGGTCTGGGCAAATTCGAACATGGAAAGATCGTTGTTGCTGTCCCCGAACACGATGGTGTCCTCATGGGCAATGTCAAAAATCCGGCATACAGCAGCAATTCCCACTGCCTTGGAAAATCCCTTTGGAATCATCTCAATGGTATCTCCCGCCAGTCCTTCTCCCACATGTCCGATAAACTCATAGTAATCTGCCAGTTCTTCACATGCCTTCTCCGGGCTGCTTCCCGGAAGGATCTTGGAGCTGACCTTGTTGATATGAAGATCCTGCTCAAAGCCTTTGATAGGGCGCCATTTATTTCCAAGTGCTTTCGTGATCAGATCCGCATACCAGTTAACTCCTGTGTGATACTCGTCCTTATCATAGTACATAAAATCCGCGCCTTCCATCACCGGAACCATGCCGTATCTGCGCAGCACCTCCACAGAATGCCATGCCTGCTGCGGAGTCATCTCCTTGTTGAAAAGGCGCTCCCCGTTTTTCTCGATGGTGCAGCCGCATGCCGTGATCATCCCGGTAAAGGGGATTTTCTCCAGGTAATCCGGCACAAAGGAACGGCTTCTTCCTGTGCACAGCCATGCCTCATGTCCGTTGTTTACCAGCTTTGTAATGGCTTCCACCGCACTTGCGGGAGTCCCTTTCTCAATGTCGCAGATGGTTCCGTCTGCATCGAAGAAAACTGCTTTTTTATGAAAATCAGGCATAAAACACCTCCGCAAGCTTCACGAAATCACAGGTATCCTTCACACCTGCAGTCTCATAAGGAGAGTGCATAGCCAGCTGGGGAAGCCCGATATCCACGGTATTTAAGGCAACCTGCGTATTGGAAATATTTCCGAGGGTAGAGCCTCCTGCCACATCGGAACGGTTCACATAAACCTGGCACGCAACTCCCGCTTCCTTACAAAGATCCTTAAACATTGCTGCAGAAATTCCATCTGTACAGTACTTCTGATTTGCATTGTACTTCACCGCAATTCCTCCATTGATATGAGGACGGTTCACAGGATCTGCCTTCTCCGGATAATTAGGATGGATGGCATGTGCATTGTCCGCAGAGATCATAAAGCTCTTTGCCAGGGAAATCAGATAATCCTCATAGCTTCTGCCAAGTCCCAGATTAATGCGAAGCAGCGTATCCCGAAGGAAAGTAGAGGCAGCTCCCTGCTTGGTACCGCTTCCCACTTCCTCATTGTCCATTACCATATGTACGCAGATGCTCTTCTCATTTTTTCCTGCGATCAGGCCTTCCATAGAGGAAAAAGCACACTGCAGGTCATCCAGTCTGGGAGCAGAAACAAATTCCTCCTCGCCGCCCCAGATGGTACCAGGCATACGGTTGTAAAGGAACAGATCATGTCCCAGAATCTCCTCTTCTGCAACGCCAGCAGCTTCTGCCACAGTTTTAAAGAAGGTTCCCTTTGCGCTCTCCAGTCCGTAAAGAGGCAGCAGATCCTTCTGCACATTGTACTTGTATCCGCTGTTCGCCTCACGGTTCATATGAATGGCCAGATTGGGGATCATCAGCATATCCTTGTCCACTGTCACCAGCTTCTCGCAGATCTGTCCGTTCTCCTTCACGATCACACGTCCAGCCACAGAAAGGGGTCTGTCAAACCAGGGTGCCAGAAGGGCACCTCCATAAAGCTCCACATTCAGCTTCACATACCCGTTCTCCACCATCTCCGGATTCTCCTTGATCTTAAGGGACGGAGAATCGCTGTGGCTTGCAATAATGTGAAATACATCGCTGGAAGCCTCCGGCACCGTAAACGCAATGACAGCAGAATGATTCCGGGTCACAAAATACTTCCCGCCATTTACCAGCTCCCAGTGCTCATCCTCCTTCAGCTCTGTAAATCCATTTTCCCCAAATCTTTTCTTCATCATCTCCACTGCCTGAAACGCAGTAGGACTCTCTTTAATAAATGTAAGTAGTTTCTCAGCTGTACTGTTCATTTCCAAACTCCAATTCCTTCATTTCTATCTTATTTCAGTCTTTGATAATCAGTGCCATAAACACCAGATCGGTGTTTCCAGTATTTGCAAGGCCGTGGCCTCTTCCGTCTGGGGTAAAGGTAATGTCTCCAGCCTTCACATGTCTCCAGGAAGTGCCGTTGTCATTATACTCGCCCTCTCCGGTAAGAATATAGTAAGTCTCGCTCTCCCCATAATGCATATGGAATCCCAGAGAACATCCCGGCTCCAGAGTCACCTCCGCATAAAGCCCGCACTTTCCATTCAGCTGCTTCTCATCCAGCAGTTCCTTAATAATCACATGTCCGTTACCCTCACACATATGCTCAATCCGACTGATCTTCATAACCAAAATCCTCCTTTATCTTTCGCAAAGCCCCCGACAAGAAAGAATCCTGCTTTGCAGGATTCTCCGCCTGCGGCGGGTCGCCTCAAGCGACATCTACCTTTCCGCTGCAGTGCGATCCTGCCCGGTAGGGCTTTTATGTAATAGGAGATTCCAACGGAATTTCCTATTACATAAAAAGCGTACCCCCAGCCCCGGAACAGCGATCACATCCAATCCACTGTCCCAGCCAGAGATACGCCCTGTCAGCTTTCTTCAATTATAATTACAAACTCTTGATCCTGTCAATGGCTTTCCGTGTATTCTCATAAGTGCCAAAGGCAGTCAGACGGAAAAAGCCCTCTCCGTGAGCGCCAAAGCCGGAGCCTGGAGTGCCAACCACATTTGCCTCCTTCAGAAGATAGTCAAAAAACTGCCAGGAGGTCATTTTGTCCGGAGTTTCCAGCCAGATATACGGCGCATTCACACCCCCTGAAACAGAAAATCCTGCCTTTTCCAGTTCATCGTGGATCAGCTTTGCATTTCGCATATAATAGCCAACCTGCTCCTTCAGCTGTGCCTTTCCAGCCTCAGAATAAACGGCTTCCCCTGCCTTTTGCACAATGTAAGGAGCTCCGTTAAATTTGGTGCCGTGACGTCTTGCCCAGAGACTGTGAAGGGAAACACCATCTCTTACAAGCTCATCCGGAATCACGGTAAAGCCAAGACGAACTCCTGTAAAGCCTGCATTCTTGGAAAAGCTGCGAAGCTCAATGGCACAGGTTCTTGCACCCTCACACTCATAAATGCTGTGCGGCACATTGTCCTGGGAAATATACGCCTCGTAAGCAGCATCATAGATGATCACGCAGCCGTTTTTGTTTGCATAATCCACCCATTTCTGCAGCTCATCCCTTGTGATGGCAGAGCCTGTAGGATTGTTCGGGAAGCAAAGATAGATCAGATCCGGCACTTCCTTTGGAAGCTCCGGTAAAAATCCGTTTTCCTTGCTGCAGGGCATGTAAATCACGCCGTCAAAATTCTCACGGGCAGTATTATACTCTCCTGTGCGCCCAGCCATTACATTTGTATCCACATACACCGGGTAAACAGGATCACACACAGCCACTTTATTGTCTGTTCCGAAAATTTCCTGAATGTTCCCGGAATCACTTTTGGCACCATCAGAAACAAAAATCTCATCAGCCTTAATGTCACAGCCTCTGTCCTGATAATCGTTTTTTGCAATGGCATTTCTCAGAAATTCATAGCCAAGATCCGGAGCGTAGCCGTGGAAAGTCTCCGCATGGGCCATCTCCTCCACCGCATTGTGAAGCGCCTCGATAATCGCCGGAACCAGCGGCTGGGTTACATCTCCAATTCCAAGGCTGATCACTTCTTTATCCGGATTTAATTCTTTATATGCACGCACCTTTTTTCCAATGGTAGAAAAAAGATAGCTTCCCGGTAATCTCAGGTAATTATGATTTACGGTAACCATTTCATTATCCTCCTCGTATAGTTCGTCTTAACTAATTATTGTATATACTTTTTTCTTAATGTCAATCCCAAAACGCTTATAAGCCCCGGCGCGAAACCATGCCATTGCATGATTTCATTGCATCCGAAGCATAAGCATCTTTATTTTCTCTTTTCAACCTCTGCCAGCAGCGCCTCTCTCACGCTTGCCGGGTTGGCCTTGCCCTTCATTTCCTTCATGATCTGGCCTACGAAGAAGCCCATAACCTTCTCCTTGCCGCCAAGAAGTTCAGACAGCGGTCCCGGGTTCTCATCCAGGATCCGGCTGATGGTGCTGGTAAGAAGTCCGGTATCCTCCACGATCTTCAGACCATGCTCTTCGATATAGGCAACGGCATCAATATCTTCGTCAAATACTTTTTCAAATATTTTCTTCGCATTCTGAGGGCTGACCTGTTTCTTGTCCACCATTTCCAGAAGGTCTGCAAGGTGCTGCGGGGCAAATCTTACCTTCTCAGCTTCCACTCCTTTGTCCTTCATCAGGCGAAGCACTTCCACCATAAACCAGTTTGCCGCCTTCTTCGGATTGCCGCAAAGACCGGCAACCTCCTCAAACAAAGCAGCCAGATGTCTGGACTCTGTAAGGATTCTGGAATCATATTCCGGAAGGCCGAATTCCTCCTGGTAACGGGCTGCTTTTTCCTCGCGGAACTCCGGCAGCTCTTCCCTGATCTTCTGAATCCACTCATCAGAAATATGGATCGGCGGAAGATCCGGGTCCGGGAAATAACGGTAATCCTTGGCATCCTCCTTGGAACGCATTGCGTGAGAGGATTCCTTATTGTCATCCCATCTTCTGGTTTCCTGAACAACGCTTCTGCCCATTTCCAGAAGCTCGATCTGGCGCTCTCGTTCTCCCTCAATGGCATGTGCAATGGCCTTGAAGGAGTTCAGATTCTTCATCTCTGTTCTGGTTCCAAGCGTATCACTTCCTGCCACACGGACAGAAAGGTTGACATCGGCACGCATGGAGCCCTCCTGAAGCTTACAGTCAGAAACGCCCAGATACTGCATGGTGCAGCGAAGCTTTTCCAGATAAGCAATTACTTCATCTGCGCTTCTCATATCCGGCTCAGAAACGATCTCGATCAGCGGAACGCCGCTTCGGTTGTAATCCACCAGGGAGCAGTCCTCCCACTCATCATGAATCAGCTTACCTGCGTCCTCCTCCATATGCATCTCATGGATCCGCACCTTTTTCTTTCCTGCTTCTGTCTCAATTTCTACAAAGCCATCATGGCAGATTGGCAGATACAGCTGGGAAATCTGATAGTTCTGCGGGTTGTCCGGGTAAAAATAGTTTTTACGATCAAACTTGCAGTACTGGTTGATGCTGCAGTTTGTGGCAAGTCCTGCGCGAAGGGCAAACTCTACCACCTTTTTATTTAATACAGGAAGGGAGCCTGGCATACCGGTGCACACCGGACAGGTGTGGGTATTGGGTGCTCCTCCAAACGCAGTGGAACAGCCGCAGAAAATCTTGGTTCTGGTGGCAAGCTCTACATGGACTTCCAGTCCGATTATGGTCTCATACTGTTTCATGCTTCCCTGCCTCCTTCTTCTGGTGTTCCGAAATCTCCTCTTGCTTTTTCATAAGCGTGGGCTGCGCGGAGAATCTTTTTCTCCATAAAGCAGTCACCGATCATCTGGATTCCGATTGGAAGACCGATTTTATCTTTTCCGCAGGGAACGGTAATTCCCGGAAGGCCGCACAGGTTTACGGCAACGGTGTAAATATCGCCAAGATACATTGCCATAGGATCCTTTAAGCTTTCCCCAAGCTTCGGTGCTGTATACGGAGCAGCCGGCGCAAGAAGAACGTCATATTTCTCAAATGCCTCATCAAATTCTTTCTTGATCAGGGCTTTTGTGCGCAGTGCTTTCAGATAATAGGCATCATAGTAGCCGGAGCTTAAAACAAAGGAACCAAGCATGATACGGCGCTTTACCTCTTCACCGAAGCCCTCTGTCCTGGTGCGCTTGTACATGTCGTGAAGGCCGTCATACTCAGCAGCACGATAGCCGTATTTCACGCCGTCAAAACGCTCTAAGTTGGAGCTTGCTTCCGCACTGGCAATGATATAATAAGCAGGAATCATATACTCCATAGTCTTTACGGAGAAAAATTCCACAATAGCACCCATCTGGGTAAGCACCTTCAACGTCTCCATAAAAGCATCCTTTACATCCGGGGAAAGTCCCTCTGCCAGATATTCCTTGGGCACGCCGAATTTCATTCCTGCGATCTTGTCTGTCATTTCTTTTCCAAAGTCAAGATCATGTCTGTCTATGGAAGTACTGTCTTTTGGATCATGGCCTGCAATCACTTCCAGAAGCGCTGCACAGTCTGCCACATCCTTTCCCACAGGACCGATCTGATCTAAGGAGGAGGCGTAGGCAACCAGGCCGTAACGGGAAACGGTACCGTAGGTTGGCTTCAGGCCGGTAACGCCGCAGTAGGAGCTTGGCTGGCGGATAGAGCCGCCTGTATCAGAGCCAAGGGCCAGATAGGCCTCCCCTGCTGCCACAGCCGCGCAGGAGCCACCTGAGGAACCGCCTGGAACATGCTCTGTGTTCCACGGGTTTCTGGTGACACCGTAGGCGGAGGTTTCTGTGGTGCTTCCCATGGCAAACTCGTCCATATTTGTTTTTCCGATGATAATCAGACCCTCTTTTTCAAGGCGGTCGATTACCTCTGCCTGATACTGGGGAACGAAGCCCTCCAGAATCTTAGACGCGCAGGTGGTTGGCTTTCCCTGTACGCAGATGTTGTCCTTTACCGCAATGGGAACGCCGGCAAGAGGGCCTGTGTAGATTCCCTCGTCAATGCCTTTCTGCACCTCTTTTGCACGGGCATAGGCTTCTTTTTTGTAGGTGTCCAGGTAGGCGTGGATCTGTCCGTCCTTTTCCTCAATCTGGGAAAAGACCTCTTTTACCCCGTCCAGGACACTGATCTCATGTTTTTTTATTTTATCAGCCAGCTGCAAGGCTGTTAATTTCGATAATTCCATGTGAATGTCTCCTATCCTATGGTCTTTGGAACCTGATACTGTCCTTCTTTGGCTTTCGGCGCGTTTGCAAGCATCTCCTTACTGTTGTCGCCGTTTGTAACCACATCCTCACGGAATACGTTCTGATCCCCGAAAATATGGGACATGGGCTCTACGCCAGAGGTGTCCAGTTCATCCAGTTTATCTACATAATCCAGCATTTCCTGCATGTCCTTTTTGGCCTTTTCTTTCTCCTCTTCTGTCAGGGAAAGCTTTGCAAGAATGCAGACATTTTCCATGGTTTCGTCATCTATCTGTTTTGCCATTTCCTCATCCTCCTGAAATATTTGTTACGGCTCCAGACGGTTCAGATCTCTTGGGAACAGGCATGCTTCGCGGACATTTTCCTCACCAAGAAGCTGCATGGTGAGACGCTCCAGGCCGATTCCAAGACCGCCATGAGGCGGCATACCGTATTTGAAGGTATCCAGATACTGTTCCATTCCTTCTGTCTCCATGCCTCTGTCCTCGATCTTTTTCAGAAGGGCGTTGTAATCGTGGATTCGCTGTCCTCCTGTGGTGATCTCAAGGCCGTGGAAGAGAAGGTCAAAGCTTAAGGTAAATCTGGTGTCTTCCGGATCGTCCATTGCGTAGAAAGGACGCTTCTTGGAAGGATAATGGGTAACAAATACGAAGTCTGCGTCATACTCTTCCTTGAAGTACTGACCGATCAGGGCTTCCTCTTCCGGCTCTAAATCAAATGGGTTGCGGATCTGGCGGTTGTATTTCTTTGCCACCAGCTCCTTGGCCACATCAAAGCGGACTGCCGGGATTTTGGATGCATCGGGAAGCTGTACCTTCAGGATTTCCAGCTCCTTCCCATAGTTTTCCTTCAGAAGCTTCATGGCATACTGTAAAAATCCGGTTTCCATTGCCATGATCTCCTCGAAACTGTCAATATAGCCCATCTCGAAGTCAAGGCTTGTGTATTCGTTTAAGTGTCTCTTTGTGTTGTGCTTCTCTGCGCGGAAAACAGGTCCGGTCTCAAATACCCGGTCAAAAACACCCACCATCATCTGTTTGTAGAACTGGGGGCTCTGAGCCAGTACCGCCGGCTTGTGGAAATAGCTTAATTTAAACAGGTTTGCGCCGCCCTCTGCGCCTCTGGCACCGATCTTCGGGGTATGGATCTCGGTAAAGCCATTCTCATAGAGATAGTCGCGGAACGCTCTTGTCAGGGCTTCCTGGATCTTGAATCTGGCGCGCTCCTGAATATTTCGGAGGGAAAGGGAACGGTAATTTAATTTGGCTTCCAGGGAAGTATTTAATTTCCATTTGTCAATGGCAAGAGGAAGAGGCTCTGCAGGTGCGGATAACACCTGGATTTCACGGATGCGGAGTTCTCTGCCATGAGGGGCTCTTTCTTCTTCATTTACAATTCCTTTTACTTTTACGGTCATGCCTTCCTTCAGGTCGTGAATGGAGAAATTTACTTCTTCATTTACAAATACTGTCTGGAACAGACCTTCTCTTTTTCTGATGATCACAAACGCAACATCACCCATGTTGCGGATACTGTGAATGGCACCTTCCAGGATGGCTTCCTGATTCAGAAGTTCCTCTCTCATCAGTGCATCCCAGCTGCTCACTTCTTTTTTCCAGCTTCCATCCAAAAACTCCATTTCCTCATCCTCCATTTCAAAATTCTTTCTATACTTCGTCATACAACAGCATCAGAACCATCTGTGCTGTCTCTGCCATATTGGTACCGGAATCCATACTGCATTTCTGAATATACCGATGCGCATCCTCTTCGCTTAAATGGTTTCGTTCCATGAGAAGAAGCTTCGCATTGGAAATATAATTCTGTTCCTTCCAGGAGCGGGCTTTGGGCTTCTTTTTCTCCCTGCGCAGCCGCCGTTCGATCTGGGAAAGCATCATGTCCACTGTGTTTACCAGATCACTTGCCTTCATAGGCATTTCCACAGTCAAAACGGAGGTTGGTGCTTCTGCGATCACCCTTCCGGATGCCAGCAGAAGCATTTCAAAGCAGGGAGGAAGATCGTCCAGCACATCCCGGTAATACCGATCCGGCAGCTTGTATCCGCAGATCAGGATACCGCTGTCCAGCTCACTCATGCTGGCAAGTGCTGTTGAAGCAGTTGAACATACCGCAGCTACCGGAAAACCGTGCCGATTCAATATGGTACGTATTTTCTTTGCGTCATCTATTTTCGGTAATGCAATTACAATGCTGCTGTTCATATGAGTGCCACTCTCTTCATCTTAAATCTTGTACAGGTATTCGCTGATTTCCCATTCACTTACCTGTCGCATATAATTCAGCCATTCTTCTTTCTTGGCTGCTGCATATTCTTCGCAGAACTTCTTTCCAAGAATGGACTGGATCCAGGTGCTGTTTTCAAAATGCACAAGTGCATCGTACAGGTTCTCCGGAAGATTTCCAATATTCATTGCCTTCTGATCGGACTCGGAAAAAGAACGGTCAGATGCTTTGGTTGGGTACAGCTTATGATGGATTCCATCCAGTCCTGCTGCCACGCACACTGCAAAAACAAGGTATGGATTTGCAGCTGCATCCGGGCTTCTCAGCTCAATGGCAAGGCTGTCTTTTCTTAAATTGGAAATACGGATCAGGGAGTTCTGGTTGTTCTTTGTCCAGGTCAGCTCCGTCGGCGCATCGTAGCCAGGTACCAGTCTCTTATAGGAATTTACAAGAGGATTGGTGATGGCTGCCATCTCCTGGCTGTGTGCCAGAAGTCCGCCGATAAAATGATAAGCATCCTCGCTGAGTCCGTTTACATCGGAAGGATCTGCAAAAATATTTTTGCCGTCTTTATATAAAGCGAAATGAATGTGCATACCGGAACCATTTACCTCTGCACGGGGCTTTGGCATAAAGGTTGCATGAAGACCGTGGCGCTTTGCGATGGTACGCACTGCCATCTTGAAGGTCATGACACAATCTGCCATCTCGTTTGCTCCTGTGAATTTGAAATCGATCTCATGCTGCGCCGGAGCAGTCTCATGATGGGAAGACTCTACCTCATATCCCATATCCTCCAGAGTCAGAACCATATCACGTCTTGCATTTTCTCCAAGATCAAGTGGGCTGATATCCAGATATCCGGCTTTTTCGTGTGTCAGTGTGGTCGGCACTCCGTTGTCATCTGTGTGGAACAGGAAAAACTCACATTCCGGGTCTACCTCGCAGATATAGCCTTCCTCTGCGGCCATATCAACCACCTGCTTCAGAATGTATCTCGGGCTTTTCTCAAGAGGGGTTCCGTCACAGCGGTAGATATCGCAGATCAGTCTGGCTACTTTTCCCTGCTGCGGACGCCACGGAAGAATGGTGAAGGTATCGTAGTCCGGATGCAGATACATATCCTGCTCCTTTTCTCCGGCGATTCCTGCAATGTAGGAGCTGTCTACCACATACTCATTGTCAAGTGCCCGGGGGAGCTCCCTCGCGGTAATCGCAATATTTTTTAAGGTACCGAACATGTCGGTAAACTGAAGGCGAATGAACTCTACATCTTCGTCTTCTGCCATCTGTAACACTTCGTCTCTGGTGTAATTCCCCATAATGTGCTCTCTCCTTTTCATTTTATTTCCTCATCCTGATTGAACATTGGGAAGATCTGTCCGGTAGGACAAATCCCTATAAAAACAAAAAAGGCGCACTTCAGAAAGATACCCTTCTGAAGAACGCCCTTGTTCATGCAGGTTATTATAGCAATCTGGGTTAGGTTTGTCAACTGGTTTTTTAACGCTTTACCATGGTTAAGTGAATATTATTGTCTTTTGCGGTCTGATTCGTGGCAGGCTTTGCTGTTGGCTCATAGGGAGGCAACTGCTTCATGGCTTAATTTGTTTAAATATTGCTTTGAGCCACTGTACGTCTTCTTTTGTTACTTCACGGAAACCGTAGCTGGCATTTAATATCAGGGCCTGCAGGTGGCTGATGGCCTCGTCTGGCACAGACGGACAATTTTTCTGCAGATAATCTGCCATGCTGTCGTCTGCATTGGAAGGGTAACCCATCTGAATACAGATGAGAAAACGGTCCAGCTGGGGCTCCGGGAGCATCTGGGTTCCGGCAGAGCCAATAGGGTTCTCAGTGGCAATGACCACGAAGGGATCCAGCACCTGGCGGGTGACGCCGTCTACGGTTACCGTGCCCTCTTCCATGACTTCCAGAAAGGCGGACTGGGTCTTGGCGGAGGTACGGTTGATCTCATCGGCAAGGAACAGGTTGCACATAACTGCACCGGGCTGGTATACGAAGGTATCCTTTTCTTTTATGTACATGGAAATACCTGTGATGTCGGATGGGAGAACGTCCGGGGTGAACTGGACACGGTTCTGGGTCAGGTTCATGGCACGGGCAAAGGCAAGAGCCATGGAGGTTTTGCCTACGCCGGGGATGTCCTCGATGAGGACGTGTCCGCCTGCCATCATAAACAGGAACCAGGGCCATACATCTACCAGTCTTCTGGCCATTGCAGCAGGCTGAAGCTGGGAAACGGTTTTGGACTTTTCTTCTCCTGTGTATTCCACTCTGCGGCCGCGCACCAGAAGCCTGTGGGTGTTCACCGCGTAAGGGGTGCAGGTCACAAGGGTCACATAGTCCTGCCATCTTCCCTTTCTTCACCTCATTTCGGTTGCCCATCGTCATACGGTTGCCGTACATAAAATATATCGGAATCATCAGTCTGCGCCAACTCGCAGAACGACCAAAAAAACTGCCCCAAAATCCACCTTCCCCTATGCGGTTTCCATAGCACAAAAAGACCGGCAGCCCCAAAAGACCACCGGCACACTCGATCACTTCCCCTGCCCAAGGAGTCCTGGTCTCTGATTTTTTGACTTTCCGGACAAAAAAATAGACCTGCTGTCATCTGCAGATCTCTCCACAGACAGCAACAGGTTTCCCCTAATGCATTTATTTACTTTACCATCCGTTCAGTACCATCGGTCATACGGATTCCCTCGCACCTTCTTTGTCTCTGGTGCTTTCTCAATACTCTTCTCAGCCTCTTCCCTCGTTGCAAACAGCCTGTGAACCTTCACCTGTATTCCGCCGCCCGTATCTGTAAAACGTACCAGGAACATCCCGCCGGAACACCTGCGGATCTCCACTTCTCTCACATACCTGTTTGATTCCACAATATATGCAGTATCCCCGACTTTCATAAAATCACACTCCTGCACTCAAAACATCCTTCATCCTCACCAGAACAGGAAGCACCTGCCCGTCAGCAAATCTCCGTTCAAAAGAACCATTGGAAAAATGATCTTCTCTCAGCAGCATTGTCAGCAATGCTGTACAAAGCTCATAATCCGCACCCGAAATTCGTTCCAATTCTTCATCACAGTCAATCGGCTCCGTAATCATATAATCCCCATAATTTGTTTTCAGATCTCCCATTGTCTTCAACAGATCCACATACAGATCTCCACGGGAATCCTTCAATTCCAGTATTCCCTGAATCTTTCTTATCTTCTCTGCTTTTGTCAATGCTATGCACCGCCTTCCATCAATCGTCCAAGAATCGAATATATGTTCTTTTATTTTAACATACCTTATATAATTATTCCAGTCCCCAAAAAACATAAGGATTTTCACAGCCTGCTTCTTCTAAGGAATAAAAAAACAGACCATATAACAACTCTATATGCTCTGTTTTCTATTCCTACAAATCTTCGTGCAGTTTTACATCGCTATTATCTGCCATGCATTTTTTTAAAGCAACAATCATTTTTTCCGCATCCAATGGCTTTGCAAGATGTGCGTTCATTCCTGCTTCCATACACCTTTCGGCATCTTCCCTAAATGCATTTGCAGTCATAGCAATGATAGGGATTGTTTTTGCATCCTGCCGTTCCAGGGATCTTATTGTTTTTGTGGCAGTAAGCCCATCCATAACCGGCATCATGACATCCATTAAAATAACATCGTATGTTCCCGGTTCGGAAGCTTCAAAATGCTGAACAGCTTCTAACCCATTTTTTACTGTTTCTACTTTAGCCCCATTTTCCGTCAGCATAAATTCTGCTATTTCCGCATTCAGCTCATTATCTTCAACCAATAATATCCGGACACCTGATATATCTGCATTGAAATCTTCTTTTTCTTCCGGCCGTGCATTCGTATCAATTTTAAATGGAAGTATTACAGTAAAACAGCTTCCTTCACCAAGCTTGCTTTCAACTGTTATGGTTCCGCCCATCTTTTCTACAAGTTGTTTCACAATAGGCATTCCCAGACCTGTCCCATTATAATCAGAACGTGGGGAATTGTCTGCCTGTACAAATGGAGTAAACAATTCATTTTTTATAAATTCTTCTGACATTCCAATTCCATTATCTTTTATTTTAAATTCACATGTCATGCGATCTTCTGATCTTTCAATCGTTCTCATACTCATGTAAATAAAACCATTCACCTTATTGTACTTCATACTGTTTGTAAACAAATTCATCAATATTTTTTTCAGATGAACTGCATTGCTCCAAACATATATACCACTGTAATCATCATGTTCTCCTATAACATGAAGTCCTTTTTCTTCTGCCTGAAAAGATAGTGACTCCGTGATTTCCTGACATACCTGATCCAGATTGATGGATTCATCACCAAAAACCACTGTATCTGATTCTAACTTTGCCATATCTAAAACATCATTTATCAATGATAGTAGCAGTTTCGATGACTCATGTATTTTATTCATGCAATCCTTTGCCCGCTCAGCATCATTTCCGCTTTTCTCAAGAATCGTAAGCATGCCCATAATGCCATTGATCGGTGTCCTGATGTCATGAGACATGTTGTTTAAAAAGGAAGTCTTAGCCTTATTGGCACTCTGTGCTTCTACAAGTGCATTTTGTAATTCCTGCTGTTTTTCTTCAAGCTCCTGATTCAGCTTCAATGCTTGCTCAGCAGACTTCTTGGATTTTTCTTCTGCACGTTTTGATTTTTTCAAAGAATCAAGAATTATACACAGGACAACCAAAATAGAGATTCCAACTATGAGTGAGACAGCCAGTAAATTGTCCTGAATAAAATCCTTCGCCGTAACTTTTCGTGAAGAAGCATTATACGAAACTACCGCACCTGAAAATTGAGTTGTAGGCATAGATGTCAGTGTTTTATTCAGAATGGACAAAAGAACCGGTTCTCCCTGCTGAACAGCAAATGAAACATCGGCTTCTTTTGTCAGGAAAACACTATGAAGCTTATTATTTTTCAAATAGTCAGAAACAGTACCTGAATTGCTTACAATACAATCTGCCTCCCCTTTCTGCATTGCTTTTACTGCTGCATCTGATGTCTCATATTCCATAACCTCCCATTGTGGATAATTGTATGAAAGATATGCTTTCAATACAAAATTATCTTTTTCAACGGCAACTATATTCTCTTTATTTTCATCAAAAGAATCCTTTGCCGTAATTGCTGCCATATTGAGAGTCAATAGCGTATCCGACAAAGCAAATCCATTTGTTTCTGCAAAGTATGGATTCTGGTTTGCATGAAAAATCAGGTCTATTTTTCCATCCTGCAATGCCTGAAGCAGTTCACTTCTTGTATCATATCCATTTAATTCAAATTCCAGAGTCTGACCTTGCAGACAATTTTCTGCAAGATCCACATAATCTGTAATAACACCTGTCAGTTTACCTGTTGATGGATCTACACTGCTGATACCTCCATCCTGATTCAGATACCCTATCCGGATTGCACCATGCTGCCCGATCCACTCACTTTCTTCTTTTGAAAGAAACGAACTGCTCTGTGCAGAAAGATAACGCCTGTAGAGATCATCTGTGTAAAATGGGTTGTCATCCTTGATTCTGCGCATAGCACTATCCAGTGCTTCTTTGATATCCGGACGTTCTGGATTTATAGCGAAATAGATTTCTGTCTCTCCAATACTTGTAAGCGGTGAAATATCCGATTCTTCCCAACGGGATTCTTCTACCGAAACGAAGCAGTCAATTTCATGTTTCGACAGTTTGTCCATAACTTCTGCGGTATTAGAAACATTGACATGCTGCATATGCAGACCATACTTTAACTCCCATTCGTTAAGCACATCCTCCGTTATATTATCTTTAAACACACCAATATTTTTTCCCTCAAAAGAATCCAGATTTCCTGCTGTAAGATCTATATTGGATGCATCCGTATAGATGTAATATTTCTCTTCCCCCATAGGCATATCGGAAAAAAGCATATTTTCAGCACGTTCGTCTGTATAGGAAATGCCACCAAGAATATCAATCTCTCCATTTTCCAACTGTGTAAAGCAGTTTTTCCAATCACTTGTTATGTATTTATATGTCCATCCTGCATAACCTGCAATATCTTGAAGATACTCATAACCATAGCCGCTTCTTTCTCCCTTTTCATTGACTACATTATAAGTTTCCTCAAAAGATCCTACCCGGATAACATGATCAGAATTTTCTTGAGCAGATGTGGAAACAGGAAAAACAACCAAACATATCATTGTGCAAAATATAAAATAACAAAATTTGAAATTTCTTATATTCTGTACTAATTTGCACTTCTTCATCTTTCTCCCACCCTCCAAGCTACAGTCGCTTGCTTGCTTGCTTGCTTGCTTGCTTGCTTGCTTGCTTGCTTGCTTGCTTGCTTGCTTGCTTGCTTGCTTGCTTGCTTGCTTGCTTCCAGATTTTAATTTTGCATTCATTAATGTTCAATACCCCCACAACATTTTTATAAATATCTTTGCGACAGCTTCTGCTGTACTTTTACTCTTTATTATATAATCCAATTTTATCTGTTTTTGTCTTTTATCCATTATGATCCCTTCCTCTTATACCTCCATCGATGTAGTTTTAATGAACATATCTTAAAATCGTTTTTATCACTTTCTCAATCACAATCGGCTTTGACAGATGTGCATTCATTCCTGCATCCAGTGATGCCTGAACATCTTCAGCAAATGAATTGGCTGTCATTGCTATAATAGGAATGTTTTTTCCATCCGGTCTGTCATTCATCGCCCTGATTGCTTTTGCCGCTTCATAACCGTTCATTTCAGGCATCATGATATCCATCAGGATTACATCAAATGTGCCTTCCGGATGATTTCTGAAAATCTCAACAGCATTCTTTCCATCTACAGCTCTTTCTACATTCATTCCAAACTCTTCCAGCTGCACGGTCGTAATTTCTGCATTCAGCTCATTATCCTCTGCAAGAAGGACTTTCACACCTGTAAGATTTACCTTTTCAGAAAAACCTGTGTCTGACTTATTACATTCCTTATCTGTAATTTCCAGAGGAATATCCACAGTAAAAGTGGTTCCCTCATGCTTTTTGCTTTGCACGGAAATGGTTCCACCCATCATATCTACATACTTCTTTACGATAGCCATCCCCAGTCCAACTCCATGGTACTGCGTTCTCACATCGGAATCTTCCTGTGCAAATTCCTCAAAAACTTCTTTTGTAAATTCCTCACTCATGCCAATACCAGTATCCGAAATGCGGTAATGCATATTTATATATCCATCCCCGCCCTTTTCCTGACACCGGGCTTCAAATGTAATCGTCCCTCCATCCGGAGTGAACTTCACGGCATTGCTCAGAATATTAACCAGCACATCTCGCAGACGTACAGGATCCACAAGTACATTTGGGATCTTTGCTTCTTCACGCTGGATCTTAAAGCTGATATCCCTGTTCGTAAGAAAGCCTTTTGTAATATCCAGTGCAGAATCTGTGATACTTTTCAAATCTGCCAGTACCGGATTGTATTTCACTTTTCCACTTTCCACGCGAGTCAGATCTAATACATCATTGATCAGCGACAGTAAATACTCTGAACTTTCATCAATCTTTTCCAGACAATTTTTCACTTCGTCTGAAGGATTTTTTTTCATTGCAATACCGGTAAATCCCATGATTGCATTCATCGGTGTTCTCATATCATGGGACATATGTGACAGAAATGCTGTTTTTGCCTTGTTTGCAGCCTGCGCATGCTCTGCCAGTTCCGCCATTTCCTCAGCCGTCTCCTGGGCTGCCTTCTGAGCTTTTTCTCTTGCACTGAGACGCATTGCTATCACAGCCATAGTAGTCAGCAGCCATCCGAAAATAAGAAGAACCCAAACAGTAACAACAGGATGCAGACGGATCCAGTCAACAAATGTCAGATCTGCTGCTTTGTATGTGGTATACCGGGCTGCAAGATCTTCGACAAGATTTTTTGGCATGGCATACATTGCTTTCGTCAGGATGCCAGCCAGTGCATGGTTCTCTGTTGATGAGATTACCATGCGGTAGGTGTATGTAGGCTGTTCCAGCAAAGTATATGCCATGGTGCCTGTGGTGTCACTATTCACAAACGCCTGTGCCATATAATAGTAGACGAAGGCAGCATCGGCTTTTCCCTTACGGACAGCCTCCATCATTTCCTGTCGGGTACTGCACATCAGTTTTTCTGCACCGGGTGCCATTGCATCTTCAATGGAATTTGATGCTGTCTGGTCAACAGTAGTAACAACATTAATTTTTCCATCAAAGTCACGCCGTGTCACCCTTGCCAGCTGCATCGTAATGAAAGGTGCAGTAATCCCCCATTTTTTCGTCTCAGCATAGTTATCTGTTTCCAGGCGTGCATCGATGCTCATATCTGTGGTTTCCGTATTTTTCTGATAAGCAATATACTCATCTCTGGTGGCAGGTGTAAGAAACTCATAGGAAATCCCGGCATAGTCTGCAATTTTCCGGAAGTAATCCGGGATAATACCCTTCATCTCACCATTTTCATTATAAGAATATGGATAACGGGTCGGATCACACAGAACATGAAGCGGGTTGTCCTTGGAATACTGTGAAATAATACTTTTTTCTTTCTCCGTATATTCCAGATTCTTAGTTTCTATGCTTTCATAATTTTTATTGTAAAGCGTCGTTTTCCAGTCACCCTCAACCGCATTCATCTGATCGATCGCATAATTGATCTCATTCAGTAATTCTGTATTGCCCTTTTTAACAATGACATAGAAATCGCTGCTGCCAAATTTATCCACGATTCGCTCATTGTTTGTTTTTCTCAGAGAACTGGTAACAATCGCATCAACTTTTTCGCTCTGAAGGGCTTCCTCCATCTCTGCGGTCGTATCAAAATAAGATGGAACATATGTAAATCCTTTGTTGTCTGCAAAATCCGCAAACTCTTCATTCCGGGTGTTTCCGTTCAAAAGCGCCACACGCATACCGTTGTAAGTGCTGTAATCGCCGTCCACAATCGTGCTGTTGTCACTGCGGACGGTCAGCATCCCATAATTGGTTCCGATCGGACGTGAAAAATCAAACTTTTCTTCTCTGTCCGGTGTTTTGCGGGCAGATGTTACCATGTCAATCTCGCCATCTTCAAGCATCTGCTGCATATCATCCCAGCTCTGATCGTATCCGACATATTCGTAATCTACATCCCAATAACGGGCCATCAACCGAAGAAAATCATAGCCATACCCACTGCGGTTGCCTTCTTCATCCATCACATGATAACCATCCATGGCAAAGAAACCGACTTTGACAGTTTCATGCTGCGAACTGTCCTCGGCCGCATATGCAGTCAGGGGAGAAAATATCATACACACGCATACAAAAACCAGTAACACTGCCACATATTTCTTTGCTCTCGAAATCATATTAAATCTCCTGTTCGTCTGTCTGTCTGTCAAATATATTTCTCTATACATCTCTTTGTCAACCTTCTGATTTAATAAAATTACACTACTGTATCAAAACCATTTGTCACTGTTCAATGCCCTGCGGTTCGGTGCCCCCCCGCCGGATTTTATGCTTCTGATCGTCTTCTCCAGTACCGTCATCTCAACCGGTTTTGAAACATGTGCATTCATACCGGCTGCCAGAGAATGCTGGATATCCTCTGAAAATGCATTGGCGGTCATGGCAATGATCGGAATCTTCTTTGCCAGTTCATGGGAGCTTCTGCGGATTGCCTTTGTTGCCTCATAACCATTCATAACAGGCATCTGCACATCCATCAGGATCATGTCATAATCCCCCGGAGCAGACTGTTCAAATGCTTTCAAAACCTCTTCACCATTTTCACAGATGGTACATTCTGCACCTTCAATCTTTAACAGTTCCGTCAGGATCTCAGCATTCAGCTCATTATCCTCTGCACACAGGAACCTCATTCCCTGCAGAATATTACCATCCTGCTCATCTGTTTCTTCCTGTACCGCCAGAGCAACCGTTCTATCCTCTGCAATTTTCAGATCCATGAGAACCTCAAAACAGCTTCCCTGCCCCAGTTCACTCTCCACATCAATGGTGCCTCCCATTGCTTCAACCAGATTTCTGGTAATCGCCATTCCAAGTCCGGTTCCCTGTATCTTATTCGTCACAGAATTTTCAGCGCGGGTAAACGGATCAAAGATTATCTCTTTGAAATCTGCCGATATTCCCAAGCCATTATCGCTAACTAAGAAACGGTACTTTGCATAGACAGATGAATTTGTCTCACATTCTTCTACCAGAAGCTGAATTTTTCCACCTTCCTGCGTATATTTTATGGCATTAGACAGCAGATTACTGAAAATCTGCATCAAATGAACCTGATCCCCATTCACCCACTCATGCTGAATATTTTCTTTTATGATTGTAAGCGTCTGCTTCTTTTCATATATTTGAGAATGAAACATAGTGTCAAGCTCCTGTACAAAATCCAGAATAGAAAAGTCAGAATACTTGAAGACTGTTTTTCCTGCCTCAATCTTGCTCATATCCAGAACGTCATTGATAATTCCCAACAGATGCTGTGATGAAATATCTATTTTATCTGCATACTCTATAACTTTTGCTTTATTACCTGCATCATGTCTGATCAAAGATGTGATACCAATGATTGCATTCATAGGAGTACGAATATCATGTGACATATTAGACAGGAAATCCGTTTTCGCCTTATTTGCATTTTCAGCTGTCTGTAAAGCCTCTGTTGCAACGTTCTTTGCCTTTTTCAGTTTTTGATTGACTACTTCCATTTCCTTCATTGTTTGTAAATGAAGTTCATTATTTCTTTTTTCATATTCTGCTTTCTGATCTGCAAGACTAAGTCTGGAAATACTGTAGAATAATCCGGCAAAAAGTAAAAGTATAAAACCTGCCATGAGTATTGTTGTAAACAGCACCGTTTTCTGGTAATCCATCAGCACATTGTCAATAACTCCCTTTGCCACAATACATACCAAAATGGTGTTGTTGCTTTCGATCGGGCAATACCCCAGATAATAGGGGTCCTGTTTTCCCAAAAGTGCAACTCCGGATTCTCCGTTATCAAACTTCTTTTTGAACAAATCAGCCTCTTCTTCTGTAATAGCCTGTTCCCCTTTTAAATGTTTTAACAAAGAATAATTACGCTGGTATTTATCACCACTCAGGTTCGTATACGTAATATTTCCGTCATGATCCAGCATGAACAAATATGCTTTCCCATCATAACCTTTCAGTTTTAACATGGAATCCAGTTTCGAATAATCATACACAGTTCCAATTGCCGTATAAGTTTCCCCATTGATCGTGTATTCCTGACATGGGATCGCAACCAGATAACCGTCTTTTTTCTTCTGATCATAATCAAGACGCACCAGTTTTCCAATATTGTATCCATTCTTTAAGTCCAGCAGAAATTTACTTGGCATATCAATCCGCATTTTTGTTCCATCTGCTGATATTGCCTGACCATTTTCCTGAAGGAATATAAGTGTACTTTCCGATTCTTTTTCCCATGCTTCAAAGAAACTTTTGTTCACATCCGTTTCAAGAGACAGCTCTCTCTCATGAAGTAAAAATTCCTCAACCAACTGCAGCTGGCTGTAGTACCCACTCACTTGAAGATCATAGGTCTGCTGTATCTGTTCAACAACAGCTCCCATACTGCTTTTTCCATTTTCGCTGATATACTTATTAGACTTACTTATAAGATACTTTATAAAAACTAAGCTTAAAAGAATAATAAGTAGTATAAGCAACAGCCTTGTTATTTTTTTTCTTTTATTTACCGCTTGTTCTATCTCCACTTTTACTGTTCAACCTCTATATAGTCTTCCGGTGCTGACGGCTGCTGTCCTTTTGACATTGCTTCGGTCCATGCACTTGATAATGTTGTATCTTTAAGCTGCTCAATCTCACATTTCGGATTTATTTTTGTCAAAACAGACATTGTGGTGTCTGTAAGAAGAATAGAGTATTCCTTTTCTTTGTCTATTTTCTTATCATTAACTGTTAAGTCCTTTAACGAAAATCCACTTTCCTCTTGACTGACGATAATTTTCATACCGGATGCAATTGGTAATTCGTATTTATTGGTTACATAAAAATTCTCATCAGCATCAGCAAAATAATTTTCCACGAGTTCATAAACCTGTTTACCATTAATTTTTGTAACATATAATGCTGTATCTGAACTCTTCGCTGTCATCATGCCAACCCGGCTGCTGGTGCATTCTCCTTTATACATAGAGGAAGTGAAATAATAATATGGTGCCAGAGCCAGCTGTGCATCATTTTCTTCTCTGATCGTAGTTAAAATGGAAGATGCTGCATCACGGCCATTTCTATCGTTCAGTGAAATGGAATATTCATTTTCAAAATTCACCGTTGCTTTTTCTTCTGGATCTTTACGATTCATTACACTGCGCAAAGTATCATAAGCCTGTGTTTCATCCATTTCCCCTGACAGTAATCCGTGAACAGCCTCAAGACTTGCATCAAATGATTTTTGAGCGGAATATCGGATATAAACAGCATTATTGTTAATTTCCTCTTCCAGTCCAGGCACATCCTGCATCATGGTTGGAACATCTGTATTCAATGAAATAACACCGCTTCCATCCGCAATCAGTTTTTGCCCCTCTTCTGAAATCATACAATCCAGCACATCCAGTGCAGTATCCAGTTTCTCCCGGTCTTTTTCCAGGTTTTTGTTAAATGCAATGTTTAAGGACGGAGTCATGTACACATAGGATTCATCCGATGTCTGTGAAAAATAAGGAATGCGGGTCAGCTCCGCATCCATCTGTTTCTGCAGCTGCTGCATAACCGTCGGATGTCCATGAAACATTGCTGATTTTCCCTCGACAAACATCTGGATTCCTGTATCGACGTCAATATTGATATCTTCTTTACCAAAGTGCGAGTCTTTCAGAAACTGGCTGGTTTCTGAAAAAATACGTTTCCATAATGCATCATCAAACTTTACTTCATCCGATGCAGTCTCTGCACCGTTTCGCCATTCAATACCATCCAGGCTTGTGAACTCACCGATTGCCGCCGCCTGGATGATCTCATTATTAGACCAGTCTTCACCAAGATCCATGGAATACGGTTTTATGCCATTATCATAAAACTGCTGACAGGCCTGTACATATTCCTCATAATTTTCTGGAATCTTTACGCCATACTGATCAAACAGTGTTTTGTTGGCAATGATCGTCTGCGGAATACCACAGATTGGCAGCCACTGGATTTCATCCTCCTCATTCTTATAATATTGCACCGCATAAGAATAGTACTTGGAAACAACATCATAAGAAGCAAAATCCATAAGATAAGGCTGTAAGTCCTGTGCATCTGTTCCAGAGAATCGACGTACTGTTATGATATCCGGTAATTCATCATGTTCTTTAAAATAACTGTATAAATCGGTATCATTGTTACCAATAATAAATTCAATATCCTGATCAGGAAACTGTTCATGGATATAGGGTGCAATATTTTTCATCAAACGATTTTCCCACAGATAAACGGTAAGATGATCATCATTTTTAGATACTTCTTTCTTTGACTGTCCACATCCAGACAAGACAGCAGATGCTACAAGTACACCTGACACCACTGCAATCAGACAACGTTTTGCCTTTTTCATACTTTTATTTTCCTCATTCTTTCCTGATAAAATCATTACTGTTACGCCTATGAAATAACACCGTAAAAAAGCACCGTCAGACAGACAGTGCACCTCATTTTATGCAACTGGCTGCCATTTTACAGGCCCTGTAGCTTTGCGTCCCAGACTTTCATCTGGTTTGCCGATTTCCTTATTATAGATATAGCTTTTAAACTTATGCAAAAAAACTAATTTTATTATACTTTAACGTTCTACTATGCACAAGAAAAACATTACCGTTTTAACGCCTAAAAACAAAAAAAAGAACAGCCGATACATATACTCGAACTGTTCTTCTACTTCCGAAGACCACGCAGCATTGACATCACTGTTTCCTGCTCATTTGTACTCAGATTGTTCCATATCCTTAAAACTTCTTTCTGTTTTTCTGTCAGATTCTCTGAATTACCTTCCTGAAAAAACTGCGATAATGTCACGCCCAAAGCTGTACATATTTTTTCAAGTGTAATCAGCGACGGCAGGTTTTCCTGCGCCATGATTCTTCCCAGTGATGACTGGGAAATTCCCGACAGCTGCGATAATCTATATTTACTGATATCACGCTTTTCACACAAAGATGTTATTTTATCCGCAATATACTTCTCTATCTGCAAGTAACTATACCTCATTTCCGCTATTACATGTTCTTATTGTACCTGTAATAATGAAAAAATATTAGTAATCAACTTTGCAAGTATTCATTCCCATTATAGGAAGTATACGGATAAAAAAATATAAAGATACTTTCGTTTCCGAAAAAGTCATTTTCGCTTATATCGTTTTTATAATAGCACAGACAGTTATATTTGTCACATAAAAGTTTGAAACCTCAAACAAAAAAATAAGCCTGCCATCATCCGCAGATTTCTCCACAGATAACAGCAGGCTTCCTACTATCTCATCAACTCATTCACTTTTCTCTGCACTGCTCCATAATCATATCCCGCAGCCTGCAGTTTCTTCTTCCTATCCTCACCATTTCCCCACTTTCCGGCAATAACTTCCTTTGCCACAGCTTCCACACTCTTTTTCCCACTGCCTTTCACCAGCTCATTCACCTTCGCCTGCACTGCCCCATAATCACATCCCGCAGCCTGCAGTCTCTTCTTTCTGTCCTCGCCGTTCCCCCACTTTCCGGCAAGCACTTCCTTCACCACAGTTTCTACACTCTTCTTTCCGGTACCAGGCTTCCCTCCGGTTCCGTTCACAGCCTTCTCATACCGCGGAGCTGCATATCCACGGATATATCCCCATCCCAGGGGAATCACCCTTCTGTCAACCTTTTCACCCCGGTTACCTTCAATAGCAGTTACCTTTCCGCCGGAAACCTTCTCCACAAAACCAATATGATCACTGTACCCATCATTCGGCTGTGCTGCCTTATCCCAGTTATAGACAATCACGTACCCCGGCTCCGGCGTGATGGTACCATCCTCAATCCAGATCCCCAGCTTTTTAAAAATCTTCACATGCTCCTCAACGCCGCACTCCCTGCCGATCAGCTCACTGCATCCCGCCTTGATCCCTGCGGCAGACACACAGGTATCACACCATTCATCTGAATACTGCACTGCATATCCTCTGGGAAGCGGCTTCACACTGTTATACAAGTCAATAATCTCCTTAAACTTTCCATTGGCCTCACTGAACCCCAGCCAGCCCCTCATCACATCCAGAACACTCTCAGCAGTCTTTGCCATAGTCTCACATCCTCCTTCATCAAATCTTGTCAGTTCATACTGACGGATCACCTTCATGCAGTTCTCTACATAGGAAAAAGAAGTGGCATACCCGTCAGCACGGATGGTTTCCAGATATTCCTGCGGATCCCGGATCCCCTGCAGGTTCCGGTACCGTTCCAGCTGGATAAACTCAAAATAGCCCTTCACGCCCTCTTCCATGGAATCAAACACCCGGAAATTATCACGGATGGAAGCCAGCGTCCCTTCCCTGTATTCTTCCTGTGTACGCATATTTACAGACCTGCCAGTCCATCTGGTGCCGCATTTCAGTCCGAAATAATTATGGTACTGACTGGCCAGCCTGCTCTCACCCCATCCGGATTCCAGCACTGCCTGTGCGATCACAGGCGAGAACACCAGAATCCCATACAGTCCTGCATACTTCTTCACATATCCCGCAATATCTGCGATAAATTTCTCCCTTGCAATTCTCATTCCCCTTCGCTCCCTTCTCCTCTGTCATGCAGCTGTTCCAGCACATCTTTCATTTTCTGCGGAATCGGAAGCCCCAGATGCCCTGCATTCTCCAGCAAACTCACACCCTCATTGGAAATATAGAAAAAGATCAGCACTTTTCTGCAGATTCCCCGGAATCCCACCTCACTGGAAAGCGTATGGTCCGCAAAAGCACACATCACCCCGGTCAGGTAATCGATCACCACAAAAGCGATCAGGGCATACAGAAGCCCGTCACAGCCTCCCATAAACCAGCCCAGCCATCCGCCTACAGCCATAAAAACCATCTGAATAAAGTTCCAAAATTCCTTCATGCCAGAATCCTCCTCCCATGAAAAAAGCAGCCCCCATTTCTGAGAACTGCCGTAAATAAGTTTTCTATCTTCATGCCTTGCGGCAGAAAGACCTATATTGTTTCCTCCGTCAGCGTATACGTGATCTTCATGGTCTTGTCCGTATTCTTCACCACTGCTGATGAAAGATTATTAATACTTGCCAGATAAGGCGTCAGAAGATAAGCACACCTGTGCTCCTTTCCGTAACTGCCGCCCCACATAAACACAAAGTTCTTATACTGGAACAAAGGCGTTGCCATGGCTTCAAACCTTGCGCTCCCCTGCGTCTTGATCACCCTGTCATCCGCCGTGATCTGGAAATCCCCTGCCACGATCATGTCCCCGAGAAGTGTCATATACACCTCACAGGAACCGGCCTCGCCTAAGGATTTCAGCTTGGAAGTAAAGCCCAGCGGGATCAGTGTCACATCCGCTGAATTTGCAGTATTGATCTTATAAACTCCCTTCTTATCATAAGAAGGCACATACAGATACCCCTTCCTCACACAGCATTTTACATTCCGTTCCGGATAGGAACCGTCCTTTGCCCTTGTGCCCACTTCCGAAAGCTTCGCCTTGGACAGTGTCCAGCTTCCCTCCGTAAAGGAATAATCCTTTTTGGAGATCCGGATCCACACCATCTTCGCATCCCCGGAAGAATTCGGCTCATTGGAAAATCCATACCAGTATCCGTCATGCCCGTCCATAAATTCCCCGTACTTCGTATAATCCCCCATGAACGTGAAACTTTCCGTTGTCAGTGTCTGCTCCTCCAGCACGGTATAAGTGGTATCATCCAGCTTCTCATTCAGCCCGATGTTAAACACCGGGATCCGGATCTTCGTAATGGTCACACTGGAAGTCCCAAAGGTGATGGAATACAGCAGGTTCTTTTCAAAATCCAGCTCCACTGCCTCAAACAGTGTCATCTGCTTCGCCTTCGGGATATCCCCAATATCCACCTTTTTTAGGAGCAGGAACGTGCTTGCATCCCCTGCCGCACTGCCAAAAGCATTCTGCCCTCCCAGGGCACTGGTCAGTGCCACCGCCGCAATATTTCCATTCCCCTGGCTGGGAGTAAACTCCCACACAAACTTATATCCATTGTCCAGTTTCTTGCTCTCCGTCTGGTTCAGGCTTCCCCTTGCCACATTGGAACCGGAATTAACATTGTTGGAAGCATAAGCCACAGGAAGGTTCTTCCCCTGCTCGTAAATATGATCCGCCTTTTCTTCCAGCACTGCCGGAAACAGCAGGATCCCGCCGATCATGTTCGGGCAGATGGGAAGCAGCGTCCCGTTCCACAGAACAGAATTGTCATACTCCCCGCTGGCTTTCAGATAAATCCCCATGGGATTCAGCCCCAGAATATTATTCACCGCCTCCGTGATCATGTTCGTCTCCCGCACGGTTTCCACCGCACCCGTATTCGTATCGGTCAGTTCAATGACCATCTCACCTTTTAATCTCATCACACGCCCTCCATTTCTACCGGCCTGCAGAAACCGCTGATTCCCACTCTCTCAGCGAAATACACCTCAAAGCCTCTGTTCACTGTCTCCTTCATCTGCATGGACAGCGAATCCCGGAAAACATTCACATTCAGTCCTCCGCCAATGGCAAATCTCCTGGTATAATCTTCCACCTCAAGCTTTCCGTCCCATGCGTCCCCAGCCGCCATTGCCTGTCCGCTGACAGAAGCAATGCAGTCCCCCACATCAACCGTACCGCTGCCATTCTCCATCCAGAGATACACATTAAACGTATTCGTATAATTGGCAACGATCTTTTCAATAGGATAATACAGCGACAAAATATGTTTCCCGGAATGCCAGGTCTCAACCGGACAATGCTCCACAATCTCCTCATTATTAAATTCAAAGACCACATGGCAGACTGCCTGTCCGTCTTCCTGCCACTTCACCGGCAGGCTCACATCCACAGAAACCTCCGAACCACTCCCGGTTCCGGTTTCAGAATCCGAGCCACCAGCGACATCATCCGTACTCCCTGTATTCTCATTCCCAGAAGTATTTCCAACTTCATTCCCTGCCGCATCATTTTCAGAACTTCCTGCATCCGATGTCTCCCCGGTTCCATCAGAACCACCCGTACCACTTCCAGTTCCACTGCCGCTTCCGCCCGGAAATGGAATCACCACAGTCCCGGAAGCCTCCGCAGACCGTTCCACCGGATCCGCAGCCACATCCACAACAACCTGCGCAAAAAACTGCATGTGGTTTTCCTCAGAAGAAGCAAACTGGATACTGATCAGCTTCACCCTGGTCTGCCCGATCTCATGCGCGGAAGCATTGGTAAACGTATGAATCCCGATCTTCCCAGTCTTCGCGTTGTCTTCAATCTGGTTCAGCAGCCCCGAAATATTCTTGTCGTTCCTTGACTTCGCCTGAGCCAGCCTTGGGTTCTTCCCCACACATTTCAGGCTCTGCTTTCCCCCGATTTTCTGCCTGATGGAAGTGATACAGGTGATCTGTCCCTCATCCGCCTGTCCTCCTGCAAACGTCAGCACATCCCCCGGATCCAGGGCAGGGTTCCCGATGGTATCCGAATCAAACGGCACATACCGGATCACGGACAGATCTGTCAGGATATTCCTGCACAGCATTTCCCTGGTCTCTGCCAGTCCAAACTGCAAAAGCGGATTCACTCCCAAGTTCATGGTCAGCCCATTATCCGGGTCCAGAGCATAATACTCTGCAATCTGCGTCTGCTTATTAGTAGAACTCACCGCCGTATACCTGGTGATAAAATCCGAAAAACTGGAAGAAAACCGGTGTCTCTGCTCCACCTTCATCACAGGATCCTTCCCGTACTTTCTCAGTTCCAGCTTCCCCTCCCTGTTAATAATAAAGAAACCTCCCAGAACCTGTGCCACATAAAACAGCACGTCCCGGCAGGTCTCAATATCATTTTCAGTATAAACAGAAAGCGTCACCCCGCCATTCGGCATGGCATCAATCTCCGCCCTCTTATTCGCAAACTCCACTTTACACCGCTTACAGCACAAAGCAATAAAATCATAAGCAGTCCCCACAGTCTCAAACCCGTTGAAACTCTTATCAAACCGCAGCATAAAATCATAGGCTTTCAGTTCCAGACACTTTGCCAGACGGTTCGCCTCACTGACCTCAAAAACTCCCATCGGCACATCTTCCACCGAACCATCCGCCAGCACCAGATGAAACACCAGCGTCACAAGCGTATCCTCCAGCGTGTACCTGTCAATATCACTCAGAAGCGTGATCCCCATCTCTGCCGCATACACCGTCCCCAGTTCAATCTCCGTACTTCCGCAGCACTGCCTGGAAATATATCCGGAACCCTTCACAATCTCCTTCGACCCGAACTCATACGTCATTCCGCCTCTGGTAACGATCGTACCCGTCCAGTAATATTTTCTTGTATTGCTCTTCACAGCTCTCAGAAACCCATCCGATACCGGATACATCCCGCCACCTCCATTTCCCCACGAAAAAAGCACCAGCCAACTCAATGACTGATGCTGTGTTATGTTATTGTTTTTCACTACAACCTGGAATTTTCAAATTAGTCTTTGCAAATAACCTTTGAACCTTCACCATCGATTACAATTCCCTGACGGTTGTTAATTGGGCATAAATTCAAATCCGAAAATTCAGTCATTATTTTCTCAGTAACTTTCTTAAATGGTGCTGTAAGATAATGCGGAAGAACATAGAAATCAATCAAATCAAGCCCTGCATCATCTTCTTGTGAGTAGTCCTCCGGCTTTTCATCCATTTGTTCAATATATTGGATAGTTGGAGCGCATATAATCGCACCTGCCGATTCACCGATCATCAGTTTTCCCTTTTCCAATTCCTTCTTCAATAGCTCATCCGTTCCCGTTTTACGGAGCTGGTCCATAAGGAAGAAAGAATTTCCACCAGTAAAATATATCACATCCGCATCTTCAAAAACAGACTGTATCGTTAAATAAGCCTCCGTTGAAATATCAATTTCAGTTACGGCTGCTCCCAGTTTATTGAATAGCTTTCGAGCCGAGCCGACATAACCGGTATAGCCTTCACGCAGCGAAGCTGTGGGAATAAATGCGACTTTCTTGTTATCAATTTCTTCTTTTATCAAACTTCCTACACTTGAAAAGTGCGAACATAAAAACAGTTTCATCCATATCCTCCTTAATAAATTCCGATTGAGATTTCACCTGTTTTAAGAGATTTAATAACTGTTATATTTTGTTATTAAATTCTCTGTAAACCCTTGAAAACACTGGATTTGTCGCAGGTGAGCTTTCCCTTATTGTTTCCCTTGTGTTATATCGTCCCGCCAGTGTTTACAAACTCTGATAAGGGAAAATACAAGGGCAAGAAAATCATATAAAACAGTATAACACAAAATAAAAGTGACATGGTGAACTGATTGAAATGCTTCTGATTTTTGTAACTGATGATTTATTGATCGATAAGGAGATAAGATACGATGAGAACAATATTTGCAGAATATAATCCACAATGCAACAGTATTGATGTTTATACCAGTGCCGGCTATATGCTTCGCATTGACTGCTGGGAAGCTGAGAAGGACTTAAAAACCACGCCTGGATCAGACTGTGCATTAAATACACTTGCTATTGACGAACCACTGGAATATGCAAGATTATATCTTGATGGAAATTTACAGATGTGGGTTGATGCAGAAGATTCACTTGAACTTTAATATTTCCTGTTAAAAATTGAGTAGGAGGCAGTGACTAACCGCCGTCCTCTCAGTGGACAGCCCCCAATTGGTGAACTGTCCACTTTTTTTAATAATATTCTCGTTCTTCCCACCAGTCGTTCACTTAACATCGGATTCCAATATAAATCACATTCTCAGGCAGTAACAGTACAATAAGATTTATCGGATATTTCAACAAACGCTTATAACAATCCACTGTATATTTTTAAATCTTCATCCTTAAACACATTAAAGATTACCTTTTTTATTCTGCTGTCTTTGTTAAGATACTGCTTTACAGTGTTCGTTGCAATCTCGGCAGCTCGTTGCTGTGGAAAACGGAATACACCTGTAGACAAACAACAGAATGCAATAGATTCCACACCAGTATCAGCTGCAAGCTTTAGGCACTCTGTATAGCAGCTTGCCAACAGGTCTTCATCTTTTTTTGTGACTTTCCATTGTATAATCGGTCCTACCGTATGAAGAATATATTTTGCCGGAAGATTGTAGCCCGATGTTATCTTTGCTTTGCCGGTCTCTTCTTCATGTCCCTGCTCTGTCATAATCTCATGCATTTTCAGACGCAGCTCAATTCCTGCATAAGTATGAATAAAATTATCAATACAGGCATGCATCGGCGAAAAGCATCCAAGCATCTGTGAGTTGCAAGCATTTACGATTGCATCACATTTCAGTGTCGTAATATCACCCTGCCAGATATATAATCTCGAATCGGATCTGACAGGTGCAAGCGCGGCAGCATCTGTGATTCCACGCTCTATATTTCTTTCTGCAAGATACTCATCCTGTATTTTCAAAAAATCATTACTGATTGGTCTTGGCGGTCTGACATTCATAAGTGAGCGAAGCAGATTTTCCTGCCCCTGCTTATCCGTAGGAATGTTCTGGCTGCCAACTCGTATTTCTTCTTTTAAAAGATACTGAATCAGATATTCTCTTCGCTCATCCTGTGTCATAATACTAGCCCCCTTATATCAGTAATTGCCTTTGCCATATCACCGCCAATACCAATTGCACGTTCCCCGAAGCTTTCCGGCACAACTGCTTCGTCCATATTCAGGCGTATCAAACTATAAGACGAGTTCTCCCTCACCATCTTTTCAAAAGGGAAACGTATAATAATCGGCGTATTAAATCCAACTCCAAGTTCCAAAAGAACAACCTTTTTATCTTTATGCTGTTCCAGAAACCCCGCATACCTGTCGGCTGCCTCATGCCACGCTTCATCTTCCACAAAATAATTATCACAACGGAGATTCATAGCCATATTGCCGCCACACACCGGACATTTTGGTACAAGTTCTGATGGAATCAGGCAGTCTCTTCTTGCTTTATCCATTTTACGAAACAGGTCTTTTGCATCGTAAGTCTTTGGATGACAGGCTTTCTGGCACTGGATTTTCCCATAATCTCCCTGTGTTGCAAATATTCTTTTTTCATCGAATCCCGCTTTATAAAACTGATGATCCACATTGGTTGTAAGTACAAAATATTCTTTGTTCTTTACAATATCATAAAGTTCTGTATAAAGCGGCAATGCCGGAGGATCAAAACGGTTCATCAATGCATGTTTTGACCAGTATCCCCACTTTGCCTCCTCAGACGGATATGGATAAAATCCGGCTGCATACATATCTGTCATGTAGTACTCACCGTATTTTTTTATAAATTCTGCAAAATTGTCTGTAAACCTTTTACCACCATATTGGATTCCCGCAGCTGTCGATGCCCCGGCTCCTGCCCCGATTATAACACAGTCTGTATTTCTTATATTCTTTGCTGCCCTGTCAATCTGGTCTTCATATGCATACTTTTGGAATACATAATCCCTTGCCGGAGTACTACATAAAAAGTTTCTCCAGTCAGCATGCCCTTTTCTGATTTTCTTAAAAATCATAATGAACCTCTTTTCTCAATACACTGCTTCGGACAAATTTCTGCACATCTTCCGCAATGCAGACAATGATTCTGGTTGATAGTAACCGGAACTGAAGATATATCAATGCATTTTTGCGGACATACAGAGTAACACAGTTTGCATCCAATACATTCTTTTCCAATAAAATACCCTGTCTGAACTGCCTCGTTTTTTCCAATTGTTATAGTATCCCTCACAATATTTGATGGATTGCTGATATCAAAATACTCTCCCTGTGCCTCATACAGCCGAAACACTTCGATTGCGTCTTTCGTATCTCCCGGATAGATTTTCTTCATATATGGATTTTTTTCAAACATAATATCAAGATTCTTTTTTCCGATGTTCTTTATTTTTCCACGCAGAGACACCGCAATTTTGTCTTTTGTTGCGGATATTGCCACATACTGCTGCTCCATTAACTGGTCATAAAATGTTTTTCCCGTTGCTGTAAGGAAATACACACCTTCTTCATCATAGTACATCATATCTATGATTCTTGTCTGAGGATGTCCATCTGAACCTATCGTTGCAACTGTTGTTGAATGAATTTCATCCACCAGAAGTTCAAGATAATCCATTTTTGTCATTTCCAAGTCTCTCCTTTCAGTATCGGTGTAAGTTTTTTATATATCATCATGGTAATTGCTCCAATTACCATGCCTTTTAAGATATTAAACGGCAATGCATTGAATAGCACAATGTCCAGCTTAGTCTTAATAAATGGCAGAAATTCGCCAAATGATGGACTCAAAGGAACCGGAAACTCTAAAAATGCCAACACATATGATATAGCTGCCAGTAGAGCTGTCATTGTTATCGTCCTTGTAGAAACTAAATTTTTTCTTGTTTTAATAGTTGCTGTATTGTTACTCATAAATCTCCTTTTTGTGAGATATGCCTGAATTTAAAACAGCCCGCAGGACGGGATTTCCTGCGGGACTTGTTTTATCATATCTTCTCTCATCCGGACTTTACCGTCGGTTATGGAATTGCACCATATCAGCTTTTGCTCGCAGACTATACTGCCGGTCAGGAATTACACCTTGCCCCGAAGACTGTAATTTTTTCTGTTAATTATCTTTAAAATTCATAAGGTGGATTTCCAGAGAAATCTGCGATTAAACCATGCGGATTTTCAAGATAGAATACCTCAAAAATAGGATTATCTGCTGTCTGGTACTGTCCCTTAACGATAGGATTGTTCATGCATCCTTCCTTTACACTCTTGTTGTCCTCAAATACTGCTTTGCCATGAAGGCGAATCCATGCGTATTCAGGGGAAGATACTGATACTTCTACTTCAGGATTTGCTAACATATCCTTGTAAACATCCTTTGTGTTGTTAGTACAGAACCAAAGCTTTCCGTCCTGCTCAAAACAGAACATGAATGGACGGCATTTTGCCTTTCCATCTCTTCCGACGGTTGCTAAATACTGAACCGGGTTTTTCTGTAAAAATTCTACTACTTTCTGCATTTTAAATTACCTCCTTGATATGTTGTAACAACGATTATTACATCTTGTAGCTATACAATATCATCCGTTTAATGTAATGTCAATAGTTACATCAAACTTTTTGTAACTTTTTCTGTTACAACTCCTTTTGAAGATTTTACATTGATTATGAAAAACGAAAAGGCTCCGGAAATTGTGATGATATAATCACTCATCCGAAGCCTTCTGTAGGCTACTCTTCCTCTGTATACACTGCAATATCTTTTTTCACATCAGCAAGTGTCATTTCTGAAAGTTTTTCCTCCATTGCCTTCTGTACTTCTAACAGTCTCTTATCAAGAACATGGTGAATATTCTTTCCTACCGGACATTTCTGATTGGGATTCTCATGAAAATGAAACAGTTCTTCATCTGGTGCACATTCCACTGCTTTATACACATCAAGGAATGTAATCTGCTCCAATGGTCTGGTAATTGTCACACCGCCTGTCCCTCTTGCAACTTCAATAAGACCAGCAGCCTTTAATTGTTGCAATATTTTACGAACAATCACCGGATTAGTTCCAATGCTTGCTGCCATAAAATCACTAGTCATCTTCTGATCCGAAAATGTATCTATACAGGCAAACATATGGATTGCCATTGTAAATCTGCTTGAAATCTGCATTATAAACACCTCTCTTTGACAGTAATCATATCAAAAAACAGATGTAATTTCAATGGTTACATTGTTGTTGAAAACTTAATATAAATACAATCAATAGTCTGCTTTAGAAAAAACAGGAAGATACTTTACAAAATCTTCCTGTTTTCTTTTTGTTTTAGTAATATCCTCGTTCCTCCCGCCAGTCTTTCACATAACATCGGATTCCAATATAGACCACATGCACCAGCAGTAACAATACAATGAGGTTTATCGACATGACAGATTTTATCCGTTCACCAAAGTAGATTGCGATAGCTGTACTCATTATTGCCACCATAATGCTGAGTATATCCCAACAATATTTCCGGTAGATTTTTCCAACCTGATATCCAATCCAAACTATAATCAATCCTGTTATTATGAATAAAATTCCTATAACAATAGTTGCAATCAGCCAGTACACAATCCCGGAAATGATGCTGTTTGAAATTACATTACTTAACTGTCCGAAAGAATCTGCACCTATGACAAACTCCCGAAACAAGCTTCCTATTCCTTTTCCTAACGCACCGAAAAAGGTGCTACAGTCGTTAAGGAAAACTGGCGAAAGAATAGCGGTAAACAGCGTTGTCGTTATGCTGTACCATGCCAGCAGAAACAAGATACTTTCATAACCAATCGTCATATTTTTATATTTCTTTTCTAACTGGCTTTTACGGTTATCGCATTTTTCTTTTGCTTTCTGGTAAGCAATACGGTCACATTTTTCACATTTCTCATAAGGCACTTTTTTCTCAACAGCTACCTCTACCGTCTTTTGGTGTGTCTGTGTATAAAGTTTTTCCTGCTCTGCTTTTTCATACTTAAATTTCCATGCCACGACTTCTGCGTCGGCTCTTTTCCTTCTGTTTGTCTCGTTGGTCAATCGCTCCTCTGTTTGCCTTAATCTTGTCCGCAATGCTTCGATATTCTCGGCTCTGTTTTCACTGTTCAATTTCTCGTTCAAGGTCAGCGATTCGCTTAGCTGCCTGTTCAGTTCCTGGATTGTCTGGTCTTTCTGATCCAGTTCGTCCTGCATCTGTTCTGTCATCAGCAAAAGTTCTTCCACCTGCCCGACGTTCTCTGAGTTTCTGCATCCGTTCATCAATTTCCCTCTTAAAATTTAAGTGCTGGTATTATGAAACAGCAATGAAAGATGGTAATGAAGATACGATAAATGCCATGTTACCTGATAAACTTCCAAAAAATATACAGAAACTATATGACAAAGGACATGAATGATTTTTGTTTCTTCTTCAAGCTGGAATCTGTTAATCGGTAATCTTATATCCTGTAGTCTGAAGAACTTCCAATGCTTTTTGATAGTTTTCTTTTTTATCAATACATAGTCTGTGTTGTAGGTCGATACTGCAAAAATTGAAATCCCATTATCAGCTAATATAGTAGCAATTTTAGCCAGTATTCCAATTAAGGAAAAATCCAGTACTCCCTGAATACGAAAAGCTTTCCAACCATCATCACGTTGAATCGTATTTTTGGGAACTTCACTTGTAATGCACACTAACGATTTTTCTTCATCTGTTTTTTCAATAAAGCTATATTCAGAATCTAAATTTACAAGTGAATAATCTTTTACCTGACACACTGTAAAGTCTTGCTCAATCCTTTTTATTTCCATAAACTTATTCATTATCCTTTTTCATGAATTCAATATATTCCTGCCCCCAATTATGCATCGCTTCTATTACCGGATGAAATTTTTTCCCAATTTCTGTCAGCGAATATTCTACCTTAGGCGGAATCGACTCATATTGTTTTCGCTCCACCAGACCATTTTCCACCAATGTCTTTAATTGAACAGATAAAGTCGCATGTGTCATCTTTGGCATAAGACGCAAAAGATCATTGAAACGGATGGGACCATCTTCCAGATAATGCATAATTAAGACAGCCCATTTTCCTGAAATCAAACTCTGTGCTGTCGCATAAGGACATTTCCCAAAACGATCTTCCATTGTCGAATCCGTTTCAAATAATCTTTTCATATCATTACCTCTTATACATCAAATTCATCTTTTAAATCCATCATTCCACGAATCTCTGCATGACCATTCTCAATATAGAACATTCCCATCTCCCAGCCATTTTTATCATACAGATTCATAATCTCTGGCATTGCTGTACGCACCTTTTCCAAAAGAGCCTCATCTTTCACAATCTTTACAGTTCCATCATAACGCATGAATTCATTACCATTAAGAGCTAACACTTCAACATGCGAATTTTTCGTTAACTGTGAGAAAACATTTTTGAATGTGCCACATCCAAAATATAATTTACCATCGTCTAACATATGGAATCCAAATGGACGTCCCTTGGGTTTATCTCCATATGTAGTCAAAAAATAAAATATTTTTGCCTCATCTAAAAATTGGTTTACTTTTTCAATATTTGTCATATTGGTATCCTCCTTGTTTGTGTGGTCATATTTTTGAACTGGTTTAATTATATGACCGATAAAATAATACATCAAGTACGATTATTTTTGATACTTGGTATCTTTGAGAATACCTAAAAATTTGCTTTATTTCCCATACAAACATCGATTTATCTACCTCAGCGATGCCCCGAACTCCCTTAGTTCTTCTCTCTTCTTCTCGCTCTTGTTTTCAGACCCATATGCTTTAAACACACCCATGTTTTCAAGTCCAAGATAATCCAGAAAGTCTCCTTTGAACGAGAAAAGAGCACCCTCATACATATTAGCATCTCCGGAGCTAAGTATCATAGCAGCCTTTTTCAAATTCTTCGGTCCTCTCGGATATGCCGCAGAATAAAATCTGTCGATTACACATTTTAGCTGACCGGATATACCGTGATAATAAATGGGCGATGCAATGACAAGCATTTCTGCTTCTTTCAAAAGATTATATACATCCTGCATATCATCCTTCTGAATACACTCACCGTGCCCTTTGCCATGACAGTATTCACATGCCAAACATCCGCCTATCTTCTTTTTGCATACATCCACCACATCAACGGTATGTCCTGCACTCTCAGCACCTTTCTTAAATGTATTTACCATATCCTTGGTACTGCCCTGTGGACGTGGACTTCCGTTCAATACTAATATCTTCATTTTCATCACCTTTGCTTTTTAAACTTCAATTTTAATACCAGTCATGCTTCTCATTTTTTTCCAAGGCGTCAATCTGTTCCATCTCTTCATCAGTCAATTCAAAATCATACAACTGCGTGTTCTCCATGATGTGATCAGGATTGCTTGAACCCGGAATAACAACTACGTCATTCTGCAAATCCCATCTGAGAATAATCTGTGCAGATGACTTCTCATGCACCTGTGCAATTTTAGAAATCACTTCATTACCAAGCAAATCTGCTGTATATCCTCTACCGCCCAGAGGATACCAAGCCTGCACAACAATACCAAGACTTTGTATATACTCAACGTCTTCTCGTTCCTGATAATAGGGATGAATTTCATTCTGTACCAATGCAGGTGTAATGCTGACCTGCGGAAGAAAATCCTCCAGTTCTTCTATATACCAGTTGGATAATCCAATAGAATGTATCTTTCCGTCAGCCACTGCCTGCTCCATTGCCTTATATGCTTTCACGTCATTATCTCCGGGATGATGCAGCAGCATCATGTCAATATATCCGATATCCAGCTTTTCAAGTGCGTCTTCTATGGCTCTTTCGGGGTTTTCATACTGTTCACCTGGATATAACTTTGTGATAACAAAAATATCCTCTCGCTGAATTCCTAGTTCCTCCATGGACTCACGAATTGCCTGACCGACTTCCACTTCATTCTTGTACATATAGGCGGTATCAATCAGCCGCACACCATCTTTTAATGCCGTTTTTACAGACTCTACACATGTATCGTCCAGCAAGCTGTAAGTACCTAATCCATTGATTGGCATTGAATATCCGCTGTTCAGTAATACGGTTTTACTTTCGAAATTAAATACTCCCACCTCGTCTGCCTCCTTTTGTTTTGGATCATACGGCTTGATGTCAATGCTATCAAGCCAGTTTTCAATTTCACTTTCTGTTGTCTGTGAATCGAATCGTTTTCCCTCTTTCCACTCGGCTGAATCAGCACACAATTTTTCCAAATCAGTGGCACTGCTTCCAATACCGCTGGAATGAGAGGTACAGAATGGTACGATTGTCTTATTTTGAAAATCGTAGCTTTCCAAAAATGTAGAAATAATGCGTGGAGCCTGCCCATGCCAGATAGGATATGCGATCACAACTATCTGATACTTTGCCATATCCTCTACCTGACCGTTTATCTTCGGCCTTGCATCAGGGTCATTCTGCTCCTGATCCGCACGTCCATTTGTATAATAGGCTAAATCCTCATCGGTATATGGTTCTGCCGGCTGAATTTCATATAAATCTGCATTCAGATAGTCTGCCGCATATTTCGCCAGCTTTTCTGTAGTCCCCGTACAGGAAAAATAGGCAACCAAAATCTCTGTAACTGTATTCGAATCATTAGCTGATTCTGACGAACCATCTGTTTCCTGCGACTCTGTATTTTTAGCAGATGAATTTTGTGTTTCCGTTGCACAGGCTACTACTGTAAACAACAACAAAATAGATATCATTACACATAGTACTTGCTTCATTTTCTCACGCTCCTTAGTATGAGATACCCACATCATTCGCAACTTTTCAGTGTATTCAAAAGATACGACATATTCTGACCGAGATTTCGCATATTCGCAAGTCCTTCCTCATCTTTTTGCACGTCTCCCGGCATCTGCCCGTATCCCATATTCCAATATGTAGAACCTACCACTATCATTTCATGATTCAGGAAAAAGTGATTCATGGTATCAACTGCCTGCATTGCACCGCCTCTGCGAACTGCCGCAACCGCAGCTCCACCCTTATGTGTGAAAAGCCCTGGGTTCATATCAGCGACTACTGCCGCACGTTCCAGTAAAGCCTGCATGTTGGCAGATACATTTGCCGAATAGACCGGGGAACCCAGCAAGATGCCGTCCGCTTCCTTCATCTTCTCAAATACCTCTCGAAAGCTGTCCTTGCGGTGAACACAGTTTCCCTGACCACCGCAAGCCCAGCAAGCCTTACATGGTTCAATGACATTGCCTGCCAGTTGGATCATTTCCGTTTCAATCCCAGCTTTATTCAATTCCTCCAATACTGTATTGATGAGGATTGCGGTATTTCCATCCTTTCTTGCACTGCTGTTAATTGCTAAAACTTTCATTCTCTGTCTCCTCTACTTTCTTTATGATTTTCGCCGGAACTCCACCTACCACCGTATAAGGTGGTACGTCTTTCGTGACTACTGCTCCGGCTGCAACAACTGCCCATTCTCCAATGGTAACACCGGATAACACTGTAGCATTCGAGCCAATCCATACATGATTTCCAATTTTAATTGGGGCATAATGGTTCTTCCTGTTATTCTGTGGCAGAAGATCATGGTTGATCGTAGCAAGCACTACATTATGTCCAATCAATACACCATCCCCGATTTCAATTCCCCCCTGATCCTGAAAATGACATCCGGAATTGATAAATACATCTTTTCCGAATATAATATTCTTTCCAAAATCTGTATAAAACGGCGGAAAAAGACGGAAACTTTTATCTACAGCCTTACCGGTTAATTTACCCATGAGTTTCAACAGTTCTTCCGGTGTATGATAAGTCTGATTTATCTCCATACCGATTTTTATTGCTTCCTGAAACAAGGTATTTGCATACTCTTTTTCCTCACTCGTATGCTCTACTCCCTCACAGAATCCTCTGATAACATCTTCTGGTGTCACTGCTTTCAGCCTCCCAATTCTTATTTTAGCTGATTGCAAATATCCGCAATAATCTGAGCCGGTGTCATACCAACCTCTTTCAGTAATTCATTTGGGTCATATCGGTCATAAAATTTCTTCTCAAGTCCGTAATTTTTCACTTTCATATCAGAACTACCATAGAAGGAAGCTATTTTCTCGCCAAAACCGCCGCTTAAAATACCGTCTTCCATGGTAATGACCATCTGATGTCTTTCGGAAAGACTTTCCAGTAATTCTTTGTCAATACCAGAAGCAAAACGAGGATTGATCAGTGTCGGCGTAAAGCCAAGTTCTGCTTTTATTTTTGCACTGAGCTGTTCACCACGCTGATAAAAATCACCAAGTGCCAGAATTGCAACCTTTTCACCAGCTTCTTCCACTTTAAAATGATTCAGTCTGTCAAAATCCTTATCTGCTTCACGATAGGTTACCTGATTTCCGGGGATGAGAATCATAACAGGATGTTCCCTTTGATCAACTGACCAATCAAGCATAGAAAGGTATTCATCTTTTGAGGTAGGTGCAAGCACTACCAGATTCGGAACATTCGTGTATGCCGCCAGTCCAAAAATTCCAAGATGCGTAACATCTGTCAAACTATCAAAAGAATTGTAGTTTAAGAGAATCGTGACAGAACTATTGTTAATACATACATCATGGGAAATCTGGTCATACGCTCTTTGAATAAAGGTTGTGTTTGTAACCACAAGCGGCTTCGCACCGTTTTTTGCAGCACCAGATGCCATGGCAACCGCCTGTTCTTCCGCAATCCCTACATCCACATACTGCAATCCAAGCTCCTTTCGCTGTTCCTGATTTAAGCCTGCACTGCCCGGCATAGCAGGAGTAATCACAAGAAGCTCAGAATCACTTTTTGCTTTTCGCATAATATACTCAGCAGTGATAGATGTATAATCTTCTCCATCGCCAAAAGAGATTGTTGGTTTGCCTGTTTCACGGTCAAATGGCATACACCAATGCCATCCCTCTTTGTCTTTTTCAGCAATCTCATATCCCTTTCCTTTTTGTGTATGGATATGGACTACGATTGGATGATCCGTATCTTTCACCTTGCGGAATAAGGAAATCAGTGATGCTATGTCATTGCCGTTTTCCTCATATATATAATCTAATCCAAACGCTTTGAAGAGATTATTGGAAGCAGTTCCGCCTGTCTCTCTTAATTCGGCAAGATTTTTATACATTCCGCCATGTACTTCGGCAATCGACTGCTCATTATCATTTACTATAATAATTAAATTGGAGTTAATCTCTGATCCAGCTACATTCAATCCCTCTAGTGCTTCACCGCCTGAGAGGGAGCCATCACCAATAATTGCAATAATATTTTCTTTATCTCCTTTTATATCTCTCGCCTTAGCCAGACCCGTAGCTAAAGAAACTGAGGTCGAAGTGTGACCTACATTGAAGAAGTCATGTTCACTTTCTTCCGGATTTGTATAACCGGAATCCTCTGAAAAGTGCTCATCGGAAATATATCCATTCTTTCTTCCGGTCAAAATCTTATGAGGATAGCTCTGATGAGATACATCAAATATAAACTTATCCTTAGGCGAAGAGAAAACATAATGCATGGCAATCTCTGCCTCCACCATACCGAAATTTGGACCAAAGTGACCGCCGATTTTAGTCAACCGGTTAAACAATGCCTCTCTGATTTCCGAAGCAAGTTCCTCCAGCTGCTCCATAGACAATTTTTTTACATCTTCCGGTCCGTTAATTGTTTGAATAATTTTATAATCTGTCATTTACATTCTCCTTATCTATTTTCATTAGATTTCTTTAACGAGTAGATCAAATAATCCAGGCAATCTATGTTATCCTGATAAATATGTGTCTGTTCCATTAAATGTTTTCTATACACACATAACTGTGATAACAGCGCTTCTACATTGTTTTCTTGTGCCAGTTTCATGCAACACTGGATTGTTTTCTGATTACAGCCTGCGTCCACAAGATTCTGATAAATTATTCCATATTTGTCATTTGCTTCTGCCATCTGTCTGCGTCGAGTAGACTTTGTCTCGACTTTTTCACATCCTTTCATCATATATTGTTTTGCGATGAGAGGTTCAAGTCTCAAAAGCCC
>NZ_JAOQJM010000022.1:0-38506 GCF_025566865.1 Blautia acetigignens
TGAGGGCTTGACCAAAGCGCAAAGCGCACAGGTCGTTCCATTGAACGAAGCGAGATGGAGCTTCCAGGTTATTCGCAAGGTTGAGAATGATTCAAAAGATTCCAAACGAGGATACAGCATGTATGTAGTTTTGAAGGTACAGTAAGCAAACGGTAGCCGATTGGTTATCGTTTTTTTTATTGCCATAAAACCCTAATATCCTTAAGAAATTCTGAAGAAACCGAAATAAGGTTGCCTGCCAAATGGTTTTGTACTATAATGGGAACGTTGAAAAATGAAAGACTAGAGGACAAAAAAATGAGCAGATTATCAGTAGTTTTGCCCGCTTACAACGAAGAACTGATGGTAGGAAAAACCTGCCGGGTCCTTCATGAGGTTTTAACAGAAGCAGGCATTTCTTATGAATTGGTACTTGTAGACGATGGCTCAAACGACAGAACATGGGAAGAAATCACCAAAGCAGGTGAGAAAGACGCAAATATCTTAGGCGTTCATTTTTCCAGAAACTTCGGGAAGGAAGCGGCAGTTTATGCAGGCCTTGCCCAGGCCACAGGAGATGTGGTCGCTGTGATGGACTGCGATCTGCAGCACCCGCCGGAAACCCTGATCCCAATGTATCACCTTTGGGAAGAAGGCTGGGAAGTGATTGAGGGCGTGAAGAAAAGCAGAGGAACTGAAAGTCTTCTGCACAAAGAAAGCGCAGGCTTTTTCTATGGGATCATGTCCAAGGCAACAGGGGTAAACATGCAGAATGCCTCCGATTTTAAGATGATGGACCGGAAAGCTGTGAACAGCATTCTCTCCATGCCGGAGCGGAATATGTTTTTCCGTGCCACCTCCTCATGGGTAGGCTTCAAAACCACACATGTGGAATTCGAGGTTCATGACAGGGAGGCAGGACAATCCAAGTGGTCCACCTGGTCCCTTGTGAAATATGCCTTTACCAATATTGTGGCATTTACTACAGTCCCCCTGCAGTTTGTAACCATTATAGGAGGAGCCTGTTTTGGATGTTCTCTGATTCTGATCATCTACTCTCTGGTGCAGTTTTTTGCCGGAAGAGCAGTGGAAGGCTACACCACCACGCTGATCGTACTGCTTCTTATTGGAAGTGCGATTATGCTAAGCCTTGGAATCATTGGATACTACATTGCAAAAATATACGAAGAAGTAAAAAGGCGTCCCCGCTACATTATTTCCCAGATCGTTCGCGGGAAAAAGGACGTTTATCAGGAGGTAAATCATGATCGCTCTCATTAAGAAGCTTTATGCCAATGACGTAATACGCTACATATTTTTCGGCGGCTGCACCACAGTTGTAAATTTAGCCAGCTTTTTCTTTCTGCGCCAGGCAGGCCTGCAAAGAGAAATTGCCAATGTGATTTCCGTTATTCTGGCAATTGTGTTTGCCTATGTGGTAAACTCCAAATTTGTTTTTCTGGACAAATGCGAAACCTTGAAGGACCACATCCGGCCTTTCTGCAAGTTCGTAGGAGCCAGACTGAGCACCATGGTCATCGAGGTTGGCGGAGTATGGTTTTTCGCCGAGATCGTACATTTAAATGATATGGTTGGAAAACTGATCATCCAGTTTGTAGTTATGGCTTTAAATTATGTATTCAGCAAATTCCTGGTATTTACCAGTGGGAGGAAATGATGACATTAGAAGAAGCACGGAAGAAGATAAAGCCTCTTGATGAGGAAAAGATGGAGACTGCAAGGAAGCGCTGGGACAGCATTGCCAAGCCTCTTCATTCCCTTGGAAAAATGGAGGACCTGATCACCCAGATCGTGGGAATTACAGGTGAGGTGAAGGTTGACATTGGCAAAAAAGCACTGGTTGCCATGTGCGCAGACAACGGAGTTGTGGAAGAGGGAGTTACCCAGACTGGACAGGAAGTAACCGGAATTGTGGCGGACAACTTTGTGAAAGAAACCACCACTGCATGTGTGATGTGCCATCAGTGCGGCGTTGCTGTGAAGCCTGTAGATGTGGGAATGGTGAAAGACACTACTGCCCGCACTGATCTGAAGGTTATGTACGGAACACGCAATATGACAAAGGGCCCGGCTATGACAAGAGAAGAAGCTGTGAAAGGAATCGAAGCCGGAATCGCCATGGCAGAGGAGCTGAAAGCACAGGGCTATCGCCTTCTTGCTACCGGAGAAATGGGCATTGGAAATACCACAACCAGCAGTGCAGTTGCTTCTGTACTTCTGGATCAGCCTGTGGAAACGATGACCGGAAGAGGCGCAGGCCTTTCCAGCGACGGACTGACCCGCAAGATCAATGCCATCAAAAAGGCAATCGCCCTCAATGAGCCAGATCCGTCAGACCCCATTGATGTGCTTGCCAAGGTTGGCGGACTGGATATCGCAGGTATGGCCGGGGTTTATCTTGGCGGAGCCGCTTTGCAGATTCCGGTGCTGATCGATGGCTTTATCTCCGGAGTAGCAGCCCTTGTGGCTGCAGGAATCTGTCCGCAGGCAAAAGATTATATGATCGCAAGCCATGTCTCCAAAGAGCCGGCAGCGCATCTGGTTCTGGAAAAGCTTGGTAAGGAAGCGGTGCTTCATGCAGATATGTGTCTTGGAGAGGGAACCGGGGCCATTGCCCTCTGCCCGTTTTTGGACATGGGAGCCACTCTTTACAATACCTTAAGTACGTTTGATGATATTCACGTAGACCAGTACGAGGAGCTGAAATAACATGATGGCTGTAGTGACAGGCGGAAGCGGAAGCGGGAAATCTGCTTTTGCCGAGGACAAGATCCTGTCTCTGGGACAGGGAAAACGATTCTACATCGCGACCATGCACCCTTATGATGAGGAAAGCTATAAGCGCGTAGAGCGCCATCGCAAAATGCGTGCGGGAAAAGGCTTCGAGACAGTAGAGTGCTATACAGGACTTGAAAATCTGGAATTTCCACAAGACGCCATTGTTCTTCTGGAATGCATGTCCAATCTTGCGGCAAATGAAATGTTCGAAGAAAGTGGGGCAGGAGCGGATACTGTGGAGGCTGTCCTAAGAGGTGTCCGAAAGCTGAAAAGCCAGGTCCGTCACCTTGTGATTGTTACCAATGAGATTTTTTCCGAGGCAGCTTCCTATGAGGGAGATACCGTCCGCTATCAGGAGTATCTTGGGAAAATCAACCAGAAGCTTGGAGAAATGGCAGATCAGGTGGTAGAAGTAGTATATGGAATCCCGATTTGGCACAAAGGAGGAAAAACAGGTGAAAATGCTGTGGAATAATTTTAAGGTGGCATTTGCCATGTATTCGAAAATCCCCATGCCAAGAGCTGACTGGAGCAAGGAGAATATGAAATATACCTTCTGCTTCTTTCCCTTTATCGGTCTTGTGATCGGGGCTTTGTCCCTGGCTGTGGGCTGGGCGGGAAGCAGATTTGGGTTTCAGGCGGCATTTGTGGCAGCTGTGCTGGTACTGGTTCCGGTATGGGTCACAGGAGGAATCCATGTGGACGGGCTTCTGGACACTTCCGATGCCTTAAGCTCCTGGCAGGAAAAGGAGCGCCGCCTTGAGATCTTGAAGGATTCCCATGCTGGGGCATTTGCTGTGATCACGGCCTGTGTTTACTTTCTTGCCTGGTATGGTGCTTACAGCCAGCTGTGGCTTTGCAAACCTGCACTTGAGATCATGGCGCTTGGCTTTATGGTTTCCAGATGCTTTTCCGGAATCAGCGTCATGACTTTTCCAAAGGCTAGAAAGGATGGCACTGTGGCGGAGTTTTCAAGAAAAGCAGAGGATCTGGCGGTGCGGAATGTGCTGATTGTTTATCTTGTGATCCTTCTGGCTGTGATGGTCTGGATCCAGCCTGTGCTTGGGATTCTGGCATTTGCGGCAGCTGGGGCAATCTTCCTTTTTTATCATCACAAGGCCATGAAGTATTTCGGCGGAATTACAGGAGACTTGGCCGGCTATTTCCTTTGCCTCTGCGAGGTGGGAATGGCAGTAGTGCTGGCGGTGGCTTCTGTGCTGATTTAGAAGAAATAATATACAAAAGCGTGAGTGTAGAAGGAGAGATACCAGAATGGAAATGATTATCGGCGGCGCTTTTCAGGGAAAAAGCGATTATGCAAAGGAAAAACACCCGGAAATCTGCTGGAAAAATGGCGGCAAGTTAGAGGAATACCAGCTTATGAAGGCAGAGGGGGTTCTGGATTTCCAGGAATTTATCCGTAAGGAATTAAAGGCTGGTCATGATGTTGCCGGGCTTGCAGAGAAGCTTGCAGAAGGGAATCCGGACATTGTGGTCGTAAGCCAGGAGGTAGGCTACGGCGTCGTTCCCATGGACGCTTTTGACCGGAAATACCGGGAAGCAGTGGGCAGAGTCTGTACGGGACTTGCTTCCAAAAGCAAAAAAGTGACCCGTGTGGTCTGCGGAATTGGGACGGTGATCAAGGATGCTTAAGCTGATGCTTATTCGTCACGGAGAAACCGCTGGCAATCAAAAACAAAGATATATAGGAAGAAGAACCGATGAGCCTCTTTTACCTCAGTCTCAGGAAGTGCTGAAGCAGCTGGACTATGGAGAACCCCAGGCAGTATATGCAAGTCCCATGCTGCGCTGCACCCAGACTGCGTCTATTCTTTTTCCGGGAAAACCACTGAACATAATCGATGAGCTTGCAGAGTGCGATTTCGGGGAATTTGAGAACAAAAATTATCTGGAGTTGGACGGCAATGCAAATTACCAGGCATGGATCGATTCCGGCGGACTTCTTCCATTCCCGGGAGGGGAGAGCCGGGAAGAATTTAAGCGAAGAAACATCACCGGATTTCAGATGGCAGTTGGCAGCTGCATCCGCAAAAATATTTCCAGCGCCGCACTGGTGGTACATGGCGGCACCATTATGAATATTATGGAAGAATATGCAGATGAGGAACGGTCCTTTTATGACTGGCATGTGAAGAATGGAAAAGGCTACGAAGTGGAAATCGACACAGAACTCTGGAAAAAGGAGCGCAGAAGCCTGCATGTGGTCAGAGAACTGTAGGGAAATGTACTCGGAACAACTTAAATCAGAAAAATAGAATAAGCAAGTGGCAGAAAGAGCAGTTCGCATAAAAACGGGCTGCTTTTTTTGCGCCCTTTTTCCTGTAAATACCAGGTTTGCCCCCAGGCAACAAAAGTTAGACTACAAAAATTTTAAGAAAGCCAAAAATATTTTTTGAAATACTATTGAAATTCGGATGAGAATATGTTACATTATCTGTATAAAATATCCTAAAAAATGTTGAATTGTGCATTTTGATTCAACAATTTTAACAAGTAAAGGAGGACTCCATATGCTTATTATTGGTAACGGAAGAATGATCACACGGGACGCATCCAATGCATTTATAGAGAACGGCGCAGTTGCAATGGATGGTAACACCATAGTAATGGTGGGGACTACAGATGAGGTGAAGAGAGCATATCCGGATGGAGAATTTGTGGATGCCAGAGGCGGAGTAATCATGCCTGCATTTATCAATACTCATGAGCATATCTACAGCTCTTTTGCCAGAGGCTTAAGTATTAAGGGATACAATCCCAAGGGATTCCTTGATATTCTGGATGGACAGTGGTGGACCATTGACCGCCATCTGACTCTGGAGCAGACCAGACTTTCTGCAATGGCTACCTATATTGACAGTATTAAGAATGGTGTTACTACTGTATTTGACCATCATGCAAGCTTTGGACATATTACAGGCTCCCTTAGCGCTATTGAATCCGCTGCTAAGGAACTGGGCGTAAGAACCTGTCTTTGCTATGAGATTTCTGACCGTGACGGCATGGACAAGTCCAGAGAGTCCGTAATGGAGAATGTGAATTTTATTAAACATGCACTGGATGATGACAGCGATATGCTGGCAGCTATGATGGGTATGCATGCATCCTTCACAATTTCTGATAAGACCATGGAGCTGTGCAATGAACTGAAGCCAGAGGGCGTAGGTTATCATATTCATGTAGCTGAGGGAATCTATGACCTTCATCAGTGCCTGAAGGAGCATAGCAAACGAATTGTAGACAGGCTTTATGATTGGAACATTCTTGGACCGAAGACTCTTTTGGGACACTGTATTTATATCAATGAGCATGAGATGGATCTGATTAAGGAAACTGATACAATGGTTGTCCATAATCCGGAATCCAATATGGGAAATGCCTGCGGATGTCCTCCTACTATGGAGCTGGTTCATAAGGGAATCGTGACCGGACTTGGAACAGATGGTTATACTCATGATATGCTGGAATCCTGGAAGGTTGCCAATATTCTTCATAAGCATCATCTGTGCGATCCTAATGCTGCATGGGGAGAAGTTCCGAAGATGCTCTTTGAAAATAATGCTGTTATTGCAAACCGTTACTTTAAGAAACCTCTTGGCGTATTAAGAGAGGGGGCTGCAGCTGATGTGATCGTAATGGATTACAACCCGCTGACACCTATGAGAGCTGATAACGTAAATGGACATCTGCTGTTCGGTACTACAGGACATGATGTAGTAACGACTGTCTGCAATGGAAAGATTCTTATGAAGGACAGAGAAGTACTGGTATGTGATGTAGATAAGGTTATGGCTGACTGCAGACAGTCTGCCAAGGAACTGGCTGATGATATTAACGGAGGAAAATAAATATGAGCGATATTATGACATGTATGCCTTTCGGGCAGCTGATGGAATGGGTCCTTCAGGAAAAAAGCGGGAAAGATACAGTATTTGGGGTACATCGCCCATATACAATAAATGCAGATCATAATCTGACAATCTTTGAAAGAACTCTGGAGACACCTGTGGGACCTGCAGCAGGTCCACACACACAGCTTGCCCAGAATATTATTGCTTCCTATTATGCAGGCGCACGTTTCTTTGAGCTGAAGACCGTTCAGAAAATGGATGGTGCAGAGCTTTCCGCATGTGTAAATAAACCATGTATTCTTGCTGATGACGAAGGCTATAACTGTGAATGGTCTACAGAGCTTACCGTTCCGGATGCAATGAGCGAATATATCAAGGCATGGTTTATCCTTCATGTTATGGCGAAGGAATTTAATCTTGGAGCGCAGGATGGCTTCCAGTTTAATATTTCTGTAGGCTATGATCTGGAGGGAATCAAAGGCGACAAGGTGAACACCTTTATCGATGGAATGATGGAAGCCAAGGATACTGCTGTCTTCCAGGAATGTAAAAAATGGCTTCTGGACAATGCAGACAGATTCCACAATTTCACCAGAGAAGATATTGAGGCGATTCCATCTGCTATCTGTAATTCTGCAACGATTTCCACTTTACATGGATGTCCGCCACAGGAAATCGAGAGCATTGCAAACTACCTTCTTACCGAGAAGCATCTGAATACCTTTGTAAAATGCAATCCTACTCTTCTGGGCTATGATTTTGCAAGAAAGACTATGGATGAAATGGGATACGACTATATGGTATTCGGTGATTTCCATTTCAGAGATGACCTGCAGTATGAGGATGCAGTTCCTATGCTTACCCGCCTGATGAAATTATCAGAGGAGCTGGGACTGGAATTTGGTGTGAAGATCACCAATACCTTCCCTGTTGACGTTACAAGAAATGAGCTTCCAAGCGAAGAAATGTATATGTCAGGTAAATCCTTATTCCCTCTGTCCATTTCTCTTGCAGCCAAGCTTTCTGAAGAATTTGCAGGAAAGCTGAGAATTTCCTATTCCGGTGGTGCTGATTATTACAACATCGATCGGATCGTAGGCTGCGGAATCTGGCCTGTAACCATGGCAACGACTCTTCTGAAGGCCGGCGGTTATCAGAGATTTTCTCAGGTTGCAGCTAAGACTGACGGAATTGCTCCGAAGAAATGGGATGGAATTGATGTGGATGCACTGAAAAAGCTGGCAGCGGATGCCATCACAGATGCACATCATGTAAAGAATATCAAGCCGATTCCAAACAGAAAGAGCACAAAAGAGGTTCCGCTTCTGGACTGCTTCTATGCTCCATGTGCAGAGGGATGCCCTATTCATCAGGATATTCCGCAGTATGTGGCTCTTACAGGTGAGGGCAAATACAAAGAAGCTCTGGAAGTGATCCTTGAGAAAAATGCACTGCCATTTATTACAGGAACCTTATGTGCGCATAACTGTATGAATAAATGTACCCGTAATTTCTATGAGGAATCTGTAAATATCCGCGGAACTAAGCTGATTGCAGCACAGAAGGGCTATGAGGAGCTGATCGGTCAGATCAAAGCCGGAGAACCAAACGGTAAGAAGGTTGCTGTTGTAGGCGGCGGTCCTGCCGGTATTGCTGCAGCTTATTTCCTTGCAAGAGAGGGCGCAGCTGTAACTGTTTTTGAAAAAGAGGAAAAAGCAGGCGGTGTGATCCGCTACGTGATCCCGGGCTTCCGTATTGGAGATGATGCCATTGACAAAGATATTTCCTTTATTGAAAAGATGGGAGTAAAGATCTGCACCAATACAGAAATTACATCTGTAGCAGAGCTGAAAGCACAGGGCTATGATGCAGTGATTCTTGCGATCGGAGCCGGCAAGCCAGGTACCTTGAAGCTTAAGAAGGGTGAGACTGTAAACGCACTGAAATTCCTTCGTGATTTCAAGGCAAGTGATGGCAGTCTGGATATCGGAAAGAATGTGGTAGTTATCGGCGGCGGTAACACAGCCATGGATACTGCAAGAGCAGCAAAGCGCACAAAAGGCGTAGAGCATGTATATCTTGTATACAGAAGAACCAAACGCTACATGCCTGCAGCAGAGGATGAGCTTCTGGAGGTTCTGGAAGAGGGCGTTGAGTTTAAAGAGCTTCTTTCTCCGGTAAGTCTTGAGAATGGAAGACTGATCTGCCAAAAGATGGAGCTTGGACAGATGGATGCGTCCGGACGTGCCGGTGTTACTGAGACAGCAGACGTAGAAGAGGTTCCTGCTGATACTGTAATCGTGGCAGTTGGTGAGAAGCTTGATACAGACTTCTATACTGCAAACCAGATTGCAGTGGACGAAAGAGGAAGAGCAAAGGTCAACGACAAGACTCTTGAAACCAGTGTAAGCGGCGTTTATGTTGCTGGAGACGGAGCAAAGGGTGCTGCTACGATTGTAGAGGGAATCCGCGATGCGCAGCTTGCAGTTAAAGATATCCTTGGCAAAGAGATCACAAGGGATGCAGCTGTAACCGGCAAGGAAGCAGACTGCTATGCAAAGAAGGGAATCTTAAAGCACAGCGAAGAAGTGAAGACAGAGGAAGAAAGATGTCTTACCTGTAATAAGGTCTGCGAGAACTGTGTGGATGTTTGTCCGAACCGTGCAAATATTTCCGTAAAGGTTCCGGGAATGGCAATGAATCAGGTGATCCATGTAGATTACATGTGTAATGAGTGCGGTAACTGCAAGAGCTTCTGTCCATACGCAAGTGCACCATATAAAGACAAATTCACTCTGTTTGCAAATGAAAAAGATATGGCAGACAGCACAAACGACGGATTTGTTGTGCTTGATAAAAAAGCAAAGACCTGCAAGGTAAGATTTGTAGGCCAGATTACAGATTGCAAGGCAGATGATCCTGCTGATAAGCTGTATGATGGTCTGAAGAAGCTGATCTGTGCAGTGATCGATGATTATGGATATATGATCTGATCTGTGATTTAACCGAATCAAGCTGCGAAGCAGCATTTGGTTATGAGCAAGCAGCGAAGCGGATTGCGAATATCCGCTTGACCAACAAGGCAAATGCTGTCCACAGCTTTATCCGGGCTGTGGACAGTATCTATATAATGTAAAAGCTTCCGGAAAAATGGCAAAGCGTATGCCTGACCGGGAGAACCCGCAAGAAAGGAGAGTCCAATATGGCAGCATTTACAGTCAATGGACAGACCGTAGAGTCCGGGAAAAACCAGAAGTTGCTTCGCTTTCTGCGTGATGAATTGCATCTGACCTCTGTAAAGGACGGCTGCAGTGAGGGCGCCTGCGGAGCCTGCACCGTGATCATTGATGGCAGGACCTGCAAAGCCTGTGTGCCGGACACGGATTCCCTGGAAGGGAAAAACGTGATCACAGTAGAAGGCCTGACCGATTGGGAAGAAAAAGTATATACCTATGCGTACGGCAAAGCCGGAGCTGTACAGTGCGGTTTTTGCATTCCGGGTATGATTATGTGTACCAAAGCTCTTTTGGATGTAAATAAAGAACCAACTGATGAGGAAATCAAGTATGCCCTGCGCAACAATTACTGTCGCTGTACAGGGTATGTAAAAATAATAGATGCAGTGCGGATTGCCGCAGGAATTATGCGGGAGGGCGTAATTCCACAGGAAGATGAAAACTGGGAGCTTGGATCCCGTGTGGCAAGAATTGATGTGGGGGAAAAGGTTCTTGGCACCGGAAAATATCCTGATGATTTCTATCCGGAAGGCATGCTTTACGGAGTGGCTCTCCGAAGCAAATATCCGCGGGCACGTGTTCTTTCTATTGACACAACAAAAGCAGAACAGCTTCCGGGGGTGGAGGCTGTTGTTACAGCTAAGGATATTCCGGGTGAGAATAAGATCGGCCATTTGAAGCACGATCAGTATACCCTGATTCCGGTTGGCGGCCTGACTCATTATCTGGGGGACGCCATTGCACTTGTCGCAGCAAAAGATAGAGAAACTGCAGAGAAGGCGAAGAAGCTGATCAAGGTAGAATATGAGGTGCTGCCTCACATCCATACCATTGAGGAAGCTGCTGCACCGGACGCACCAAGGGTATTTGATGAGGAAGAGAATAATATCTGTGCATATAAGCACATTAGCCGCGGCAATGCCACAGAAGCTATTGAAGGCTCTAAATACGTGATTTCCAAGCATTTTGAAACACCATGGACCGAGCATGCATTTCTGGAGCCGGAGTGTGCAGTGTCATTTTACGATGAGGATGGAGATATTTTCATATATTCCACAGACCAGTCTGCACATCAGACATTGCATGAATGCAGTCTGCTTCTTGGAACAGATAAGGTGAAGGTTCAGAATGCCCTGGTAGGCGGAGGCTTTGGGGGCAAAGAGGATATGACCGTGCAGCACCTTGCGGCGCTTCTTACTTATGTGACTAAGAAGCCTGTTAAAATGAAGCTTTCAAGGGCAGAATCTTTGCTGGTTCATCCAAAACGTCATCCATTTTATATGGATATGACAATGGGCTGTGACGAGAACGGAAATATTATGGGTGTTAAGGCAAAGGTTAAGGCTGATACCGGCGCATTTGCATCTCTTGGAGGTCCGGTTCTGGAGCGTGCCTGCACTCATGCAGCCGGTCCCTATCATTATCAGAACTTTGAGATTGAAGGAACTGCTTATTATACTAATAATCCGCCGGCAGGAGCTTTTCGGGGCTTTGGAGTTACGCAGACCTGCTTTGCAACAGAGACCTTACTGAACATGATGGCAGATAAAGTGGGAATTACACCATGGGAGATTCGCTATCGAAATGCTATCCGTCCGGGAGAAGTTCTCCCTAATGGACAGATCGTAGATGATTCCACCGGTCTTGTGGAAACCCTGGAGGCAGTGAAAGAGAAATATGACGCAGCATTAGAGGCTGGCAAAGCGGTAGGCCTTGGATGTGCCATGAAAAATGCCGGAGTCGGTGTAGGAATTCCGGATACCGGCCGTGTGAAGCTGATTTTCGAGGAAGACAGGAAGCTTCATATTTATTCCGGCGCATCCTGTATTGGCCAGGGACTTGGCACTGTGCTGACTCAGATGATCGTTACCAACACAGATATTAAAAGAGAGGATATTGTTTATGAGCGGAGCAATACCTGGATTTCACCTGATTCCGGAACAACCTCCGGCTCCAGACAGACTCTGATAACCGGAGAAGCATGCAGAAGAGCCTGTGAGAAGCTGATGGAAGATAAGCGTGGCGGAAAAACAGTAGAGGAAATGATCGGCAAGGTTTATTACGCAGAATATCTTGCAAAAACAGACCCTCTTGGAGCAGATGTGCCAAATCCGGTATCTCATGTGGCATATGGCTATGCTACCCAGGTCTGTATCCTGGATTCCAAAACCGGTAAGCTGGAGGAAATCGTTGCGGCTCATGATGTTGGCAAAGCAGTGAATCCTTTATCCTGTGAAGGCCAGATTGAAGGCGGCGTAGTAATGTCCATGGGATTTGCTTTAAGAGAAAAATATCCGATTGATGAAAATTGTAAGCCAATTGAGAAATATGGTTCTCTTGGTTTATTCCGTTCCCACGAAATTCCAAAGATCGATGCCATTGTAGTCGATAAGCCGGGACTTAAGGTTGCCTGCGGCGCGATTGGTATCGGTGAAATCACATCAATTCCGACGGCACCTGCAATTGCAGATGCATATTTCCGAAGAGATGGTGTAAGGCGGTACAGCCTTCCTCTTAGCGGGACACCATATGAAAGGAAGGGATGATATGGCTGTAAAAAAGAAATTCCCATATAAAGCTGCTTTTGTGGCATGTAATGGAGGGTGCAGAGCCACATCAGGTGAGCAAGGCTGTAAGGACGGATGCATCGGCTGTAAAGCCTGCGTAAGCAAATGCAAGTTTGGTGCCATTTCTCTTAATGAATATGGTGTGGCAGAAGTAGATGAAGAGAAATGTATTGGCTGTGGAGCGTGTGTAAAGGTATGTCCCCAGAAGGTAATTCATATTCATGAATGTGCCAACTGGATGGTTGTGAAATGTTCTAACAAAAGTAAGGGTCAGGAGGCAAAAAAACAGTGTCAGGTCAGCTGTATCGGCTGCGGCATCTGCCAGAAAACATGTACTGCAGAAGCCATTAAGGTCACAGACAATTGCGCTGTGATCAACGAGGACTTGTGCTTAAGCTGCGGTATGTGTGTGGTGAAATGCCCAAGACATGCTATCTATGACCTGCGAGGTATTATCAATTAATCAGACATTAAAAGAATAATATGTGAAAGTTTCAAAAATAACTGTACAAAATTCTTGCATTATGCATAAAAATATTGCAAAACATCTGAGAAATGTGGTACAATTGCTTTATGCAGAAGAGATATTTTAGACAATATTTTTGAGACACAAGGCAATGAGCCCATAGCCGACAGCCAGTTCAAAGAAGAACCGTGATATTGTTTTTTGAACGGCGTCGGCTTTTTTAAACAAACTAAGTAAATGTAAAGAAGGTGAAGCATATGATTGGAAAGAGTGTTCCAAGAGTAGACGCTTATGAAAAAGTAACAGGAAGAGCGAAGTTTACAGATGATATGATCCTGGACAAGTGTCTGGTGGCAAAGGTCTGTCATGCCACAATCGGTAATGGTATTGTGAAGTCCATTGATACCAGTGAGGCCGAAGCTTTGGACGGCGTGGTAAAAGTAGTGACTTTTAAGGACGTACCGAATCATTGCTATCCCACACCGGGACATCCCTGGTCTGTGGAACTGGCACATCAGGATGTGGCTGACCGTAATCTTCTGACCGGAAGAGTACGTTATTATGGAGATGATATTGCTGCAGTTGTAGCAGAGGATGAAGTGACTGCATCACGGGCATTGAAGCTGATCAAGGTAGAATATGAAGAATATCCGGTTGTGCTAAGCCCCAGGCTTTCTATGCGGGGAAGTGAGCATCCCATTCATCTTGATAAGAAGGATAATATTCTTGCGCGTTCCAGCTTTGCTATCGGTGATGTGGATAAGGGATTGGAGGATGCTGCTGTACAGATCCACAGAAGCTATAAGACCCCTATTGTTCAGCACTGTCACATTGAGAATAATATTTCTTATGCATATATGGAAAAGGGAAGAATTGTTGTGGTTTCTTCCACACAGATACCTCACATTGTCCGCCGTGTAGTTGGTCAGGCACTGGGAATCCCATGGGGACAGGTGCGTGTCATTAAGCCATATGTAGGCGGCGGCTTTGGAAATAAGCAGGAAGTGCTTTACGAGCCTTTGAATGCTTTTCTTACCATGCAGGTTGGCGGACGCCCGGTAAAGATCGAGCTTACCCGTGAGGAGACCTTTACCAATACCAGAACCCGTCATTCTATTGAATACGAAATGACAGCAGGAGTAGATCAGGAGGGGCATCTTCTGGCAAAAGAGATGATTACTTATTCCAATCAGGGAGCTTACGCTTCCCACGGACATGCCATTGCAGCTAACGGCCTGACTGCAAGCCGTCTTCAGTATGCCTGCCCGAATATCCGAGGTGAGGCATATACGGTTTATACCAATTGTCCTACTGCAGGAGCCATGAGAGGCTATGGCATTCCCCAGGTCTGCTATGCAACAGAGAGCTTTATGGATGATATTGCTTATGAGATTGGAATGGATCCTCTGGAATTCCGAAGAAAGAATCTGATTCATGGATATTATGAGGATGCTTATCTGAAACCGATTGCAGCGAATTCAAATGGTATTTTTGAGTGCCTGGATAAGGGCGCTGCTTATATACATTGGGATGAAAAGAGAAAGGCATATGCAGACCAGACAGGAGATATCCGCCGCGGCGTAGGTATGGCACTTTTCTCCTATAAGACAGGTGTATGGCCTATTTCTCTGGAAATTGCAGGTGCCAGATTGTCACTGAACCAGGATGGAAGCGTACAGCTTCAGGTGGGAGCAACTGAGATCGGGCAGGGTGCAGATACTGTTTTCTCTCAGATGGCAGCAGAAACTTTACATATGGATATTTCCAGAGTACATATTGTGACGATGCAGGATACAGATGTGACACCTTTTGATACAGGTGCTTATGCATCCAGACAGGCCTTTGTTACAGGAACTGCAGTGAAGGAATGTGCCCAGCTTTTGAAGCAGAAGATTCTGGATTATGCAAGAACTCTTGTTCCTGGCAATGTGGATCGTCTGGAGCTGGAGGACGGATATATTCTGGCAGACGGCAGACAGGCCATTTCTCTGGAAGAGCTTGCAATGGAGAGCTATTACAGTCTGGGCAATTCTTCCGTTCTTACAGCTGAGGTTTCCAGACAAGTGAAAAAGAATACGGTTGCAACCGGATGCTGCTTCGCAGAGGTGGAAGTAGATATGAAGCTTGGTAAAATCAAGGTTCTGGATATTGTCAATGTACATGACAGCGGAATTCTTTTGAACCCACAGCTTGCAGCTATGCAGGTTCACGGCGGTATGTCCATGGGTATGGGCTGTGGACTTTCCGAGCAGCTTCTTCTGGATGAGAAAACAGGAAGACCGTTAAACGGTACTTTGCTTGACTATAAGCTGATGACAACTATGGATACACCGGATCTTACAGCAGAATTTGTAGAATTGAATGATCCTATGGGACCTTATGGAAACAAGGCTCTTGGAGAGCCGCCGGCAATTCCGGGGGCGCCGGCAATCCGTAATGCAGTTTTACATGCAACAGGAATTGGATTTGCTGAAATTCCTCTGACACCGCAAAGACTGATAGACGGCTTTACAAAAGCCGGACTGATCTGAGAAAGGGGGCATGAGGAATGTACGATATCGAAAATTATTATAATGCAGAAACTATAAAAGAGGCAGTTTTGCTTTTGAAGGAGCATCCTGATGCAAGGATAATCTCCGGCGGAAGTGATGTTCTGATCAAAATACGTGAAGGGAAAATGGCAGGAACATCTTTGGTAAGTATCCGGGATATTAAGGAAATCCGGGGGATCCGGCTGATGGATTCCGGTGACATTTTCATCGGAGCAGCTACCACCTTTTCCCATGTTACCAAAGACCCGGTGATTCAGAAGCTGATACCGGTCCTGGGTGAGGCTGTGGATCAGGTTGGAGGTCCTCAGGTTCGCAATATCGGGACTATCGGCGGAAATGTATGCAACGGTGCAGTCAGCGCAGACAGTGCACCTACCTTGTTTTCCCTGAATGCAATGCTTCGGATCGCGGATGGAACCGGCGGACGAATGGTTCCGATCCAGGATTTTTATCTGGGACCTGGAAGGGTAGATCTTCACCAGGGAGATGTACTTACCCATATTGTGATTCCGGGAAAGGATTATCAGGGATATCATGGCTTTTATATTAAATATTCCATGCGAAATGCCATGGATATTGCAACCTTAAGCTGCAGTGTGGTAAGCAGGATCGATCCGCAGAAGAAGGTACTGGAGGATGTGCGGATTACCTTTGGTGTAGCGGCACCTGTGCCCTATCGCTGCCATAAAACAGAAGAAGCATTGAAGGGCATGGAAATCGGTGATGAGCTGTTTGCAAAAGTGGAGGCGCTTGTACGGGAGGAAATCAATCCAAGAGATTCCTGGAGAGCATCGAAGGCCTTCAGGCTTCAGATTGGCGGCGAGATTGCAAAAAGAGCATTAAAAGAAAGTATTCGCCGCGGCATGGTCGATGATGAAAATGCAGCAGGAGGTGAGCAGTCATGAAAAAGGATATGCGGCTGGTACAGTGTACTGTAAACGGAAGACAGGTTGCTGAGTATGTGGATGTAAGAGAATCCCTTCTCGATATGCTGCGCAACCGTCTCGGGCTTACCTCTGTAAAAAAAGGCTGTGAGGTAGGCGAATGTGGTGCCTGTACGGTAATCATTGACGGTGAGACTATTGATTCCTGCATTTATCTGGCTGTCTGGGCAGAGGGCAAGAATATCCGCACCCTGGAAGGCCTTGAGAAAGACGGAGAGCTGACTCGTATTCAGGAGGCTTTTATTGAAGAGGGAGCCATTCAGTGCGGATTTTGTACACCTGGCTTTGTTATGTCTGCCACAGTACTTTTGGAGCGCGGCGAGAAGCTGACAAGGGATGCGATCCGCAAGCACATGGCAGGAAATCTTTGCCGCTGCACAGGCTATGAGAATATTGTGAATGCAGTGGAGAAGGTAAATAAAGAAAATATGGCTGCACAGGATAAATGACAGCGGCTATAAGAAGGCGGGGACATCCCCGCCTTTGCAGCTTTTTCAAATATGCTTTATCATTACAAAATAAAAAAACGGGCAGGACAAAATCATGAATAACAACTGTGTGATCGTCCGCGGCGGGGGAGATCTGGCAAGTGGTGTAATCCACAGGCTGCATCGCTGCGGTTATCGTGTACTGATCTTAGAATGTGAGAAGCCAAGCGCAATTCGCAGGAAAGTAGCCTTTTGCGAGGCTGTATATGACAAAACAGCAGAAGTAGAGGGTGTTTTGTGCAGACAGGCAAATGCTCTGGAAGAATGTGACAAAATATGGCAGGCAGGTGAGCTTCCTCTTATAGTAGACCCTGATGGAACGTGTATCTGGGCACTTCATGAACAGGGAAAAGTGGCTGCCCTTATAGATGCTATCCTTGCAAAAAAAAATCTGGGAACTACCAAAGAGATGGCACCTCTTACCATTGGGTTAGGACCTGGCTTTACAGCAGGGCTGGATGTGGATTATGTGGTGGAGACTATGCGCGGACATGATCTGGCAAGAATTATCACAGAGGGCTGTGCAATTCCAAATACCGGTATTCCGGGCATGGTAGGCGGCGTAAGCAAAGAAAGGGTTATTCACTCTCCTGGCACCGGTATGATCCGTGGGATTGCCCATATTGCTGATATTGTGGAGAAGGGGCAGATACTTGCCTATGTGGGAGATGTGCCCGTAGAAGCCTCTATAACGGGTGTTCTGCGCGGGATTATAAAGGATGGCTATTATGTTCCGGCTGGAATGAAAATTGCCGATATAGACCCCAGAAAAGAGGAAAAAAAGAACTGCTTTACCATTTCAGATAAGGCAAGATGTATTGCAGGAAGTGTTGTGGAAATTTTACTTAGCAACGGTATTTTGCCGAAGTAGGAGGCCGGATGAAAGAAAGTGGATATTTTCTGGATTTATTAAAGCTGGATATCGAGAAATACCCGGTGATCGCTGTTGTTGGCGGAGGCGGGAAAACCAGTCTGATCTATCGTCTGAACGAAGAGCTGCAGGCCTTAGGTAAGAAGGTGATCATTTCGACTACCACCCATATGGCCTTTGATCCGATGCTGCCAAGAATTGGCAGCGATGAGCTCGATAAGCTTCCCCAAATGCTGGAGAATCATGGATTTGCAGCGGTGGCCGATATAGAGGAAGCCTCCAGGAAAATGTGCTCCATAGAAGCGGGGAAACTGCAGAAACTGGCTTCCCTTTGTGATGTGATGCTGATCGAAGCGGACGGTGCGAAGCACAAACCTTTGAAGGTTCCGGCAGACTGGGAGCCGGTGATACCGGAATTTGCGGATATTGTAGTAAGCGTGATCGGTCTGGACTGCCTTGGCAAGCCTATCTGTGAGACCTCCCACCGTGCAGAATACACCAGTGCTTTCCTCAAAAAAAATCTGGATGCACCGGTAACGGCAGAAGATATTGAGAAAATCGCCACTTCCGTCCACGGATTATATAAGAACGTGGACCACAAAATCTATCGGGTTTATTTAAACAAAGCAGATGTATTATCGGATCCGGCTCCGGCAGAGCATATTGTGGAAGATCTGGCAAAACAGGGAACTGTCGCTGCTTACGGCAGTTTAAGAGAGGCAGAGAAATTATGAGGATTGCATTGATCATGCTGGCCGCCGGAAACAGCCGCCGTTTTGGAGGCAACAAGCTGCTGTACGAAATTGACGGAAATCCTATGTACCGATATATTCTGGAGAGGCTGATAGCGGTGGCTGGGGCCGGGGGACAGGGAAAAGAGGTTTCCAGCTGTGTTTTGGAAACAGGCAGTTTAAAAAACATAAAGCAGGAGATGACGGTAACGGTGGTAACTCAGTATGAGGAAATTGAGGAGGAAGCGAGAGCATTAGGAGTTCCGGTATATATAAATCCCCATCCGGATGAGGGAATCTCTTCCTCCTTGAAAATTGGCCTGAAAGCCAACCTGGATGCGGACGCCTGTCTTTTTACTGTATCCGATCAGCCCTGGCTTACAGCCGGGACGATCCGCCAGCTTATCACGCTTTTGGAAACCACAGGAAAAGGAATTGCCTGCGTTTCCAGCGAGGGCAGGCTTGGCAATCCCTGTATTTTTACAAAGAAATATTATGACCAGCTTCTCTCCATCACCGGAGACCGTGGCGGAAAATCCGTCATAACCGCGCACAGAGACGATACAGCTGTTCTGAAGGTAGAGGATGGGAAGGAACTTACGGATATAGATGTTAAGGCGGAAGCTGGCAGAGGGCAGATGTAATTATCGCGACATTTGTAGAATGGGGATTAGATTGTGAAAAAAATGTGGGATTGTGTTGTATTTTGTGAATTTGCGTGAGATTACAGGCAGAAATTACTTGTAATTACAGGAAAAACAAGGTATACTGGTAAAAAAGAAAGCAGTCGGGAGATCCTTTTTTTGCTGTCGTGAAAGGGCAGCCCCTTTTCCCGTCTCGTAAGGAGGATAAAATGGCAGAAAACTATAACGGCATGGCAGTTGGGGTATTTGAGCTGGATAACCTGGTAGCCTGCTTTGTAGCTCTGGACGCAGCATCCAAGGCTGCGAACGTGAAGATCCAGAGTGTAGAGCGAAACCGACTGAAAAGCGGAGCCTGTGTGAAAATGCGAGGCAGCATAGCAGATGTAAATGCAGCAATGGAAGTGGCACTGGAGACAGCGAAGCCCCTGGGCAAGGTGGTATCCCACACAGTGATCGCATCCCCTACTGCAGACACAGAAGTTGCACTGAAGATGACCATCAACAAATAGAATATGTCAGGAGGAAATAAGAGGATGTCATATGGAGCATTAGGATTAGTAGAGGTTCTGGGAAGCTGCAATGCAGTAGTTGTCCTTGACCAGATGCTGAAAACATCAAATGTGGAATTTCGTACCTGGCATACCAAGTGCGGAGGCCATGCGACCGTATTTCTCAGCGGTGATGTGGCAGCTGTGAAGGCAGCAGTTGATAGTGTAAAGGAGAATCCGCCCTGCGAGATCATTGCAGCAGCTGTAATCTCCGCTCCCTCCGGTGAAACCGCAAGACTGGTGGAAGAAGAGGAAGAGAAACATCACAAATGATAAAAAAAGGACTTTCTGCAGCTCAGTGAGTGAAATGCGGAAGGTCTTTTTTATAAAACAAGGGCAGTCTCCATGGACTGCCTCGTGCTTTTTTCGTTATAAAAGATTTTCTTACAGATGAATCTGTGTTCCTGTTTTTCCCATAATGCCGTCTTTGGCTTTTTCCAGGAGGGTGATCATGGCGGTTCGGCCGGCACCGGAGCTGGCGAAGTCTACACAGGCCTGGACTTTTGGCAGCATGGAGCCAGCGGCGAACTGTCCTTCTTCGATGTATTTCTTTGCCTGGGAGACGGTAAGGTCATCCAGCCATTTCTCATTTTCTTTGCCGAAATTGACAGCAACCTTTTCTACTGCAGTAAGAATGATCAGCATGTCCGCATCCAGCTGTTTCGCCAGAAGGCAGCTTGCGAAATCCTTGTCGATAACCGCGGAAGCGCCTTTGAGATGATGGCCTTCTAAGGTAACCGGAATACCGCCGCCGCCGCAGCAGATCACGATCTTATTGGCATCTACCAGACTGTTGATGGCATCCTGCTCCACGATCTCAACAGGCTTCGGGGAAGCAACCACACGGCGGTAGCCGCGGCCTGCATCCTCTTTCATAACATGTCCGTAAGCTTTTGCCTGATACTCTGCCTCTTCCTTGGTAAGAAACTTGCCGATCGGCTTGCTTGGATTCTCAAAAGCCGGATCATCAGGATCTACACGTACCTGTGTCACAACGGTAACAACCGGAGTTCTCATAAAGCCGCGCTTGCGAAGCTCCTCGCGAAGGGCATTCTGAAGATCGTATCCAATATAAGCCTGGCTCATTGCTACACAAACAGAGAGAGGGGTATTTGGCTGTGTCTCATCTTCATGGGTAAGAGCCGTCATGGCATTGTTGATCATGCCAACCTGAGGTCCGTTTCCATGGACTACAACCACCTGATGCCCTTCTTCAATAAGATCACAGAGTGCTTTTGCTGTGGATTTTACAGCAATCATCTGTTCCGGAAGTGTATTTCCAAGAGCATTTCCGCCAAGGGCAACTACGATTCGTTTTCTTTTATACATTGTAAAAACCTCCATTTAATATAGTCGGAAAGCTGTTTATCCCGAAAAATGAGAACAAAAAAGGGCTGTATTACTACAGCCCCAAAAAAAGCATTATTCCATAATTCTCGGAGCAGCTTTTACTTCCAGTTTTTTCAGGATATCCTGTGGGTTCTCAAATTTGGAGAGCATGATCATTGCTGCAATTACATATGGTTTGAAGCTAGCTTCTTTGTAAAGCGGGATACGGTAGCGGTCAAATACGCTTGCATCAACCTCACCTGTCTCACAGCTTACGCCTGTGATATCTGCTGGCAGGCAGTGCAGGTAAAGTGCTTTTCCGTCCTTAGTTGTCTTCATAAGCTCTTCTGTGCAAGCCCAGTCTTTGTGCTCTGCATTCTGAGCAAGAAGCTCTTTCTCAAGCTTGTCAATTCCGTCGAAATCGCCCTCGCCGTAAAGGTTGGTACGTTTTTCCATTGCTGCAAATGGAGCCCAGCTCTTTGGATAAACGATATCAGCATCCTTGAAAGCTTCTTCCATGCTGTTTGTCTTTGTGAAGGAACCGCCGGATTTCTCAGCATTCTTCTTAGCAATTTCCTCAACCTCAGGCATTACATCATATCCTTCCGGATGAGCAAGAACAACATCCATACCGAAACGTGTCATAAGTCCGATCACACCCTGTGGAACAGAAAGCGGTTTACCATAGGATGGGGAGTAAGCCCATGTCATAGCAAGCTTCTTGCCCTTCAGATTCTCAACACCGCCGAACTCATGGATGATGTGGAGCATATCTGCCATACACTGTGTAGGATGGTCAACATCGCACTGAAGGTTTACAAGAGTTGGTCTCTGCTCAAGAATACCATCTTTATTTCCCTCTGTTACAGCATCCATAAATTCTTTCTGGTAGGTGTGGCCTTTTCCGATGTACATGTCATCACGGATACCGATTACATCAGCCATGAAGGATACCATGTTAGCGGTCTCACGAACAGTCTCGCCATGAGCAATCTGGGATTTCTTCTCATCCAGATCCTGTACCTCAAGTCCAAGAAGGTTGCAGGCAGAAGCAAAGGAGAAGCGGGTACGGGTGGAATTGTCACGGAAAATAGAGATTCCAAGACCGCTCTCAAATACTTTTGTGGAAATATTGTGCTCTCTCATGAAGCGAAGAGCATCAGCAACTGTAAATACAGCTTCAAGCTCATCGTCTGTTTTGTCCCAAGTCCAGAAGAAATCGTTGTTGTACATTTCCTTGAAGTTAAGGCTGTTAAGTTTGTCAATGTAATCCTGTAATGTTTTCATGAGTTATTCTCCTTATAATTTATATTTGAAATATTTAAAAGACAGATAAAGTGGAGGTCATGGAGCAGATACATTGTCAAGCTATCCGCTCCATGGCGTATATTGCTGTTGATTCTTATTTGCAGTATGCAGTAGGAAGTGCTGCGTAAACAGCTGCACATCTTACAAGGTCATCCTTCCAGGTCTTCTCATTCGGAGCATGAGCCTGTGCCTCTGCGCCAGGTCCGAAGCCGATGCAAGGAATTCCGTTACGTCCCATAATGGAAACACCGTTGGTTGAGAAGGTCCATTTGTCAGTAAGCGGACGAGCCTTTCTCATAGCTTCTGTCTCAGCATTTCCCATACGCTCTGTTCCATACAGATTGTGGTAAGCTTCCTCAAGAGCAGCAGTAACCTTGTGATCCTTCGGGATTACCCATGTTGGGAAGTAGCACTCGATTGGATATACAAGCTCTGTCCAGGATGGACGGGAGTACTCATACATGGAAACCTTAACATCATCGCCGTATTTCTTAACGGAAGGAAGTGCACGGATCTCATCCAGGCAGCTCTCCCAGGTTTCACCTGCTGTCATACGACGGTCAAGGGAAACTGCACAGGAGTCAGCTACTGCACAGCGGCTTGGGGAAGTAAAGAAAATCTCGGATGTGGTAACAGTACCTCTTCCAAGGAAGTTTGCCTCTTCCCACTCAGGATTGTATTTCTTATCCAGCATTTTTACAAGACCTTTGATCTTGGTCTCATCTGCTGCATCGTTCTCGTTTAATGCACGAACGTCCTGAAGGATGTCAGCCATTTTGTAGATTGCGTTGTCACCGCGCTCCGGAGCAGATCCGTGGCAGGAAACACCTTTTACATCGATGCGGATTTCCATACGTCCGCGCTGTCCGCGGTAGATACCGCCGTCTGTAGGCTCTGTGGAAACTACGAATTCCGGACGAACCTTATCTTCGTTGATAATGTACTGCCAGCAAAGACCATCGCAATCCTCTTCCTGAACAGTTCCGGTAACAACTACCTGATATTTGTCATTTAAAAGACCAAGGTCTTTCATAATCTTAGCACCGTAAACTGCAGATACAATACCGCCCATCTGATCAGATGTTCCACGGCCGCCGATCTCAGTCTCAGTCTCGAAGCCCTCGTATGGATCAAATTCCCAGTTGCTTCTGTTTCCGATACCTACTGTGTCGATGTGTGCGTCAAAGCCGATCAGTGTGCTTCCGCTTCCCATGTAGCCCAGGATATTTCCCATCGGGTCAATATCAACCTTATCAAAGCCAAGCTTCTCCATCTCTTCTTTAATGCGCATTACATGATCCTTCTCACCGCAGCTCTCGCCGGGGAAGTGAACCAGTTCGCGAAGAAATTTGGTCATGTCTGCTTCATAATTCTGAGCCGCTTCTTTAATTTTGTTGTAATCCATTGTAATTTACCTCCGTAAAATTTATATTTATTCGCTTAATGATTTGTCTGTTCCGTATAATCCGTCCCATACAATTTCGCGGTAGCGGATGGGATCGGTGTCTCCTTCTGTGGAGATTACCAGAATGTTGGAATTTTCATCCAGCTTCAGGGCTTCTTTAAGATCTTTTGCATCTTCATCGTGAAGTGCTGTGTATACAAGCCCAAGCGGTACAGATCCGGATTCACCGGATACGATATGTGGATCACTTTCAAGCGGGTTTGCATAGATACGGGTTGCCTTTGCACTCATCCAGTCCGGACAGGAAGCAAATACAGTAACATGATTCTTCAGGATATCCCATCCGATTGTATTTCCCTCACCGCATGCAAGACCTGCCATAATAGTCTGAAGATCGCCGGTAACATTTACCAGATTGCCGTCAGCCTGTGCAGCAGAGCGATAGAGACAGTCAGCTGCGCTTGCTTCACAGACAACCATTACAGGAGGATTTTCTTTATATTTGTGAGCGAAATATCCTACAACTGCACCTGCAAGAGAACCAACACCAGCCTGTACAAATACATGGGTAGGACGCTCAACACCGTTCTCCTTCAGCTGCTTGTCAGCTTCAAGAACAAGAGTACCGTATCCTTGCATGATCCAGGAAGGAATCTCCTCATAGCCGTCCCATGCAGTATCCTGAACAATGATTCCGTGTTCGGTCTTAGCTGCCTCTGCAGCTGCCATTCTTACACAGTCGTCGTAGTTCATTTCCTCGATGGTTACCTCAGCACCCTCTTTGGCAATGTTATCAAAACGGGTTCTGGTGGTGCCCTTCGGCATTCTTACTACAGCCTTCTGTCCAAGACGGTTGGCAGCCCATGCAACCCCACGTCCGTGGTTTCCGTCTGTGGCAGTAAAGAAGGTAGCCTGTCCGAATTCTTCTCTTAATTTGTCAGAAGAGAGGACATTATAGGGAAGCTCGCTGATGTCGCGGCCAAGCTCCTTTGCAATGTAACGACCCATGGCGTAAGAGCCTCCGAGAACCTTGAATGCATTCAGTCCGAAACGATAGGACTCATCCTTGCAGTAGATTCCCTTTACTCCAAGATAGGAAGCAAGTGCGGAAAGCTTCTGCAGCGGTGTAACGGAATACTGTGGGAAACTCTTGTGAAATTCATTTGCTTTGGTTACGTTTTCTTCGGACATCAGATCCAGAAACTTGTCATCAGATTCCGGAACATGATTGACCGTCCATTTCAGTCCTTCTGTCATGGGGAAAACCTCCTTTGTGGTGTTTGATTTATTTGGTTATATTGCATTACGTTTTTGTTTTTCTAATAGTATAATAACATAAATAAAACAATTTGCAATAGAAAAATACAAAAAAATTTAGCTTTCTCAAAAATTATTTAGTTTCATTGCGAAGCCGCATTATTTGTGATATAATATAAGTTACGACACCTGTAAAAACAGAGGAAAATAGTCTGCCGTCAGAGAAAAAGACCGCCTTTGGAGCACTTTAAAAAGAGGCAGGCAGATTTGAAAGGAGTATAAAACTATGGCAGTATTTCGGGCATTTAAGGCTTTAAGACCTGCCAGGGAAAAGGCTGCGGCAGTAGCAGCACTTCCTTATGATGTGGTGAGCCGGGAGGAAGCCGCAGCAATCGGAAAAGAGAATCCGGATTCTTTTTTGCATGTGGACAGAGCGGAGATGGATCTTCCGGCAGATGCCGGTCTTTATGACCCTGAGGTATATAAGAAGGCAAAGGAGAATCTGCTTCAGATGGAAGAGAAGGGGATTCTTTCCCAGGACCATAAGCCCTGTTATTACATATATGAACTGGTTCGCAAAGGGAAGGTACAGACTGGAATTGCAGGCTGTGCTTCCATTGACGATTATCTGAACAATGTGGTGAAGAAGCATGAGCTTACCAGATCGGATAAGGAACTGGACCGCATCAATCATGTGGATGTGTGCGATGCAAACACAGGCCCTATTTACCTGGCATGCCGCTACACCGACAGACTGAGCGGTCTTCTTGCGCAGTGGAAAAAGGATCATCTGGCAGAATATGACTTCACAGAGGAAGATGAGATTACACATCGTGTGTGGGTGATCGATGAGGACGAGGCAATTGCCCTGATCCGGGAGGAGATGGAGAAGATTCCGGCGCTTTACATTGCAGACGGACATCACAGAGCTGCCTCTGCGGTGAAGGTTGGCCTGAAACGAAGAGAAGAGAATCCGGGGTATACAGGAGACGAGGAGTTTAACTTTTTCCTGTCCGTTGTTTTCCCCTATGACCAGCTTACGATTCTGGCCTATAATCGTGTGGTGAAGGATTTAAATGGTCAGACACCGGAGCAGGTACTTTCCCGGATCAAGGAGAAGTTTGACATGACCATAGTTCCGGGCTTTCCGGCCAAGCCTGTGGAGAAGCACTGCTTTGGACTGTATCTGGATGGCTTCTGGTATCTGCTGAAAGCGAAGACGGAGCTTTATGAGGGCAAGGACGTAGTGGGACAGCTGGATTCCCAGCTTTTGCAGGAGCAGGTGCTTGCACCTATACTTGGAATCGGAGATTCAAGGACGGATAAGCGGATTTCTTTTGTGGGCGGAAGCCATAAATTAAGAGAGCTTCAGGCTATGGCAGATAAGAGCCGCGGAATTGCTTTTGCACTGTATCCCACTTCTATGGAAGATCTGATGCAGATTGCAGACGAGAATAAGCTAATGCCGCCCAAATCCACCTGGTTTGAGCCAAAGCTTCGAAGTGGTATTTTTATACATAAGCTGTGTCAGAGGTGAGCTATGGAGACGGAAGAATTTATTTCCGGCTTTTGCCGCACCTGCAACGGAAGCCAGACAGTATGCTGTGAATACCGGGAAAAGGATGGCAGACGAATTCTCACATTTATGGACTGTGCATATAAAAGATGTGTACATCACAGTGCCTGTGAGATTTATAAAGAGGCTCATCGGCTTGGAAGTGAAGAATAGAAAGCCTTATTAAACAGACCCCATTATATTTCATAGAGCAGATTATGAAATATAATGGGGTCTGTTTTTATTGCAAATTTTTGCCCAAAACTATCCTTTTGGATAGTTCCATCTCAACCTTCAATTTGCTACAATATTTACATAAATACGATAAAACAAAGGAGGGAAATATGCAGAAAATAGTCAAATTTACTGATGATAAATATATATGCCCTCAAAAAGCTATTTGCAAATTTCGCTCTGCCAAAAAACTTCGAACACCGCTATACCTGTATGGAGTTACAGGCATCGGAAAGACTTCTCTGGTTATGCACAATTTGAATATGAAACGCTGCAGCTATTACAGTGCATCAGAAACAAGTGCAGACCAGATTAAAATAAAAGAACAATCTGCTGAATACACAGTAGTACTTGATGATCTTCAAAATCTCACAGATACAACAGAAAGAGAAAACTATTTTGAAGTGATCTGCAAATTACTGAGCTTAAATAATGTATGGCTGATCCTGATCGCCAGATGTCCGTTTCCGAGATGGCTTCTTCCGCTTCGGACGAAATACATATTTGCGGAAATTGAAGAAAGTGATTTTCTTTTTTCATTAGATGAGCAGATTACATATATAGAACAATATGATATTCATCTTACCCGGGAAGAACATCAGAAGGCATGGAATATGGGCGGTGGAAATGCGTTATCTCTTTTATTTTTTGCAATGGAAAAAGGAAATCTGGAACTGACACAGAGACGGCAGTGGGATTATCTGGAAACCCATGTATACGATCAGTGGGATTTGGAACTGCAGGAGTTTTTTATGGACATGTCCATTGTAGAAACATTTACAGTCAGACTTGCGTCCATGCTTACAGGACGAAGTGATGTGGAGAAACTGATCTTTCGGGCTGAAGAAGTTGGAAACTTTTTTGACATAAGAGGAACCGATGGAATCTGGAAATGCAGATGGCCTATGAGGAAATCCATGCAGCAGAGACTACGGAGGAAGAGAAGCATTGAGCAGATCAACCATCTTTATTATGTAGCCGGATTATATTATGAATTAGAGGGAAAACCTCTTGATGCACTTTCCATGTATGAAAAATACAACGATATGGAAAGTATTTCCAGACTTTTGATTTCCAATGTACGAAAGAACCCTTCCAGCGGGCATTATTACGAACTGAGGAAGTACTATCTGAAACTGCCGGAAGAACTCATCTCAGGGAGTCCGGTACTTATGGCAGGAATCAGTTTGCTGCAATCTATGCTGATGAATATAGAAGAAAGCAACCGTTGGTATCATCAGCTGGAAAAATTTGCAGAAGGGCACTCAGGCAGTATGGGAAAAGAAGCTCGCAGCAGGCTGCTTTATTTAAAAATAGCACTTCCTCATACTGGCACAGCGAACATGATCGATCTGCTGAAAAATGCAGACCTGTTAATTCATAATAAAAAAGCAGTTCTTCCAGAGCTGCCTGTGACCAGTAATCTTCCTTCTATAATGAACGGAGGAAAAGATTTCTGTGAATGGTCGAAACGAGACACAGAGTTGGCACTTACGATCGGTAAATCGGTAGAATTTGTTCTTGGAAAATATGGAAAAGGCCTTGTATCTCTTGCACTTGCAGAGAGCTATCTGGAAAAAGGAAAAGATATTTTTGAGATTTTTTCAAAGGCAGAAAAAGGCCGTATGGATGCAGGACGGGGGGGGGTATGCTGGAACAGGTTTTTGTAGGAACAGGAATCCTTGCATGGCTGTCTGTTTTGAAAAATGATGCAGATGGCGCACTTGTATCTCTTGATGCATTTCGTGATTGTGCGGAAGAGGAAGCACCGAATCTGATTTCCAATATTGATGCTTTTATTTGCCGGATTAAGCTGTATCAGGGTGAAGATGTTTCAGACTGGATGAAACAGGCACCAGATGAGAATGCGGAATTTTGCACAATGGAACGTTTTCGATATCTGACAAAAGTAAGAGTATATATTTCTCTTGGGAAATTGGAAGCAGCTTATTGCCTGCTGCAGCAGCTCCTGCATTATGCGGAGATTATGAAGCGTACCTATATTCATATGGAAGCGATGATCTTGCTTTCTATTGTTCAGTATAAACTGGAACAGAAGCAGTGGAAGGATACTCTTCAAACCAGCATCAGTCAGGCAGAAGAATATCATTTTGTGAGAATATTTACCAGGGAAGGAACAGCACTTCTTCCAATGTTTGAAAAGTGCGAATTTATCTGGAAAGACAATAGTTATCGAAACCAGATCATGTCAGAATGCAGACAGATGGCTAAATCATATCCTTCTTATCTGGCTTCCAGAAACAATATTGTTTTAAGTGAACATGCGCTGGAGATATTAAAACTGCAGTCAGAAGGTAAGTCATCTGCAGATATAGCAAAAGAGCTGAAAATTTCAGAGGCAACAGTGAAATACCACAATAAAGAAACTTATCGGAAGCTTGGTGTCAGGAATAAAGCAGCAGCAATTACAGAAGCCAGAAAGCGGAAGCTGATCTGAGTCAATGCCCGCTTTAGCGCAAATGGCGAAAAGAGGATAACGATATGAAAAAAGAAAGCAAAAATCGGTTCTGCTTCAAAAAAGCCAGATGGATACTTGCGGCTGCAGCAGCACTTAGCCTGATTTCCGGTACAGTGTCTGCAGCCGAGACTGAAATGACGAAGCAATCAACAGAGTCGGAAACACAGACTTCGGAAGCGGAATCTTTCCAGTCATCAACAGAGCTGCCGGTTGAGAAAGAAACAGAGGCTCCAGTGGAAACTCCGACTGAAGCTATAACGGAGGTTCCAGTGGAAACTCCGACGGAAGTTATAACAGAGGATCCTGTGGAAACTCCGACGGAAGCTATAACAGAGGCTCCAGTGGAAACTCCAACTGAAGTTATAACAGAGGATTTTGTGGCAGTTCCGAATGAGAACGAAACAGAGATGAAGGAACCAAATGGGGATGAAAATGAAACATCTACGGAGCCGGTTACAGAAGATTCCACACAAACCCCGGCAGAAATGACATTTGATCTGGCTACACGAGTTTCTTTGGGAATGAATCAGCTGAAACTCAAAGACGGGCAGCAACCGTTCGTACGATCATTATTTTCGGAGGATGAGATCAGGCAGGGTGGACATGGAAATGTGCTGATATACGCTGACCTGCTGGATGATCTTTTGAAGGATGAGCAGGAGAAAGCAGAAGAACAAAAACTCTCAGAAGAAGAAAGGAATTCCCTGAAAGAGGAGAAAGCCATTCTGGAACAGTGGGCAGAAAATAATGGATATACAGTGGAGCAGTATTTTTCTCTACGTCTGTTCAGGCAGAAAAATGATGAGGAACCTTTGAGAATTGCAGAAAGCCAGGAAATGCTTTCAATGATTATGGAAACAACCGATGTGCAGGCGCAGATGGAAGACAGGGTACTTGTCTGTGTCAGGGATGGGCAGGCAGTAATCTGTGGTGATGCAGACAGCCGTGAAAATATCATTGCCTTTGATACCGGAACGTTTGGAACCTATGCTCTTGCTTCCCGTTCTCTGATACCGGAACCGGATACAGAAAGTGAGGATTCCATTGTAATGGAATTGTCTGGGCTAAATGCTGTTTATCATCCGGGTTCCAGAGGTCAGTGGAATCCAGATACACATTGCTATGAAAATGCGACGTCCGGGCAATGGGATTATGAAGAGGGCGAAGGAAAAGTGAGTTTCACAAATACAGGAAATGAGGATGTGACACTTATTCTGTCTTATAAACCGTCAGAATCACACAAGGAAATTACCGGAGTATTCAAGGACCAGAAAGGAGAAACAGTTCAGAAACTTTCCATTTCTGCCAGGAATACGGCTACGGTATATCTTAACCTTTACGGGGAACCAGATCCGGGAATAAACGGTGAGGTGATCGGAACGATATCCTATGAACAGGCCGGGTAAGGAGGTGATCAAGTGGGAAAACAGTCCGAAAAAAAGATATCTGCAAATAGGACAAAAATAATTATTACTGTACTTCTTGTTGTTACATTTGTTGCATTAGCAGTGACGATCTGGGCGTTATTTTTCAGGAATACCGGTCCGGCACTTGCTCCTGACTATGCACCACAGAAAGAAGAAGAATATGCAGAACCTGTAACAGGTGATTCAGAAGAAAAGATGGAGGTATCTAAGGGCGGGGGAGCAGTCAGTATGGTTTATCAGAAGGAAGTACATATTTCACTTTCTGATAATAAGGCAAATCTGATGTTTCAAAATCCATCGAAATCAGTAAATGATATTGTGCTTCAACTTGTCATTATCAGTGAAGATGGAACAGAAACTGTGATTGCCCAGTCCGGAACTCTGTCATCCGGATATAAAATTGAACAGCTGGATCTGATAAAAGATGCAGCAAAACTCTCTGTGGGAGATTATACAGGAAGATACAATGTTCTGTATTATGATCCGGATTCAGGGGAGAAAGCAGTCCTGAATGGAAATATCGAAGGAATTAAAATTACAGTGACTGATTAAGAGAAAACATACTTCAAAAAGAAGATGTAATAAAATGTTTTGCAGAAAGGAAGAAAAGCGATGAAGAAAAAAGCATTAACTCTTTGTGTGGCGACTATACTTGGGTTATCCTCAGGAACAGTAGCAATGGCGGCAACAATAGATTCAGCCGGAGGAACAGACAGCCATGCAGTATACGGAACTTATCAACTTGAAGGCGCAGTAGCAACGGTGTATTCCGTTGATGTATCGTGGGGAAGCATGGAATTCACGTATACGGATGGAGCTGTATCCAAAAAATGGAATCCATCAACACACCAGTATACGGAATCTGTCGGCGAAGGAAGCTGGTCGAACCAGGATGGAGCGAACAAGGTGACAGTTACCAATCGCTCTAATAAGGCATTGACTGCAACTGTTGAAGCAGCAACGTCGGATTCGTATGCAGGTATCACTGCGAAAGTTGATAAGGCTTCTTTGAGTCTTGCGGATGCGTCTATTGGTGCGACAACCACAGTAGCGGGTACTGCATCTACTGAGTCAACTACGATTTCTTTGTCAGGGGCATTAACAGATAAAAATGCAAATAAAGCAACAATCGGTAGTGTAACAGTAAAAATCGCAGATGCAGCATCACAGGAATAAGAAGGAGGGCGGAAAGAATGAAGAAAAAAATAATTGCAGCAACACTCGCTCTTACTTTGAGCATGTCTATGGGAAATTTTGTATATGCAGCAGAGGATAGTTCAGCGGATATTAAAGCTACTTATCAAGCCGGAAAAGAAAACACAGATACTGTATATAGTGTTGATGTGAAATGGGGAAGTCTGGAATATACATATAGTTCGGGCGTTACAAAAAGCTGGGATCCAACAACTTTAAAATATAAGGAAACATCCGGTACAAGTTCATGGACTTGTCAGGATGGGGCTGATCAGATTACTGTAACGAATAATTCAAATGCGGACATTACAGCTTCTCTGGCTTATGGTAAAACTGACAATAACATTACCGGAACTTTTACGAATTCTAAAATAGGATTAAAATCAGCAGAAGGAACAAACGTTGGGGAAAGTCCAAGTGAAACAACGACCTTGTCCTTGAAGGGGGCTCTTTCAGATACAACAGCCGAAAAGAAAGAGATTGGCAATGTGACGGTGACTATTTCGGATTATGTTGGTACCTCCTCGAATTATAAGTGGGATGGAAATGGCAATATAAGCTGGGGATTTTTAAAAACTACATTGACAGATGGTGTATACACTGTAGAGAAAGAATGTCCAGGGAATAATTATTTGGCTAGCATCTTCTATATTTATAATAAAGGAAATTCACAAGAAAAATATGTCATTAAAGATGGAGACATAAAGGCAGAGGGTACATATTCTCTGCAGAAGGTAACTAGTGGAAACGGAAGTTATGGTGTTTCTTTACCGAGTACAATGGCTTTGAATGGCAAGACTATCCGTCTCACGGTTGATTTGAGAAATGAAAATAATCCAACATTGACAGTAAAAGTTATTTAGACAATATGTTGGAGTGTGTTTGCTGGATAGAAAGCAAATTAAAATTAGCAGAGATCTGTGCAGGCTAAAAAGGTCTGTGCAGATCATCTGTGATATTTACTCCAAACCGCGTTGTTTGAGGTAAATATGACAGATGATAATGTAAATGAGGGATTTTAATGAATAAAAATTGGAGCTTGCCTGTTGCCTGTATTGTATGTGTGTTGTCATTGTGTACTATGGTACTGACATTGATAAACAATGGAAAACAGGAGGATGTTCGCTCGTTCTCACCACCGCCTTTCGAAAAAGCGGCGGTCAGTGGCATGCCGACAGTACCGGAGGAGCTTGGATGGTCGGAAATCTATCAGGATGGAATGGAATTCAGGGCATATATCTGTGGAAATGTGATTGTGAAAGGCGATGCAGCAGATGTTTATTTTACGAATTCAGAAAAATTTGATGTATGGCTGAAGCTTCGTGTTCTGACCGCAGATGGAATTCTTTTGGGAGAGACAGGACTTATCAGACCTGGAGAATATGTAAAATCTGTATCACTTACTTCCGAAGTGGAAGATGGTACTGCAATTAAATTAAAGATTATGGCTTATGAGCCAGATACATACTACAGTGCCGGTTCGGTTACCCTAAATACAATACTCAGGAAAGGAGGGGCAGAATGAAACGGTTAGTAACATTTTTTCTGATGTGCATAATTACAGTATATTCAGCTACGATATGTTACGCCGGGAACTCTGCCCTGACAGGAGAACAGGGTCAGACAGATTTTGGCATTTATGCAACTTATATTGCAGGAAAAACAGAATATCTAACATCACCTGTCCAAAATGGGAAAGCTGAGATTCAGTTACCGGATGGCAGAAGGATTGTGGTCAGTGGAATTACAGACAGCAGCTTGACGCTGGTGGTTTATCCGATAACCAGTCAGGATACAGAGGCATGGGAGTGGTTTGTTGCATGTCTGGAAGGAAAGGGGAAAAACATTTCACCATTTGAAATCTATTTTACAGATAAAAAGGAAAACAGAATAGCGGTGGATGGAGTGACAATTTCTTTATCGGATGCGTTGAAGAATTCTTCTGCTTTTTCTTTGAACAGCAAAGGGACATTGAAGACATTATCTGTGCAAAGCAGAAATGGACAGATGATTTTTCAGGCGGATGGCAGTTATTATTATATTCTGGCAGAAAAAACAGAGCAGGATATTCCAAATGAACCAACAACACAGCCGACAACACAAACGGGTGCAGATAATAGCACAGATGTGAATCATGCTGGAAGTGGAGCGGCTTCTGGGGCAAAAACAGGAGATGACACACCGTTGGAATTATATATGGTTTTATTGTTTGTGGGCTTGATAACTACATCTATAGCAGGACTTTGTAGGAAAAAGAATTATGTAGCCAAGCAAAAATAGTAAGTATCGACTAATTATTATATAACGACTTTTTTGAGCTTGGGCAACAGAAAATGAACTTTAGTTTCTTCGAATTGAATTTACCCGACGACGATCCAGTCTATACCCTGAAAAAAGTGATGGAGGATTTAGATTTTTCTGGCCTGCTGGCCAATTGTTCAGATAAGGGAAGAACCGGGTATAACCCAATTATGATGTATGCTGTAGTTACTTACGCAAACATGCGTGGGGTACGTTCTGTTGACCGTATTGTAGAATTATGTGAAAGAGATCTGGCTTTTATCTGGCTGACCCGTGGGCAGAAACCAAAACGGGACGCTTTTTATGAGTTTAAAGGGAAAAAGCTGACCTCTGAAATACTGGATGACCTTAATTACCAGTTTTTGCGCCGGCTTCAAAAAGAAGGCCTTGTTACACTGAAAGAACTTTTTATTGATGGGACTAAGATTGAAGCCAATGCAAACCGTTATACATTTGTCTGGCGTGGTACGATCAATTACCATCTGGCTGGTCTGCTAGATTCTATTGAACTGAACTTTGCCAGGTATAATATATTTTTGTAAGAGAATGGTTATGGGCAAAAGTATGATATAGGGAATGCACAGATGTTAGTGATCGAGGGAATGGATAAAGTCCGCAGTGTAATAGAAAAGAACCGTAAACGGAAGCTGTCAAAGCATAAGAAACTTGCAAATAATACAGTCATTGAGATTGATAACTGCTCTCCTCTTGAAATCCTGAAGCTGCAGAAGAACCTTAATACGATTGCCACTGGAGAAGGGATAGAGTTCGTTTATGGAAAAGGAAAAAGAAAACCTGAGATCCAGCAGCTGTATGAGGAACTGGAGCATCTCGGCCAGCGTCTGATGGGATATAAAGAATGCTTCGAGATCATGGGAAAAGACCGGAACAGCTATTCCAAGACAGACCTGGAAGCTACTTTTATGCGGATGAAAGAGGATCATATGCTGAACGGACAGTTAAAGCCGGCGTACAACGTACAGATTGCCGTGGAAAATTATTTCATCATTCACGGTTACGTAAGTAATGACCGGACGGATTACAATACCCTGATCCCAGTCCTGGAAAAGCACCAGCAGGTTTTTGGCAGCATCCTGGAAGAGGTAACTGCTGACAGCGGATACTGTAGTGAGAAAAATCTGCTTTATTTAAAAGAAAAAGGGATAGAAAGCTATATAAAACTGCAGGATCATGAAAAACGCAAAACACGCGCATATGCCGAAAATATCAGTAAATATTACAACATGAAGGTCGAAGTATTTGAAGATGAGCAGTTCTATATCTGCCATGACGGACGTGAACTGCGTCACATAAGAACGGAAACCAAAGAGCAGAATGGTTATACCCAGACCTTTGAGGTGTACGCCTGCGCCGACTGCAGTGGATGCGAACATAAAGCCCGCTGTCTGTATAAATATAATGCCGAAAAGGATGCTGAGAAAAACAAGGTAATGAAGATCAATGAGCAGTGGGAAGAACTGCGTGAAAAATCCCATGCAAACATCCAAAGTGAGCGTGGGATCCTAAAACGGCAGACACGTTCGATCCAGACAGAAGGACATTTCGGTGATATCAAAGAAAACGAAAACTTTAGGCGTTTTAATTACCGTTCTGCAGATAAAGTGTACAAAGAATTCATGTTGTATGCAATCGGAAGGAATATAAATAAATACTGTCGTTTTCTCAATGAAAAACTAAAGAAGTTTGAGGGAAAAACAACGGAAAAAACAGCCTGATCAAAAGTGCGGCTGTAAAAATCCAGACAAGGGATTTTTGCGGCCAAAAATAAATTTCATCTTTTATAGAAAAAAAGGATCCCTCGCAAGGTAGAAAGCTAACAAGCCTTGCCCTTGCTGGGATCCTTTCAATTACTACTGGGGATGCCGGAATTTGCTATTAACCGACAGCCCCTTAATATCATTCAATCAATCCCTAATTAAAAACTCAGAAGCATTTCAATCAGTTCACCATGTCACTTTTATTTTGTGTTATACTGTTTTATATGATTTTCTTGCCCTTGTATTTGCCCTTATCAGAGTTCGTAAACACTGATGGGACGATATAACACAAGGGAAACAATAAGGGAAAGCTCACCTGCGATAAATCCAGTGTTTTCAAGGATTTGCGGAGAATTTAATAACAAAATATAACAGCTATTAAATCTTTTAAAACAGGTGAAATCTCAATCGGAATTTTTGAGGAGATAGATATAAAATGACCTTCCAATTAGTTTGTATAGAACCAAAAGAATTAACCCAATACAAGGCGGATATGCAGGAAGCATTTCAGAAAGGTTTTGAAGATGCTTTTGGGAAAACAGATGCTGTTATTCTGCCTGAAAAGGACATTGACCAGTCGCTGAATGCGGAGGGTTCTGCTGTCTATAAAGCCGTTGTCGATGGAGAAATGGTGGGCGGTGCTGTTGTTATTATCAATGAGAGTACACAGCATAACCATCTTGACCTGCTTTTTGTAAAGAACGGAGTTCAGAGCAATGGTATCGGTAAGAAGATATGGTTTGAATTGGAACGAATATATCCGAACACGAAAGTATGGGAAACCTGTACGCCGTACTTTGATAAGCGCAACATTCATTTTTATGTGAATGTCTGCGGCTTTCATATTACAGAATTTTTTAATGAAAAACATCCTATGCCGGATACACCGGACGATTTTGTCGGTGATGGCAATGAGGGAATGTTTGCGTTTAAGAAGCAAATGCGTTTATGAAATTCCAGTTTTTGAAACTGAGAAATCGGTATTTAAGGAGGTCTTGTATGAAGAAAATCGTATGTACAATGCTATGTATTATGCTTTTATTTGTTTTGAGTGCTTGTGGTGGAGATGTCAGTGAAGTAAAAACTCATAATGTTGAATCTGAGAGCTATTCAGAAGAGGATATTAAAGCCGCTATTGACACAATAAAAAAGGAGTTTAAGAGTGACTGGAAAGGATGCACTCTCACAGAAATTTACTATGCCGGAGATGACTGCACGAAAGATCATAAAGATTGGGCAGACAGAAACAATGCAGATGAAGTCATTGTTTTATTATCTTCATTCGATGTTGATTCATCTGGTGGAGACGGGTCTTTGAATCCAAATAGTACATACAGTGATTGGAAGTGGATTTTAGTTAGAACAGATGGCGGAAAGTGGCAGCATGTTGACCATGGATATTAAGTCAAATTCAAGTTTATCTATTCAATCCTCTATAAACCCTGTATTTTCAAGGCATATCGCCTATTAAATGTTCAAACCTTATGTATTTTCCCTTGTTTTTGCCCTTATGAGCCGAAACAAGGGAAATTTTTATTCTCCGCCGATTACCTTATCCAGCAGTCTTGCGGAAGTACGCTTCGCTTCCCTTGTAGCGTGAGCGTAAATGTTCATTGTGGTACTGACATCAGCGTGTCCGAGAAGTTCCTGCACATCTTTAGGTGCTGCACCGTTTGAAAGCAGATTGCTTGTATAGGTGTGTCTGAGCATATGAAAGTGGAAATCCTCCAATCCCTCCACCTTTTTTCTCGCTGTCCTGCACATAATCCCCACCGTACTCGGTGCTTCAAATGCCCCATCAGGTCTAAGGCAGACAAAGGATAATTCCTTGTACCCCTCTGGGACTTCCTCCGACCTCGGCAGACTGTAAACCTCATAATAGGTGCGGTCTTTTTCTTTGACCTCCAAATAGTAATTAAGGCTGTACAGTTCCCCGTATCGAAAACGGTTTTTGTGCCGTTCTGTTTTCGCAGTTTTCAGGATTGCGGCAAGCGTATCGCAAAAGTCCACGGTGCGGATTTTTTTACGCTTTGTTGCCCCTATTTCTGTTTTGTGCCTTGCCCCGTTGTAACGCATACTGCGGCGTACTGTCAGATATTGTTCTTCAAGGTTAATGTCCTGCCAAGTCAGACCACAGACCTCTCCAATACGCAAACCTGTATAATAGGCTATCTGTATAGGAAGAAGTGCAGGATTGTTTTTCTTTTTCAGGAAGTCCTCTAATCTCTGATACTGTTCGTAGCTGAGCGTTGGTGTGGAGGCAGTTTCTCCGTCCTCGTCCGAGAACAGTTCGTATTCTTCTTTCTTTCCTCGCCATACCACATACTGCATCGGGTTAAAGGTTATCAGTCTTTTCGGGAATACCGCAAAACGGAACGCCCCTTGTAAAACAGCCGAAAACAATCGGAGATACCCTTTGCTGAGTGCCTTTGCGGTTGTACCGTCAGGATTTGTACCGCCAAAGCTGAGAAAGTCTATATACGCCTGTAAATGGTCGGCGGTTACGGTTTTCAGCTTTCGGTTTCCTATCGGGTGCTGTTTG
>NZ_JAOQJM010000022.1:38833-39342 GCF_025566865.1 Blautia acetigignens
TTTCAGCAACCCTTTCTTCGGCTGCTGTCACTATCCCGAACAGGTCGCCCATCTTTACAGCGGTGCGTCCCTCATCGTAGATATGTAAAATCCCATCTAAAAACTGCTTCATATCCTCGATAGGAAGTTCCATTTCTTTACGGTAAACCCTTTCCATAATCGCCCCTGACTCAATCGCATAGCGGCGTAAGGACTGCTTTAAGCCCTCGTCCTCCGCTACACGGTCAACCTCAGCCATTGCGTCTGCAAAGTGATAAGTCATAACCGTATAGAGGTCAATCATCTTTCCGAGGAATGTGGTAAGCAGTTGTTGGTGCGGTTCTCCCTTTACCACAGAAGAAACCGTATCAAGATATTTTTTGATATGTTCCTCCATATCCCTTGCACATAAAGTGCGGCTGTCATATTCCTTATCTTCGGAAAGTCCTGTCAGCCATTCGGGAGTGGTCAGGAGTGCTTCTGCCAGCCCGTTGATAATCATTGTACGCTTCGGGTCTACTCCGTCCGCT
>NZ_JAOQJM010000023.1:0-35924 GCF_025566865.1 Blautia acetigignens
AGAATGATATCATCTAGCGGTACTTCGTACCGTTAAAAATGGAATAGCCGTTCCGCAGTAGCGGAACTGGCATTCCGTTTGAACGTAATTTGCACAGGAAAATCAACAATGCTAAAACTCATGATAAAAAAAATGAAACCTAATAATGGTAAAATTATTATTGGTGATAATGATATATTTTCTATTAAAAGAGAGAATAATCCTGTGACGTTCATTCCAGATATTCCAGTGTACTATGAAGAGTTGACTGTTTGGGAGCATCTTCAGTTTATTAAAGCACTGTACCCTGAGAACTCAGTGACAGTTGATTCATTAATTCGAGAATTTAATCTTAATCAGCATCTTAACAAAATTCCATCAGCACTTTCAAAAGGAACGTTGCAGAAACTTATGATTGCACTTGCATTGTTGCGGCAATACGATGTGCTGCTGGCAGATGAACCGTTTAATGGGTTGGATCCAGCACAAACATATAAATTCAAAAATACTTTAAAAAATTTGAAGAAACAAGATAAAACGATACTCATATCTACACATTTACTAAGTTTGGCTGAAGATTTTTGTGACAGATATATTTTTTTATATGATGGAAGAATAGTCGAACAAGGAACAAAGGCAGAAATATTACAAAAGCAGCAGATGAATAAGGAAACTTCGTTGGAACAAATATATATGTCCTTAATTGGTGAGGGAGAGCATTATGCAGGAGTACAGAAAACTGTTATGTGTGAATAAGATTAGAGAAACTAAAAGATTAATAGAAAATATGCTGATACCTATATTGTCTTTGGTAGTTGCGGCAGCTGTTGTTGGATATCAAATTGTGATTAATTTTTTTCCAATAATTCGGAAAATAAATGCATGTAATCTTCGAATATGTTATCTGGTATTTGGATTTTTGATATTATACTCGTTTGGCGTTTGTTTTATTAATGTTAAACCGGCAATTATAATAAAACCGGCATCATTGTTTTTCATTCAAGAGAAAAGGATAAGACAAATGATATCAATAAAATATATAGGGTTAACCTTAAAGGACATTATATTTTCAATCATTCTTTCAGCTTGTATTAATGGAATCCATTTGAATAGAAAATTTCTATTTATATTACTCATAATATTTTTGTTATTAAATACAACTAATTTAATGAGATGGAAAATATATCATGCAAATCAAAGAAGAGATATTGGAATATGGCTGTTATTTAGTATAATCTTGGTAATATCGCTTAAATATTTTTTTATGTGTATTATTATAGATATAGGAATATGGATGTATATGCTAGTTTATGATTTTGGTGTTCTGGAAATAAATGCTTTAAAGTATGAAGATGAGATGAAATTTTTGGAAAAAGTACGTATTGCTCAAAATTTTAATAACACTGTATTGTTAGATCAATATGCAAAAGAAAAAATGGTGAGATATTTACAGAGAAAAAATAAAGTATCCAATTTTTTATACTACTTTCCATTGATATGGAAAGCTCAAATATCTATTTATAGATTAGGCAGAAATTGGATAATAATGGGAATGATTTTGTTTACGATATGTCTAGGAATTTATAAAATGCCTTTTTATTGGACGCTGCCATTTTTACAGCAAGAAGAAATACGTTATATGTTGTTGTTAGGCAGTATATTTGCCGTTTTTCGATTGACTTTACGGAGTATGGTTCAACAGTTGGATAGTATTCTTGAAAAAGCCACAGATGGTCTATTTATTCCTATATCGGAAAATCGAATTGTGAAACAGTTTATGGTGATACCAATTACAATTGTTTGTGGTGAAGGAATTATAATGGCTTTTGTTGTAAACAGCAGTATAGCGCAAATACTGTTAGGGTGTGCAATACTTATATGTGCGACAGTCCTGAATCTCTGGCTAGAAGTGAAATATAAAAATTTTCTGGTGAAAAAGGATTTTATTTTAAGTATTGCTGTTTTCTTAGGAGCATTGATACTTACCAAATAGATAAGAGATATTATAGTGAGAAATGAAGTCGCTGTGATACCATTTTGATACTAAAAAATGAAGAGAACAGAAATATAGCGTAGAAATCCTATAACACAGGACAATAAAGACACGAAAATCACAGAAAATAATGAGATTTTAAGAACCTCACAAACGTGAAGGTGGACGTACTGTTGGATCAGGACGTGTTGCTACAGTTATCGAATAATTTTAGCATAACATCTTAATTATATAAATAGAGTACCGCAAGGTACATGTGTCCAAACGTAAGATACCCCGGAACCGTAAGGTTTCCGGGGTTTTTCTGTTATAAGTAAAAATTATTATAGAAAAATACACACATCTATGATAAGATACCTATAAGAACATACATTTGTATTCGGAGGAGTTCCCTCTATGAAACGAATTTCCTTAGAAGCTCTTCTTCGCACTATGCAGGATCAGTCCTATCAGGAGCAATACGAATATATTCGGAAGCTGCTTGAAGAAGAAAAAATAAAGCCCGTGAAAGCATCCAGGACCAATGGGAAAAAGCCTGCACTTTATCGGGAATATTGGATTCTGGAAGAGAAGAAGGATTACAGCGAGTATATAGAGGAAATAAAATATAATTTTTCTACAAGGATTTCAGTAGATTATTATCTTACACATCCAGATGTTTATGAAACAGATCGACCATGGGTGCTTCTGTTGAATGAGTACCTGAAAGAACATAAGGACGCTTTGAAGACCGCAGAGTCACTGAATGAGAGAAGCTTTGAAATCTGGAGCAGAGAGAAATTCCTGGACAGGGAGCAAGGGAAGAAAATACTGAATCGATGCGGACTGGGCTTAGAATTTTTGAATATCTATCGGACGACAGAACCGTTGGCATATTACACTCATACAAGAAATACCCCGCAGAATCTCCTGATTTTGGAAAACAAAGATCCTTTTTTCAGTATGCGAAGTCATTTATTGAGCGGGCATACTGAAATTTTTAATATGGAAATGGGAACACTCATTTATGGGGCAGGCAAAGGTATTCTCCGTTCCTTCCAGGATTTTGACCTGTGTGCGGAACCCTATATGACAGATTCTGGAAATAAGATTTTTTACTTTGGTGATCTGGACTATGAGGGAATTGGAATATATGAGAATCTGGTAGAACGATTTCAGGACAGATGGGAAATCAAGCCCTTTATTCCTGCATATGAAGCAATGCTGAACAAGGCAGACCGCCTGGAAAATTTGCCAGAGACCAAAGAACATCAGAACCGAAATATTACTTCCATATTCTTTTCCTATTTCAGCAACACTACTGTGGAAAAAATGCAGGCAGTTTTACAGAATGAAAGGTATGTTCCACAGGAAATTCTAAACAGAGCAGACTTTTAGAAAATCAGATAAGCTAATATCTAATATGGCAAAAGGCAGCAACGCAAAATATAGAATAAATTACGAAGCATATCTACCAATGCTGAAGGAGGCAGTCTTTGCAGTACGAATTCCTCAAAAATTTTCCAAGACGAATGAAAAATGTGGGACTGTATGCGGTGCTCATTCAGAACAGCGCTCAGAAAATGTCCTGGAAACAGTTTGGCTTTTCAAAATTTGATGAACAGCTGAATCTTATTTTTGCTGTTATGCTTTACATTATGGAGCAGTCCCTGAAAGAAGAAAATTGTACCATGGATGATATCGGGGCATATATTGATACCCTTAATACCAGATATCTGCAAAAGCAAATCACCTACGAGGACTGCAGGAAGCTGGGGGATTTTATTGTCAACGTCATTCTGTCCAACGAAGGCCGTGCCATGTATTTTGACGGGTACGATTTCGAGCAGAATGCCTATCATATTATGCATGTCAGTTATGTGGCGAACCGTATTGTTTATCTTGATCAGGAGGTTCGCAGAACGTCCTATTATCTTACCGATGACGGGTATAATCTTATACTTTCCACCCTTGAAATTGAAAATAATATGAAGCTTACCATTCACGAAATGATCTTTCAGATGCATCTGGAAAAGCAGAGCTACGACAAGGCTGTGGATGAGATAAAAAATGTATTTAACCTGATGCGGATCCAGCTTCAGAAGATTCAGGAAGCTATGGGAAAAATCAGAAGAAATGCATTGAATTACTCCGTAAAGGATTACGAAGAAATCCTTTTGGAAAATCTGGATACTATCAGCGACACCAAAGAAAAATTTCAGAAATACCGGGAATTGGTTCGAAGCCGGGTAAAAAATCTGGAAGAAGAAAATATTAATGTTCGTCGTCTGGGAGAAAAGGAAGAGGAAAATCTGGAGAATCTTCGTATCATAGAAGGATACCTGAACCGCACCATCGATGAACATCAGAAAATTCTCAGCAGTCATTTTGACCTGAAGGCTCTTTATACCAAAGAACTGGAATTATTGTCTCAGGTATCGCTGATCCAGAGATTTTCTTTCCGAAACGATTTTTATGATAAGGTTCTGGAAAAACCAGCGTCTCTTGGAAATCTGGAATATTTTTTGCGGCCTTTATTTAATCAGGAGCCAGAGAAAATTTATAATCTGAATAAGGCGTTGTTATATCAGAAACCCAGTGTACGAAATGAGGAAGAAGATACAGAAGAAATTCTGGATTTTGATGAAGAAGCATACCAGAAAGAACAGGAAAAAAAGCGAAAAGAAAAACTGAAATGTTATGAAAACAGCCTGGGATTTCTTATAGAACAGACGGTTGAAACAGGAGAAATTTCTCTTTTAGAAATACAAAGCAGGCAGGAAAACCTAAACCAGCTCATTCCAAATGTAGAAATTTTTAAGGAAATTATGGTAGAACTGATTCGAAATAAAGAAATTGATATGGACGCCCTGAAAAGAGAACGAAGTGAATTTATTCAGGATCAGACATCTGATTTTCAGCTCAATGAAATGCTTCTGCAGCTTTGTGAAGGAAAATTTTCACAGCAGAAAATAAGAAAAATAGAAGTATACAGAATTGAAGACGGAAATACCGTTATTTTTGATAATGTGTTGACTGAAGGTGGAGAAAGGAAGAGCATCCGCTGTTCCAATATCCTTGTCCGAATCTTAAGAAATGAGGAATAGCCCATATGGCATACGAAGCAGAAGAAGTCCTTTCCAGCCAGGAGATCTTTTACTATTTGCTGGAACATCATGAATTGAGAGAAGAGGATGAGCCTCTTTTATATAAGGCCTATACGGAAGAGGAAGCAATCCGGAATCTGGTAAAATCCCAGGGTGAGGTGGCTGCAGCCAATGTAGAACGCTATGGAAATGTTATTTATCTGATTCCCAAAGAAGAAAATAATTTTCTGGGATTTTCCAAGCAGCAGTTAAAGAATACGTTATGTAAATCTACAGCAACAGACAAAGACTACTACTTATCCCAATTTGTAATACTTACATTGCTTGTGGAATTTTTTGATGGGCAGGGAAGCAGCAGTAAAGCCCGGGAATATATGCGGGTGGGAGAGCTTATGAACTGTATTTCCACAAGGCTGAAGGAAGGTGCAGCAGAAGAGGAGGATGAGAAAGATACAGCAGGCATTTCCTTCCGGATTCTGTACGAAACCTATGAGGCTCTGAAGTCTGATGACAGAGGTTCCAGAATGAAAACAACGAAAGAAGGTTTCATTTACAACATTCTGATGTTCCTGCAGAAACAGGGACTGGTTGAATATGTAGAGCAGGACGAGATGATAAAAACCACCAGAAAACTGGATCATTTTATGGACTGGAACCTTCTGAATCAGAACAATTATGAGCGAGTTCTCAGAGTACTGGGGGTGGCAAAGGATGAGTAAGATTAATGCAATACGTCTGATCAATGTGAATTACAACAACAATGCATATCGCATCAGTGATGAAACCATGTATTTCAATGGAGAAAGTACATTGCTTTCTCTTCAGAATGGCGGCGGAAAATCCGTACTGGTGCAGATGCTGACAGCCCCATTTGTCCATCAGAGATATCGCAATACCAAGGACCGTCTGTTTGAAAGCTATTTCACAACCAATAAACCCTCTTTTATTCTGGTGGAATGGGTCCTTGACCAGGGCGCAGGCTATGTCCTTACCGGGCTTATGGTGAGAAAAGCCCAGGATCTGCAGGAGGACAAAAAAGAGAACCTGGATATAATCGGCATTGTGAGTGAATATCAGGAGCCATGTATTCAGGACATCCGTCATCTTCCCGTAGTTGAAAAGGGCAAAAAAGAGATGATTCTGAAGAATTTCAATTCCTGTAAACTGTTGTTCGAAAGCTACAAAAAAGACAGGGATATGAAGTTTTTCTATTATGACCTGACCAACTATGCCCAGTCCCGGCAGTACTTTGACAAGCTGATGGAATACCAGATCAATTATAAGGAATGGGAGACTATCATTAAGAAAATTAATGTGAAAGAGTCTGGCTTATCCGATCTTTTTTCCGACTGCAGAGATGAAAAAGGCCTGACAGAAAAGTGGTTTCTGGAAGCCATTGAGAGCAAGCTGAATAAAGACAAAAACCGTATCCGCGAGTTCCAGTCTATTCTGGAAAAATACGCTGGACAGTACAAGGATAACCGTTCCAAAATCAAGCGAAGAGACAATATCCGTGCCTTTAAAGAAGAGGCAGAGTCTATCCGCACAAGGGCAGAAGAATATCAGGAAGCTGAGCGTGAAGAGGGAAAGCAGGAGAACAAAATTGCCTGGTTTATCCATGATGTGAACGCTCTTTTGAATGACACCCAAAAGGAATACAGTGCGTCAAAAGAACAGCTGGAAGGTCTGGATAAGGCTGTTGCAAGAGTAGAATATGAGGAGCTTTCCAGCAAGGTTTATGAAAGTGAAAAAGAGAAAAACCTTCATCTTAGTGACCGTGATATGATTGATATGGAACGGGAAAATCTTCAGGAAGAGGCAGCTAAGACACAGGAAAAGCTGCATATTCTGGCTTGTGCCAGAGGACAGCAGTCCGTTAATGAGGAGAAAGGGGAATTAGAGCTTCTCCGGGAAAAAATTGCGGTGGCAAGGCAGCAGGGAGAGGATCTGGAGCCAGAGCGCAGGGCACTTGGATTTTCACTGAAATGCTTTTTGGAGGGACAGCTTCGGGATAACCGCGGGCAGCAAAACATACAGAATGAAAGTGCAAAAAAGGCAGGAGAAGAGGCAGACAAAAAAGCGCAAAAAATTCAGGAGCTGGAAGAAAAAATACGTGATTGTTTTGGAAAAAAAGGAAAACTGGAAAGCCAGATTGAAGCATACAGCCGCGTGGAAGAACAGTACAATTCCAAATATCAGGAAGAATTAAGGCGCAATATTCTTGGCAGTTATGAAGCTGGAACCCTTCAGATCTGGCAGCAGATTTACGAACAGGATCTGGAAAAAGCAGTGCGGGAGCGCACCGAAAGCCAGAAAAAATGGGAAGCAGACAAGGAAACAATCCGTGGTCAGGAGCGCAGATTAGAAGATAAAAAAGAAGCTTTAATTCACAAGAAAATAAAAATTCAGAAGCAGACAGGCAGATATCAGACCTATGAAAAAGAACTGGAAGACAGAAAAGCGGTTCTCAAATATCTGGATATGGAAGAACGCTATCTCCTGGATCGGGAAAGGATTCTTGACGTTTCAGGACGAAAGCTGCGGGAACTGGAAGAACTTCGCAGAAATCTGGAGAAGGAAGAGGACACTCTGGAAAAGGAATACACAGGCCTGACCAGCGGCAAAGTCCTGGAACTGCCAGAAAAACTGGAAAATGAACTGAAAAACCTGGATATCCATGCAGTTTACGGTATGGAATGGCTGAAAAAGAACGGCTATTCCCAGAAGAAAAACCAGGAGCTTGTGCGTCGAAATCCGTTCCTTCCGTACGCCCTGATTCTTACCAGGCAGGAGATGGAAAAGCTGGGACGAAATGGGAAAAACATTTGTACTTCTTTTCCAGTACCTATTGTAGAAAGGGAAAAGCTTGAGGAAGTTCAGGAGAAATACGCGGATAAAATTGTAAGATTTCCGGGAATCAGTTTTTATATTCTGTTTAATGAAAACCTGTTGGATGAAGAGAAGCTTCAGGCAATGATCTGGGAGAAAAGGCAGAAGCTGGAAAAAATCGGGCAGGCTGTTTTACTTCGCAAAAAGGAATATGCAGAGTATTTCCAGCGTCAGGAAATGATCAAAAATCAGACCGTGACAAAGGAAAGCTGGCAGGAAGTACAGGAAACTCTGGAGAAGCTGGAAGAAGAGAAAAAGCGTCTGGAAAAGGAAATAAGGGACGATTCCCAGAGTCTTGAAAAACTGAAAAAAGACCATGATGAACTGCAGGCTTTTATTGCCAGGGCGGGAATGGAAATTCAGCGTCAGCGACAAAAGCTGGAGGATTTTAAACAGCTGAAAAGGGACTACGACTCCTATGAAAGCAACCGTGAAGTACTGGAAAAGTGCAAAAAAGAAGAAGCACGCTATCAGGAAAATCAGAAGCTTGCCAGAGACCGGCAGAGGAAACTTCTGGAAGAAAAGAAGACTTTGGAATACAGTATAAACATGCTGGGCAGGGAAGAAGAACGGCTTAGTGAGAAGTATGCCCGATATGCCGCATATGAGAATGCGGAACAGAATTTTCACATAGATGAGAGTTTGTCGGCAGATCAGATGGAAGCACGTTATGAAGCAATTACCTCGGTTCTTTCCCAGGAACTGAAAGATCTGGAAGCACAGGAGAAGAAAGTGGCAGGACGTTTCCAGCGGGCAATGGAAGACCTTGAGTACCAGCAGAAAAAATACAAATTAAAGCCTTCGCAGTGGCAAAATGTGTTTTATGACCGGAAAGAAGAAACGCACCAGGAAGTAATACTGGAAGATTTTCAGCGTAAAATCCAGACGAAAGATCTGCAGTGGAATGAGGCTGATAAAAAGGCTGCGGTTGCGCAGAGTAGGATCAGCGAACTGATGAAACGAATCCGTTCTGTATGCGGCATGGAGAATCCGCTCCCTCAGAATGAAATTCAGGGACAGGATTTTGCGGCACGAAGAAACCAGCTCCTTTTCCAGATAAAAGAAGAAAAAAAGCATGCTGATTTCCTGAATGGAAAGGTTCGAAGCTATGAAGAAAATTTAACTGCTTTGTCAGAATATAATGAGCTGATTCCAGCAGAAACAGAAGAGTGGGAAACTATTTCCTTTGATATGGAAGCTGCAGAACTGAGAAAGTTTAAAGGGATTCTCATTCGCGATTACAATCAGAGAATCAGGGATACCAGACAGAAAAAAGAAGAACTGGTGCAGCTGTTAAACAAGATAGTCCGGATGGAAGCGTTCCAGGATGATTTCTACCGGAAGCCGCTGGAGCAGATGCTGGAACTCTCCGGAGATGCAGGCCGGGTTCTGATCCAGTTGAGAACAACGGTGCAGTCTTACGATAGTCTTATGGAAAAGCTTGAAGTGGACATTTCCGTAGTAGAAAGAGAAAAGGAAAGAATCGTAGAGCTTATGGAGGATTATGTTCAGGAAATCCACAGAAATCTTGGAAAGATTGATCATAATTCCACTATTACAATTCGGGAAAAGCCTGTAAAAATGTTAAGGATCCAGATTCCTGACTGGGAAGAAAATGCAGGACTTTATCATCTTCGTCTGGAGGATTTTATAGATAAGGTTACTATGGAAGGGGTGGAGCTTTTCGAGAGAAATGAAAATGCCCAGGAATTTTTCGGCTCCAGCATTACTACCAGAAATCTTTACGATCAGGTTGTAGGAATTGGAAATGTGCAGATCCATCTTTATAAAATCGAAGCTCAGAGAGAATATCCCATAACCTGGAAAGAAGTAGCGAGAAACTCTGGAGGCGAGGGATTTTTATCTGCGTTTGTTATTTTGTCCAGCCTTCTGTACTATATGCGAAAAGATGATACAGACATTTTTGCTGACAGAAATGAAGGAAAGGTTCTGATCATGGATAATCCTTTTGCACAGACAAATGCTTCCCATTTGCTGATTCCGCTGATGGATATGGCGAAGAAAACCAATACCCAGCTGATCTGTCTCACCGGATTGGGCGGAGATTCCATTTACAACCGTTTTGACAATATTTATATTCTAAATCTCATTGCCGCCAGCCTCCGCGGCGGCATGCAGTATCTGAAAGCAGAGCATAAAAGAGGCAAAGAGCCAGATGAACTGATCACAGCCAGAATCGAGGTTGGGGAGCAGCAGGAACTGTTGTTTTAAAAATTGGGGAAACTAAGCTATAAATAAAAACAGGATGAAAAGCCTTGGATTTACTTTTCATCCTGTTATCACTTGTTTTATCACTTGTTTTATCGCTTATTTTTCTTTGCTTGTTTTTATATCAACTGTTTTGTAAAACGTGAGGGGTAAAATTGTTCGATTGGGATTAATTAAACTCCTCCGGTTCCACATATTTCTCATTGGAATAGCTGAATCCGTTCTGATACTTCACAGTCAGGTACAGTGTTTTATCCCCGTCTGCGATTTTAACGAAGCAGACTTTGTTGTCGTTGAATTTATTGGTAATGTCAATGCTCTGGTTGTGGTAATAAACCCAGACACTGCCGTCTTCCTCGTATTCTACGTCTGGAGAGTCGATTTCTTCCATAAGCTCTTCTGCGGTAAGCGAACGCTGTGTTCCATCGGCTTCAAAGGCAATTCCACCGCCGCCGGATTCCTGGAGTTCTCCATTTTCATCGTAGTATTCCATAGTATAAGTGCCGTTATCGGAAACATTCAGAGTGGCGTTGGTCTGGTCGCCGTGGATCCAGAGCTGGATGGTACGCTGGATGCCGCCTACATTAGCCGCATAAGCGGTTCCGGTTCCACCAAGAAGAATGCATCCTGCAATAACGGCTGCTGCTGTTTTCATTTTTGTTCTTTTCTGTAATCTTGCCATATTTTTTACCTCCCGAAATGAGCTTTCAGAGGTCTGTAATACAGAAAATGCTTTTTTATATTTTTCGTGATTAGTCATTTTCCCATTCCTCCTTTAATGAATCCCGTAGCAAAGCCCTTCCCCGGGAAAGCCGGACCTTTACATTGCTTTCAGAGAGCTTCAGGATATCGGCAATTTCCCGTACGGAATAATCCTCATAATAAAATAAGTGAATGACAATTCGGTACTTGTCTGGAAGCTTCATCACCTCTTCGAACAGGTCTCTGGACTGGGAATTAGGAAAAGTAAGAGTTTCTATGTAATCCTCCAGAGAGCATTTGTTTTTCTTCCAGAAAGTCCGGTTTATATTTCTGGCCTTATTAATGACGACCCGAAGAAGCCATGCCCGGATGTGCTGCTCACTTTCAAATTCTTTTCTGCTGGTGTAATACTGAACGAATGTCTCCTGAACTACGTCCTCGGCGTCCATCTGGTTCTGGCAGGTGTTAAAAGCTGCCGCGTAGAGACTGTTCTGGTAACGCTCGATCAGCTGCTGTACTGGTTGTCTCATGAGAACTCCTTTTGCTGTTGTTTCGGTGAAACGTCAACATTTTATATTTCCTTTTAGGTACCTTCACTTATAATACAAATGAGGTAAGGGGAAGGTTACAGGAATTTGAAAATAAATTACAGAAAAGAAAATTTGCAGGAGTAACAGGAAAGGCGCCGATCTCAATCAACAATCGGCACCTTTGCAAGATCTCTCTTTAAGTTGCGAAACTGAGGGGGAAGTTCCTCCACAGACATGGACTGAGGCACCTGAACCGTTCCCGCATCCCTGGCTGTCTCATAATACCAGCATTTGAAATCCAGCACATCCATAGTATGCTGCAGTTCTTCCATCTGAGCCTGAAGAATCTGGCGCTGCCTGTAAAAAAGCTGGAGCCGTTCTTCAATGGTGCTGTCTCCCTCCATGGCAAGATGGATGTATTCCCGGATATCCTTCAGGGACATTCCGGCCTTTTTTAGAATTCCTCCCGTTGTAAAATTGCCCGCAGCTGTCGCGGCAATCTTTCGTATAATGAAAAATTATATCATAGTTTGATAAGGATATCAAAGCTGGGATTAAGGTTCACAGAATACCATCAAATTTCGGTATGAAATTATGCAAAGAAAAGGTTGAATACATCACGAAGCGTTTTTTACGCAGGTCATGAACCGTAATTTAGCTTGCGGTAAATACTGCAAACATGATATGCTATACAAAGGTGTTTCGGAAAAAGTGATTCTATGATAACGTTTCAAAACAGATCATTATCAGTGAGCTGATTTGAAACGCTGTGTGTGCGGCAGAAAAGCTGCCGGATTAAAAAGATATAAAAAGAAATATAAGAAAGGAATTTAATATCTTGGAAAATAAAATGGATAACAAAATCGACGAAGATTTATTAGGAAATGAAAAAATAGAAGAAGCCATCGCAGGTCTTCAGCAGAGTCCTACCGAAGAGCTCCTGGCTCATGCACTGACTGTTGTGCGCAGACGCATGCGGGAAAATGGTCAGGTGATCATTGCCGTAGAACCAAACGCGGCAGCAGACCAGATGAAGCTCCAGGCAGTGAAAACTTCCGACGGAAACAGCTGGTGGGCAGTATTTACCAGCTTTGACGAGGAAATGAAAGGCAGCGGAAGCGTAATGTCTACCTTCATGACAGACATTGGAAAAGTGCTGGAAGCTGCACTGTCGGAAGAGGAAATACACGGCGTCATAATCAATCCCTGGAATCGCACATTGATGTTAGACAAGACCCTGATCCGGATCATTCTGGGAAATATGGCACAGTAATTTACTGAGGCACTTAAAGCCTGTTGGGGAGGTGTAGAAAATTTTTTTCTTCAGACAGCCCAGGAGATATTATCAAAAATCAAATAGGTTCGCGTTAGAAGCTGCCGGATGCAAGTTAAAAAGCATCTGGCAGCTTTTCCTATAGATAAAATTCTATGGGAATCATTCATTACAAAGAAAATTCACAGCACAGAATTGTTTCCAATATTTCCTATAAATTATTGACAAACGATAATTATAAGTTATAATAAAATTATAAATTATCGAAAAACAATAATTAAAGGAGGACAATCATGAAAGAAAAACATCTGCTCACTTTACTGTCAATAGAAGCAGCTGCCTGTGTCCTGTTCTGTATTTTGCAGCGAAGCGTATCCGGCTTTTTCTCAACCATAGTGGCATTTCCATTTGAACAGCTGGGAGTGGGACTAAGAGCGCTGTCACTTTCTGGAGGTGCCGGAAATGCAGCAGCCATTCTTTTTTACGTCCTGCTTAGTCTGATTCCAGCTGGAATCTGGCTGATCTTAAAGAAGAAACAGAAAACCATGCCAATTGATTTTACGCTATTCCTGCTCAGCGTTCTTCTTTTTGTAGTCCTGTATTATATGATCAATCCGGGCCTTATGGGTTTCGCTGTACCAGGGACGGGAAAATGGTCTCTTGGCAGCACCTTTTATTCTGTGCTTCTGGGATATCTTCTGATCCGTGCACTTTTGAAGTATCGGAACGCGGGAGCGAAGAAACTGCAGGAAGGACTGTGGCTGCTGCTTGGGGCTGTGAATATTGTGCTGGTATATGGGATCTTTGGCCAGGAACTGGGAAGTCTGCTGCTGAATCTGGAAACGGTTCAGAAAGGAAATACAGGTATCACTCTAAGTGATGGATTTTTCGCCTATTCCAATTTGAACACAACCTATTTGTTTTTGTTCCTTCGTTTTGTAATTCACATTTTGCCTTACGTGCTGAATATTATAATCGTTTTCCTGGCAAGAAGGCTCCTTACTGCAATGAGAGAAGATCTGTATCGGGAAGAGAGCGTGAAAACCGCAGACAAATTAGCCAGATTCTGTATGTGGACCCTGATCGTCACCATCGGACTGGACGCTGGATTCAATCTGCTGCAGCTGTTTTTCCAGAGGCAGCTTTACCAGATGGATTATGTGGTCACGGTTCCCGTATTTTCTCTGGCCTTTGTGCTTGCAGTGCTGCTGTTTGCCAGATACATCCGGGAAATGCAGCGGCTGAAGGCGGACAATGATTTGTTTATTTGAAAGGAAAATGCATATGGCAATTAAAGTATGCCTGGAAGAGGTTTTGAAAAGGCGGGGAATGACATCCAAGGAATTGTGCAGCCTGGTGAATATCACGGAGGCCAATCTTTCCGTTCTGCGAAGCGGCAAGGCAAAGGGCGTGCGATTCCACACGATCAACCGAATCTGTTACTTCCTGCAATGCGATGTTGGCGATATTCTGAAGTTTGACGGAAATCTGGAGGACGAGGAAAATGAAGAATAGGAGATATGAGAAAATAAAATCTGGCTTGCCGAGAGAAGAGAAATCGAAATCTGGTCTGGAAAAATCCGGAAAAGCGAAATGCCCGTTTGCGAAATATCTGACAGCGGCTTTTGCAATCCTTATTGCTGGTACTATGGGCGGCTGCACTTTGGCAGTTCCCTACGCCGGGGAAGAGGGAAGTGGTGATCGGATGATTGGTGTTTTTATCACTACAGAATATCTGGATCTTTATGATATGGAAAGCTACCTGAACGATCACGCCTCATCCCTTGTGAACGATGGCAGTATTACATTAGGAAATGACAGTAAATATGAGGGAAAATTGTTCGCAGATGTGGAAAAAGGAGAGGCAGATTCCCCCTCTGAGTGGAAAATTTCCTTCGGCAATATGGATGGGCAATATATGCTCATGCCTGTTTCAACAGATGAGAACGGGGAACAGTATATGGGAAATCTTTGCTCAGACGCAATCAATGAACCGTATCTTCATAGTAACGTTTCGGATGATAGCGAGGAACAGGAACTGAGCGGCACTATTTATGAAGCTGCGGATGGGAAGGAGAAAGTTTGGTATGTGAATCCGGTATATCAGACAGAAAACAGTGAAATCTACGCAATAACGGGAAATAGCTATTCCAACGGAGGCCGTGATACAGAGGGCAGCACCATGGCAGTCACGCTTTCCGGAGAAAGCACCGTCACAGAAAACGGCAAAAGCCAGAAAGAGTCCAGCAAGGTGACGGTCCAGTTTGCCATCATGTACAAGCCTGTGAAAACCGTGATTTACCAGATGAGCGATTCCAACCAGGTCCTGAAGCGTGACGAATATGAACCGACGGAAGTTCCAGATACCCTGAAAGTGGAATCTGAGACTGCATATATTATGGAAGAAACTCAGAAAGAATCCCCCTCTGGAAAAACAGTGACCAGCCGCAGCATTGTGGATCTGAACTCAGAAGAAGAGGAAACCTGTCTGGAAGCCTGGTATTCTTTGGATAATGGGTTTATCAGCAAAAAGGATGTGGAAATCTTGCACTGATATAAGAAAAAACTATAACCCGGTATTATTTATCTGTATTAGACTGAAACCGTCAAAACTGATATTATAAAACCAAGAAAACACAGTTGATTGATAGGAAATATGGAGATAATACAGATGAAACAGATTTTATGCTTTGGCGATTCAAATACATGGGGATATGACGGGGAAAGCAGGAAGCGGCTTCCCTGGGGAAAACGGTGGACAAGTCTTTTACAGGAGAAATTTGATGTGGAAACCGCGAAGCAGGGGATTCAGGCTGGAAACAATACGGCTGGCCAAAGGGAAGCTGGTAATGCAGAACATAAATCCGGCGAATCCGTCCGGATCATTGAAGAAGGCCTGTGCGGCAGAACCACCATATTCGAAGACCCGCTGCGTGACGGTCGCAGAGGAACTGCACTTCTTCCCACTTTATTGGAAACCCATGACGGCGTAGATGTAATTGTTTTGATGCTTGGCACCAACGACTGCAAAACGGTTTTCGGCGCTTCCGCAGAAGTGATCGGCAAAGGCATCGCCCGCCTTCTGGATCAGATCGCAGCCTACGCTCCGGAAGCGAAGGTACTTCTCATTTCCCCCATCTATCTGGGAGAAAAAGTATGGCAGGAAGGATATGACCAGGAATTTTCCCGGGATTCCGTGCAGGTATCCAGGGACCTGGAAAAAGTATACCAGCGCATTGCTGATGAAAAACACGTAGAATTCATGCGCGCCGCCTCCTATGTAAGCTGCTGTGCCGCTGACCAGGAGCATATGAACGCTGCCGGGCATCAGATATTTGCAAAAGCAGTGTACGAGAAACTGGAAAATCTGGTAGCATAAAAAATCGGATGCAGCCATTCCCTAATGGCAGGCATGATAATGTCGCCGGTAGGCGACATGTCCGTTTTGTGTGAAAAGAATACGTAATTCATACAAAATCAATTCCAAACAATAAAAAGTAATAAAGAATAATAAAAAACAATTGACAATACTACAACACTTTGCTATACTAAAATTACCAAAAAGAGTTGAGCAAAGAGAACATTTTTTATTTATGCAAAGGCGCATGAAACTACATCGTGACTATGTTGCAGGAATAGAAAATGTTTTTTTACTATAAAGCTCCATACAGACTCTGAACGGCAAAGGCTTACTACCGTACCTGCAAAAAGGACGGATAAGAAAGGAGAAAAAATATGAAAATGATGAAAGCAGCAGTAGCACTTGGCATGGCACTCACCATGACCGTAACAGGTGCGTCAGCAGTATTCGCAGAAGGAGAGACTCTCAGCGTTGCTACTGATTTCGAGGTTAAGACTCTGGTACCGTGGGCTGCATCCGAGGAGAATGCATTTATGGTACTGAACCAGGCAGAAGAAGGTCTGTTCCGTATGGACGAGAACAACCAGCCGCAGCCGGCTCTTTGCGATACCTACGAGGTAACAGATGACAAGCTTACATACACCTTCCACTTAAGAGACGGAATCCAGTGGAGCAATGGTGAGCCTGTAACAGCAGCTGACTTCGTTTATGCATGGCTGAAACAGATGAGCACTGACGCAACTAACGGCTACAGCTTCATTATGACAGACTACATCGTAAACGGCCAGGAGTACAACGAGGGAACTGTTGACGCTTCCGAAGTAGGCGTTAAGGCGGTTGATGACCAGACACTGGAAGTACAGCTGAAGAGCCCGACACCATATTTCCTGAACCTTACCACAATGGATATGTTCTTCCCGGTTAACGAAGCATTCTGCGAAGAGCAGGGCACAAACTTCGCTCTGTCTCCAGACAGCATGCTCTACTGCGGACCATACGTAATCACATCCTATGACCCGGCTGTAGGCGTTACCTTTGAGAAGAACGACAACTACTGGGATAAAGACAACGTAGCAATCGAAGATGCACAGGTTCGTGTAATCAAAGATGCAGCTGCAGCTTTAAGTGCATACCAGGCTGGTGAGCTTTCCCAGGTTAAGCTTGATTCTGCTAACGTAGTAGCATACAAGGATGATCCGGAATTCAGCCAGGAGATCGACTTCCGTACAAGCTATGTACAGTTCAACCTTACAGACGACGTAATGAGCAATGTAAACATGAGAAAAGCTATTTCTCTTGCTATGAACAGAAGCGCTCTTACAGACAACATCCTTGCAGATGGTTCTGCACCTGGATTTGGCCTTGTAGCAGACGGCATGAGCGGTGATGGAGAGAAGACCTTCCGTGAACTGAACGGAGACGTTTCCCCATATGATCCGGAGCAGGCAAAAGAGTACTATGACAAAGCTGTTGAGGAGCTTGGCGGTGCCCCGTCTGAGGTAACTCTTCTTGTAGCTGATGACTCTGTATCCAAATCCGTTGCAACATTTATTCAGAGTGAGCTTGTTACAACTCTTGGACTGAACGTAGTAATCGACACCAAGACTGTACAGGGACGTGGAGAACTGATGGATGCCAACAACTATCAGTTTGCTGTAACTGCATGGGGTGCTGACTATGATGACGCTATGACATACCTTGACCTGTGGACAAACGGAACTCCATACCGTGGAAACTACAATGATGATGACTACAACGCACTGATCTCCGATGCTAAGACTCAGACAGATGATGCAGTTCGTCTCGATGACATGCTCAAAGCTGAGAAGAAGCTTGTTGAGGAAGATGCAGTTGTTGCTCCGGTATACCACAGAGGTTCTGCAGTTCTGACAAAATCCAATGTCAAGAACCTGATCAGCCATCCGATCGGTGTTCCGATTGAATTCAAATATGCTTCCTTCGAATAATTTCCGCTGAGTGATTATTCGTTTAAGACCTGATTTTCAGGCAAGGCGCGAGAATCAGTGAAAATGCAAGCAAAATTTCTTAAGGAATAAGTAACGGACCGTATACAGAAGTGGCTGCTTCAGCCGGTATACGGTCTGTTTTTACAGAAAGAAAAGGTGATGTCATGCTGAAATATGTATTAAAGCGATTAGGGTACATCCTGGTTACCTTATGGGTAATCGTGACCTGTACCTTTTTCATGATGAAAAATCTTCCGGGTACACCTTTTGATGCGGAGCGTTTTAGCATTATGACGCCCCAGCAGCAGGAACGTGTGCTGGAAATGTACGGATTAAATGATTCTCTTCCCATGCAGTATGTGAAATATATTAAGAACATGCTCAAGGGAGATTTAGGTACTTCCTTTACCTATGTAAACCAGGATGTTTCCAAAGTTATCACAGGACGTCTTGGACCATCTGCTTTGATTGGTATCCAGGCAGTACTGATCGGACTTGCAATCGGATTGATCTTAGGAATCCTGGCTGCCTGGAAGCACAATAGCGGAATTGATTATTTTACCATGATATTGGCCGTGCTGGGCGTCTCGGTGCCGAACTTCGTCGCTGCAGCCCTTCTCCAGTATTACATTGGTCTGAAATGGGGCGTTCTCCCGGTTGGATTCTGGACCGGCTGGAACTGTTCCGTATTGCCGTCCATTGCGCTTTCATTTAGTGCAACAGCCATGGTTGCCCGCTTTATGCGTACAGAAATGCTGGATGTACTGGATCAGGATTATATCATAACAGCCAGAGCGAAAGGTCTCAGCCAGATGAAGGTGCTGATGCGTCATGCTGTACGTAACTCCATTCTTCCGGTTGTCACGATTTTAGGACCTATTGTGGTAAACCTTATGACAGGATCCCTCGCTGTTGAGAATATCTTCAGTATCCCCGGAATCGGAAGTCTTTTCGTAGATTGTATCAAAGCCAATGACTATCCGGTAATCATGGGTATTACTATTTTCTATGCAGCATTTTATATGCTGATCGTATTGCTTGTTGATTTGGCTTATTCTCTTATTGACCCGAGAATTCGTCTTGCTAAAGGAAAGGAGAGCTGATTGTGGACAAATCAAAAATTGACCGCAGCATGTATCAGAAAGCAAAGGTAGAAGCCTCTGAGAAAGAGCATATCGCAGCTCCGGCTTCCACTATGCTGGCAGATGCATGGATCCGTCTGAAAAAGAATAAGGCAGCAGTTGTAGCATTATTTATTCTGGTAGCAATTATCCTGCTTGCCATTTTTGCACCGATTTTCAGTAAATATTCATTTAGAGATACAGATTATAACAATGTATACGGTCTTCCGAGCGCAGCACATATTTTCGGTGCTGACCAGTTTGGACGTGACCTTTGGGTACGTACCTGGATGGGAACCAGAATTTCCCTTATGATCGCACTTGTAGCTGCAATTCTTGACCTTGTAGTCGGAGTCCTTTACGGTGCTGTTTCCGCTCTTTTCGGCGGCAAGGTGGATGCTGTGATGCAGCGTATCATCGAGGTACTGGTAGGTATCCCAAGCCTTATTATCGTAATCCTTTTCCTGATGGCGTTCCCGGCAGGTGTAGGAACTATTATCGCAGCCCTTTCCATTACCGGATGGGTAAACATGGCAAGACTTGTCCGTGCTGAGATCCTGAAGCTGAAAAACCAGGAATTCGTTCTTGCTTCCCAGGTTCTTGGAACCAGCAAGTTCAATATTATTATGAAGGATCTGATCCCGAACACAGTCAGCGTTATCGTAATCAACGTTATGTTCACAATCCCAAGTGCTATTTTCACAGAGGCATTCTTAAGCTTTATCGGTATCGGTCTGGCAGAGCCGCAGGCTTCCCTTGGTGTATTGATCAACGGCGGCTATCAGGTACTGCGTATGTATCCGCACGTACTGGTTTTCCCGGCTATCGTTATCGTACTGATTATGGTATGCTTCAGTATTCTGGGCGACGGACTTCGTGATGCCCTTGATCCGCAGATGAGAAAGTAGGTACAGCTATGGGAAAAATATTAGAAGTAAAGAATCTTACCATCCACATCAAGACGCACAAAGGTGTTGTACAGGCTGTGCGCGGCGTGGATTTTTACCTGAATGAGCAGGAGACCCTTGCGGTAGTTGGAGAGTCCGGTTCCGGAAAATCCATTACCATGAAGGGCGTTATGGGAATTCTTCCCAAGAATGGAAAAGTAGTAGACGGAACTGTTATGTTCCAGGGAAATGACCTGACCAAATACACAGAGCGTCAGATGCAGCAGGTCAGAGGAAGCGAGATCGCCATGATCTTCCAGGATCCAATGACCTCCCTGAACCCTACCATGAAGGTTGGAAAACAGATCGAGGAAATGCTCAAGGAGCACTGCAAGGAGATGAGCAAGGCAGACCGCAAGGCAAGAGCCATTGAGCTTCTTTCCCTGGTTGGAATCTCCAATCCGGAGGCACGTTATGACCAATATCCTCATCAGTTATCTGGCGGTATGAGACAGCGTGTTGTGATCGCCATTGCCCTTGCGTGCGATCCCAAGGTGCTGATCGCGGATGAGCCTACCACAGCACTTGACGTAACCATCCAGGCACAGATCCTGGATCTGATGCGCGACCTTCAGAAGAAAATCAAGACCTCTATTATTATCATTACCCACAACCTTGGCGTTGTGGCAAACATTGCAGACCGTGTAGCAGTTATGTACGGCGGCAAGCTGGTTGAGACTGGTGATGTGGCGGATATTTTCCACAACCCATGTCACGAGTACACCAAGGGACTTCTCCGTTCCATTCCGAAAGCACACGAAAAAGGCGGCGAGCTTCAGGCCATTCCAGGTACTCCTCCAGATCTGATGGATCCGCCGGTGGGATGTCCTTTTGCTGCAAGATGTCAGGAGACGATGATCGTTTGCCAGAAATTTATGCCGGATTATACCGAATGCGGCAAGAATCACAAGTCAGCATGCTGGATGCTGGATGAGATGGCACAGGAGGTAAAAGCTGATGAAAAATGATGACAAGCAGGTACTTCTTGACGTAAAGAACCTGAAGAAATATTTTGATGTTGGAAACAAAAAGATCCTGAAAGCAGTGGATGACGTTTCCCTTCAGATTTACAAGGGCGAGACTCTTGGTCTGGTTGGAGAGTCCGGATGCGGTAAATCCACATTTGGAAGAACTGTGATCCATCTTTATGAGCCTACCGAAGGAAGCGTAACCTTCGACGGACTAAAGATTGACAAGAATTTGGATAAGAAGCAGAGACATGAGCTTTGCAGAAGAATGCAGATGATTTTCCAGGATCCATATGCATCCCTGAACCCAAGAAGAAAGATTCTGGATATTGTAGCAGAGGGAATTGATGCCCACGGCCTTGCAGCGAATAAGAAAGAGCGTAACGACAAGGTCCTGGAGCTTCTTGAGACAGTTGGACTGCAGGCAGAGCATGCAGACCGTTTCCCTCATGAGTTCTCCGGCGGACAGCGCCAGCGAGTTGGTATCGCCCGTGCACTTGCAGTGGATCCGGATTTTATCGTTTGTGATGAGCCAATCTCCGCATTGGACGTTTCCATTCAGGCTCAGGTTATCAACCTTCTGGAGCAGCTTCAGAGAGAACGAGGACTGACTTATCTGTTTATTGCCCATGACCTTTCTATGGTTAAGCACATCAGTGACCGTATCGGTGTTATGTACTTAGGATCACTGGTTGAGCTTGCTGAGAGCGAGGAGCTTTTCGAGAACCCCATGCACCCGTACACCAAGGCTCTTCTTTCCGCCATCCCGATTCCGGATCCGGATATTGAGAAGAACCGTCAGAGAATCATGCTGGAGGGTACTCTTCCGAACCCCATCGGACTTGGAGATGAGTGTAAGTTCTGCAGCCGCTGTCCGGTTTGCAAGGACAGCTGTCATAAGAGCCAGCCGAAGCTTGTTGAGGTAAAACCGGGACATTTTGTTGCCTGCAGCCAGGTGCAGTAGATAAGCACTCTGTACAGCAATGACCAGCAGGTTTTCTAAAGAAGGATGTGTTGTCTGTGGGCAATATTATTTAGAAGCTTTCTGGTAAGCCGCTGGCAGATAACAGAAATGTAACGGGAAACAGGAGGAAGAAGGATGTTCATTGAAGAAAGGCAGCAAGCCATCGAGAAAGTCCTTCGGGAACAGGGGAAAGTCCGCGTCCGGGAACTGAGCGAAATGTTTCAGGTGACAGAGGACTGCATCCGTAAAGATCTGAAAACTCTTGAAAATGCCGGCAAATTAAAAAGAACTTACGGTGGTGCGATTCTTTCCCAGGATTACCCGCTGGAAAGAGATGTTATTGACAGAAGAAATTATCATGTGGAAAAGAAAATGGTGATTGCGGCCAAGGCCATGAAACTGATCCGGGAAAGAGAGGCAATCTTTCTGGATATTTCCACAACCAATATTGAACTTGCCAAGCTGATCGCGAAATCCAACATGCAGCTTACCGTAGTAAGCAACATGATCGATATTCTACAGCTGCTTGCGCAAAATCCCAAGATCACAGCCATTGGAACCGGGGGAATCATGTATCCCACAGTAAACGGGTTCCTTGGCTCCGCAGCAATCCAGGTGATCCGGCAGTACAGCTTTGACCGGGCCTTTATGGGAAGCTGCGGAATTGATATGATGGATCACACCGTTACCACTTTGGGCGTGGAGGACGGCCTGACTAAGAAAGCTGCCATTGAGAGCAGCAGACATAAGTACGCTGTGATGGAGCGGGAGAAATTTTATTTTAATGAATCTTACAAATTTACACAGCTGGATGCGCTGGATGGAATTATCACGGATGAGTTTCCAGATGGTTCCGTTCAGGACATGCTGGATTCTCTTGGCGTTGCGCTGTACTGAGAAAGGATTGCGTAAATAAGTTTCTGTCCATGAATGATAGAATTTTGCGAAGCGCGTTGCTGCGAAGGCAGTGAACAGGAACGTGAAAGGAAAAAGAGGATATGGAAAAGTTTATTTTGGAGGTATGCGCAGATTCTGTGGAATCTGTACTTGCCGCTGAAAAAGGCGGAGCGGACCGGATTGAGCTTTGCGGGAATGTGGTGATCGGAGGGACAACCCCTTCTGAGAGCCTTTTCCGTGAGATCAGAGAGCACAGTGACATTAAGATCCATGCTCTGATCCGCCCAAGATTCGGTGATTTTTGTTATACAGATTATGAATTTGATATTATTCGTTCAGAAGTGAGAAGATTCCGTGAGCTGGGAGCGCAGGGCGTGGTGATCGGTATGCTGCGGCCGGATGGCTCTCTGGATGTGGAGCATCTTGCACAGCTGATGGAGGAAGCGAAGGGAATGTCCGTGACCCTGCATCGTGCATTTGATGTGTGCAGGGATCCTATGGAGGCTCTTGAGCAGGCCATTTCCCTTGGTTTTCACACCATTCTTACATCAGGACAGAAGAATAACTGCGTGGATGGCTCCCAGCTTCTTGCTGACCTGGTGAAGGCAAGCGCAGGCCGTATTCATATTATGGCTGGCGCCGGGGTAAATGCAGATGCCATTTCTTCTATCTATGAGAAGACCGGAATCACAGATTATCATATGACGGGCAAAATTGTGCTGGAAAGTGAGATGCAGTACCGCAAGGACGGAGTGAGCATGGGCTTGCCGTCTTTAAGCGAGTTTGAGATTTTCAGGACCAGCGAGGCAGAAGTAAGAAGAGCCCGGAATGTATTAGCTACTTTGTGATGGAGCAGCGGACGGGTGCCGCTGGCTGTCTCCGTCACGCTACACGCTCTTTCACAAAAAAGAACAGTTTTTTCGTGAAAGGGCGTTTTTTCTATAATAAACTTCTTTCGATGAGGAGGATGAATATATGTTTCTTCAGAACAGTGAGAAGAAAATTGAAGAAGAATTTTTGAAATTAACAGAAAAGCTTGGAGCGGACAGAGAGCCGCTGAAGAACATCTGCGGGAAACTGGATGCCTGTGACAGGGACCTGGCGCTGGCTATGAAGTATTTGTATGTGACAGCGCCGTATAGTGATCTGGTGAATTATTCTTTCGAGGATATTAAGGATTTTGCAGGTCATGGGTTGTTTCTTTATAATCATCTGGAACGAGTGCATGCGCTTCCAGAGGAAATGTTTTTGAACTATATTCTGGATCATAGAGTGAATGAGGAAGAAGTACTTCCCTGCAGAACGTTTTTCTGGAATGAGTTAAAGGATCGTATTGAAGGAAAAAATGCGAAAGATGCTGCAATTGAAGTAAATTACTGGTGCGCGGAAGAAGCTACTTATCACAGCGGAGATGACAGAACCCTTCCGGCACTTACGGTGTACAGAAGAGGATATGGCCGCTGCGGTGAGGAGTCCGTTTTCCTGGTAAATGCCCTTCGAAGCGTGGGAATCCCGGCCCGTCAGGTGTATGTGCCAAGATGGTCACACTGTGATGACAATCATGCATGGGTAGAGCTGTGGTGCGATGGAAAGTGGTATTTCACAGGAGCGTGCGAGCCCCTTATGATTCTGAACAAAGGCTGGTTTACCAATGCTTCCTCCAGAGCCATGATGGTCCATTCCAGATTGTTTGATCTTTTCCCCGCAGAAGGGGAGGATGTGATCGGCAAAGAGGGGGCAGCGGTTATGCTAAACCAGACTGCGCGCTATGCAAAGGTTAAGACAGTGACAGTACAGGTGACAGACCATGCAGGTGCACCGGTGAAAGATGCCCAGGTACAGTTCCAGGTTTTGAACATGGGAGAATATTATCCCATTGCCAAAGCTATGACAGATGAGAATGGAAACGTTTCTCTGGTTACCGGATTTGGAAGCGTGCGTGTTGCCGCGTTCCGCCCGGACATGGAAGGATTTGCCCAGGCAGATGTGGATACCAGAGAGCAGGTGAATGTGAAGCTGATTCTTACAGGAGAGGCTGTGGCAGCAGAGGACTGGAAAGCTGTAGATGTGATCGCACCTGTAGACACTCCTGTGAACCCGGATATGCCCACTCCAGAGCAGAAAGCAATCGGAACCCGCCGCCTGAATGAGGCGAATCAGCTTCGCCGCGAGAAGAAAGAGAACTGGGTGAATCCAGAACTGACGGCATTTCTTGCAGGAGAAGATGAGAAAGAGCTTCGCCAGGCAATGGCAGATGTTTTGTCTGAGAAGGATCACACGGACTGCGTGTGCAGCGTATTGGAAGAGCATCTTGCATATGGCAAAATATATGCACAGCAGTATAGAGAAGCAGATGAGTACGATTTATATATCAACTATGTTTTGAATCCCCGTGTAGAATACGAGCTTCTTCGCCCATACAGAAAAGGTATTCTCTCATTCTTTACAGAAGAACAGAAAGCCGCTTTCCGTGAGAACCCGGCAGAAATCTGGAACTATATCAGAGAGCTCATTACTGCTTACCCATATAACGAGCGTGAGACTGTAATGGAGACTCCATACGAATGTCTGATATCCGGCATCGGAACAGAGCGCTCCCAGAAAGTGCTTTTCGTAGCAATTGCCCGTACTCTTGGAATCCCGGCCAGATTAAATCCTGGAAGCCATGTAATGGAGTACTGGGATAAATGCCAGTTTGTATCTGTTCTGAAACAGGAGAAATGGAGCGCAGCTCTTTACCTGAAAAAGGAAGAGGGTACCCAGTGGAATTATTACCAGAACTGGACCATTGGACGTCTTGTTGGAAACGAATATGCTTCCCTGGATCTTACAAACAGAGCCTGGGAAGGAGATACTTTGGAACTGGCGTTGATTCCAGGCACATACCGGATCATCACCACCAACCGCCTGCCAAACGGAAACCAGTTCTCCTGGGAAAAGACAATCATTGTGAAGGACGAAGAGAAACATTACGAAACTCTGCGCCTTCGGGAAGCACAGCTGGGGGATATGCTGGAGCGTATTTCCCTGCCAGAGTTTGAGGTAAAAGATGCAGATGGCGGAATTGTGACCTGCGCAGACCTTACCCGGGGTGGCAAGAAAATCCTTATGTGGCTGGAAGAGAGCCGTGAGCCTACCGAGCATATTTTGAACGAAATGCTGGAACATGCAGAAAAATTCCACCAGTTTGAAACCTGCATTTCCTTTATGATTCGTACTGGGGAAGCTAAGGGCGACCCGCTTCTTGCAAAGGTTCTGAAGACTTTCCCGAAGATTTCCGTTTACTACGATTCCTTTGAGGAAAACATTGAGCTTCTGGGCAGAAGAATGTATGTGGACCCGGATAAGCTTCCGCTGATTCTGGTAACAAACGGAGAATCTGTGGGAATTTATGCAACCAGCGGCTATAATGTAGGAACCGGCGATATGCTGATTCGTATTATGGAAGAAGTGCCGGAGATGTAAGCCTTTGAAAAATGATTTTTCATGGATAATGTTTGGTGAATTGTGGTGAGAAATTATGCGAAGCATGATTTTGGCATATGAGACAAACGGCAACTATAAAGAACAATACATAATATTAAACTGTGTTTGGAACTGAGAACTGTTTTTAGTGGAGTATATATTATGAATCATTACACAGAAATTCACCCGGATGGAAAAAGAGCCTATCAGTTTGTTGCGGATACCGCCTATGTCCGTGAGTCCGGGACAAAAGGGGAATACAAGGCAGCAGAATACATTCTGAAGGAAGCGGAAAAGATCGCAGCCCAGCCAGGAAAAGAAACTTATATCCAGACTCCCCGCATGGAGCTTTTCCAGTGCCCGGATTTCCAGGAGAAAAGGGCTGAGCTGACCATCTGCCAGCCTTATGAGAAATCCTATCTGGTGCGTGCATATTTGAACGGTGCATGCACCCCGGCAGAAGGCATCACAGCCCCGTTCCTTTTCGTGGGAAAGGGAGATGACATCAGCCTTTCCCAGGCGAAGGGTGCTGTGGTGCTGGTGTGCGACCCTGTACGGGAGAATATGATCAATAAGATCAAGGACGCTGGGGCTGCAGGATTTGTGACGGTTTGCGGTACGCCTCTTGATCAGGGCGAGGACAGAACTCCTGTGCAGTACCGCCGCAAGGCATGTGACCTTCCGGGCGCAGCCATTCACTACCTGGATGCCGTGGAAATTGTAGAAAAGGAAGCTTCCATGTGCAGGCTGAATATTCAGCAGAGCGAAATTTCCCGGAATTCTGCCAATGTGGCAGTCTGCATTCTGGGAACTGAACTTCCAGAGGAAATTGTGACTGTGACAGCTCACTATGATTCTGTGCCAGAGGGACCTGGTGCTTACGACAACATGTCCGGCGGCGCTATGGTGATGGAAGCGTTCCATTATTTTGCAGAGCACAGACCAGCCAGAACCATGGAATTTATCTGGTTTGGTTCCGAGGAAAAAGGACTGATCGGAAGCCAGAACTATGTGAAATCCCATGAAAACGAAATGGGCAGACATGTATTTAATCTGAATGTAGATCTGGCAGGACAGCTTCTTGGCGGAAATGTACTGGGAGTCACTGCGGATCCTACTGTGTGCACTGCGCTGAAAGAGCTTATGGAGGAAAATCAGCTTGGCGTAACCATTAAGAACCAGGTTTGGGCCAGCGACTCCAATACTTTCGCATGGAAAGGTGTCCCGGCGCTGACCTTGAACCGCGATGGTTTCGGCATGCATACGAGACACGATACCGTAGAATATATTTCTCCCCGTGCGCTGGCGGAAGGGGCGAAAACCCTTTGCACAGCTGCCGCATGGGTGGCAAATGAGCCAGAGCTTTCATTTGAGCGGGAAATTCCCGCAGATATGAAGAGGGAATTGGAGAAGTATTTTGCTTCATGATAAAATTCTGAACTGAGTATTTATTTGATTGGTTGAGATATTTTTGATAGGAAAGGACGAAGAAATGAATAAAGTAATCGAAGAAAGAACCAAACGTACCGAGTGGTACCGTGATGCCCGTTTCGGCATGTTTATCCACTGGGGGCTGTATGCAATTCCAGCCCGTGGTGAGTGGGTAAGAAGTGTGGAGCAGATTCCCCATGAGGAGTACTGCCCACTGACAGAAGAATTTACAGCAGAAAATTATAATCCAAGAGAATGGGCTCGTCTGGCAAAGAAGGCCGGCATGAAGTACGCCGTACTTACCGCCAAGCATCATGACGGTTTCTGCCTGTTTGATACCAAGCTGACAGACTACAATTCCATGAATGCAGCCTGCCACAAAGACCTGGTAAAAGAATTTTTGGAAGCTTTTCGTGCAGAAGGAATCAAGGTAGGCCTGTATTTTTCCATTATTGACTGGCGTCACCCGGATTTCCCGCACTATGGCGACATGCATCATCCAATGCGCAATCACCCGGAGTGCTCCAACGAGAACCGCAATTTTGACCGTTATCTGGATTTTATGTTCGGACAGATCAAGGAGCTTCTCACCAATTACGGAAAGCTGGATCTGATGTGGTTCGACTTTTCTTATGGGGATATGAAATGTGATAAATGGAAAGCACAGGAGTTGATTTCTATGGTGCGTTCCATTCAGCCGTGGCTGATCATTGATAATCGTCTGGAAGGAAGTGCAGAGGATTCCGGTTCTATTCTTACAGCCAACCCAACGGAATATTCCGGAGATTTCGCCTCTCCGGAGCAGATGATCCCTCCGGCAGGAATCCGCAATGAGTTAGGTGATCCGGTGCCGTGGGAAGCGTGCCTGACCCTGAACAACAACTGGGGCTATGCATCCAGCGATCACCATTATAAATCAGCGGAGATGGTCATTCATATGCTGGTTGAGTGCGTCAGCAAAGGCGGCAACCTTCTTCTGAACGTAGGCCCGGATGCCAAAGGCCGTATTCCAAAGGAATCCGTGAAGATTCTGGAAGAAGTGGGCGAGTGGATGGACGAGAACTCCAAGAGTATTTACGGCTGCGGCTACGCCGGAATTGACAAGCCGGAATGGGGCCGCTACACCCGCAATGGCAGCAAGATCTACGCCCACGTTATGGAAGCCCAGGCAGGAGCCATTCCCCTCACCGGAATCCACGGAAAGATCAAAAGACTCCGCCGCATCAGCGACAATTCCGAAGTTCGCCTGACAAACTACTGGAATCTGAAAGAATACTCCCAGAACCAGTTTTTCTTCCTTAACGCAGACACCTGCGACAGCTACCCCCTCCCAGATCCCCGGGATACAGTTGTGGAAGTGACGCTGGAGGAAAACGAAAATTAAAGCATGTCTGGTTCCTATACACGGTGTGAATACGATACGTTTCGATAAGCCAAAACGAAAGCCCTCGGAGTTTTTTCTCTGAGGGCTTTCATGTTTATTACTACATGGAATTGGTTGATTTATGAATTTTTTTCTTTAAAAACATTTCGTGCCGCCATGCAGATCAAAATAGTGATCACCATATCCGGCAGTGTATTTCCTACCGGGATATCAATTCTCATTAAAATTCGATACAGAATGAATCCAATTACCCAGATCACAGCATTTGTGATGTCAACGGCCTCGCCCAGGCTGTCGGCGCGTTTGAGCAGGAAGAAATCTGCAATCTGGATGGCAATCATAGGTGCAAACACGGAACCAATAAGGTACAGGAAATCTGTAATATTGTCCATTGGATAAACAATGGCGCCGATGGTTCCAATCACAGTCACTGCAATGGCCGCATATTTTCCATTGATCCTGGAAAATACAGATTCAGAAGAAATTCCGGCGGAATAAGCATCCAGGAATGTGGTGGTAACAGTGGAAAATACAATGATCAGAAGTCCTGCGATTCCAAGTCCTGCTTTTACCATGATCTGTGCAATATCAGACTCTCCGGTATAAATAGCAGCGCCCATACCGATCACGTACATCCAGCAGCTTACCAGGCCATAAATAATCGCACTCACTGCGGTAGCCTTCACAGGTTCCTTTGCTTCCCTTGTGTAGTCGCTGATCAGCGGCAGCCAGGACAGCGGCATTGCTACAGACAGCTCTACAGCAGCACCAAAGGACATCGCCTCTTCTCCAATGGCAAGTGCTGTGCCGCCATCAAAAAAGATCAGCTTGCAAAGCACCAGTGTGAGAATAAACAGAGCCGCCATTGCGATGGTGTTGATTTTTCCCAGGTTGGTGATACCGATAAAAATCCACAGCACGATCAGTGCGCCAATAACCAGACACCATACCCAGCTGCCTGTATGAAGTACACCGTCAGCTGCCAGCGCGCCGTCATAGATCATAATGGCAGTCCAGCCCACCAATTGAAGCACATTCAGGAAGGAAAAGAAGATTCCGCCCTTTTCCCCGAAGCTCATTTTTACAGTTTCCATAGCACTGCGGCGTGTTTTTCCGCCGATTACACCGGCCAGGAAAAGCATGGTGCAGCCGATAATGTGTCCAATAATAATAGCAAGAAGCCCTTTTTGGAAGCCAAGTGGGGCAAAATAAGTTCCAGTAAGGATTTCCGCCAGGGAAACACCTGCGCCGAACCAGATCAGGCCGTTTTCGAAGATGGAGGTACGTTTTTCGGTCATGTTAGTTGTCCTCCTTGGCTAATGTAAATTCATTTTGAATTGCAAATCCATGATTCATAGGTCCGCTGCCTTTTCCCAGATCCAGCATGGCAGCCAGAGCACCGGAAATATATTTCTTGGCACGTTCCACAGAAGTATCCAGGTCAAATCCCTTTGCCAGATTAGAAGCAATGGCACTGGACAAAGTGCAGCCGGTTCCGTGCGTGTTGGGATTGTTGATCCGTTTTCCTTGGAACCATTTGTAACCGCCGCCGCGCCACAGAAGGTCGTTGGCATCGTTCAACTGATGCCCACCCTTGCAAAGCACTGCGCAGTGATATTTGTCTCCGATGGCAGCAGCGGCCTTGATCATATCGTCGGCTGTCTCTATTTTCATTCCGGAAAGAACCTCAGCCTCCGGAATATTCGGTGTGAGGACTGTCGCCATAGGAAGAAGCTGGCTTTTCAGAGCATCAATTGCCTCGTCGTTGATCAGCTTGGCTCCGCTGGTGGCTACCATAACTGGATCCACAACGATGTTTTTGGCATCATACTGATGGAGCTTCTTCGCAATCGTTTCAATCAATGCGCTGGAAGATACCATTCCGATCTTCACTGCGTCAGGATAAATATCTGTGAAAATATTATCCAGCTGTTCTGCCAGAAATTCTGGCGTTGCTTCCATGATTGCTGTCACACCGGTAGTATTCTGTGCCGTAAGTGCAGTGATCGCACTCATAGCATATACTCCATTGCTGATCATTGTCTTGATATCAGCCTGGATACCGGCGCCTCCGCTGGAGTCACTTCCAGCGATTGTTAATGCTGTTCTCATAATGTCTCATCCTTTCTCTTGTCCTGCCTGGCAAAATACCGGACAGGCTCTGGTGTTATTTATGCATTAATTTTATATAGCGTCCGAAAGTGGTGCCCCCAGCCGAACGCTGCATTGCTGCCTCTATAAGGAAATGTCTGCTGCGCAGACATTTGAAAGTCAGCTATTACGCGTCTGCGACGCTCCCATAGTTGCCGCCCGTATTCGTAATCTGGGCTATTGCCCTACTTACTCATACGGTCTAGCCTGTCCGATATCCATGAATTCGCTCATGCAGGCATGGCTCACTCATGGTTGCCGTCCAGGACTTTCAAAATAAAAAAGAGACACCCGCGTTCTGGTGTCTCCGAAAAAAATCATTATGACTTCCTACGGCGGCATTATCCGCATCAGGTAAAGGGTCGAAATTCATAATTTCCTCTCAGCCTGTTTACAAGCTCCCCTGTTCTTTTGTCATTATAGTAATAATGGGAAAATTTGTCAATAAATTGTTTGTAAGATAAAAAATTCCGCAATTTTACCGCAATCAACCATCGGTAGGGTGACGAATTCCCTGATTTATGGCATAATCAAGATAACAAATCAGCCAGATTCCTACGGCTGTCTTGATCGCGGCAAGGTTCTTACTAGTACATCGTTTTCGAAATAACTATACCACTCACTTGCCTGTGAATCCGATTGCCCAGGTATAAAAGCCTCAGCGTAGCCCGCTACGCCTGCGTTTTTATACCTGCACACTCGAATCCACATCCTACGCGATTGGTATAGTTATTTACGAAACGATGTACTAGAAGAAAGAACCATCACAAGGAGGCACATCATGACCGACATAACAAAAAATGAAATAGGCACATTCATCGCCGCATGCCGCAAAGAGAAAAAACTAACCCAAAAGCAGCTGGGTGAAAAATTAAATGTAACGGACCGCGCCGTTTCCAAGTGGGAGACGGGCCGCTCCTTTCCAGATGTGAGCCTTATGGAGCCCCTCTGCAAAGAACTGGACATTTCTGTCAGCGAGCTTCTGGCAGGGAAGCATTTAGAGCCGGAGCAGTACCAGAAAGAGACGGAGAAAATGCTCATGGACTCTGTTAGCACTGGACAGCTTATGGGACTGCAGGTGGTGCTGTATATCCTTAACCTGACAATATTTGTCCTGGTAGATTTTCCCTTTATTGTTAGAAAAATCAGCGGACTTCCACTGATTCATTATATCAGCATTACCTGTTGGCTCCTGGCGTTGGTACTGATCTTCTGCGTGAGTTATCTGGATAAAAAATTGCCGGCAAGGAAATTCCGCACATCAAATGTAATGCTGGAACGGATCATCGGTGCCGTGATGTTTCTGGTAATTATGTCAGTCAATTTTGTGGTCAGCGGTGGTCTGTCTTACATAAAAGATTTGAATTTCGGTGAAAAAATTTATACAGTGATTATTTTTGCCGTTAGTCTTGCTGTTGTGGTCGGAGTTCGAGGGATTGTAGCGCAGATACGCAAAGAAGAGTGGGAGATGGAGCAGGAAAGAAATACTTCCCAAAAGGAATAACCCCTTTGCCCGAATTTTCCAAATAATCAAAAACTGCCCCGCAGAGTCGATTTACCTGAGAAAGAAAAATCGATTCGGCGAGGGCAGTCCTTTTTATTATGCTGCCAATTCCAGAACCAGCACCTGATATCCATGCAGCTTAATCTTATTTCCATCTATAACTACATCTGGATAATTATTGATCAGCACTTTTTTGCATGCGCCTGGAAGCTCAATTTCCTGCTCATCCCACTGATAATTTCCAACTACCAGAAGCGTCTTATCCCACTTACGGTAGTAAGCCATCAGATTGTGGCGCTCCTTCATAAATGGCTCCAAAGCACCGTACACAACTGTCTCCTTATATTCCGGATCCTTGCGAAGTGCAATCAGTTTCTTATAGAAATTCAGTACAGAGTCCGGATTCTGCGCTTCTTTTTCCACGTTAATGGCAGTATAGTTGGGATTCACCCGAAGCCATGGAGTGCCAGTGGTAAATCCAGCGTTTTTCCCATCTGACCACTGCATAGGTGTCCGCGCATTATCCCTGCTGCGGCGTGCAACTGCCTTCAATGCTGCATCAGGAGCAAGTCCCGCATCCAGTGCAACCTTATACTCATCCAAAGTAGAAATATCATCCACCTCATCAATGGATTTAAACGGCACATTTTCCATGCCAAGCTCCTGGCCTTGATAAATAAACGGCAGTCCGCGGAGCATAAAATTCAATGCTGCCAGCATCTTTTTGCTGGTATTGCAGCAGTCTCCCTCTGGAATATAGTGGCTCACACCACGAGGCTCGTCATGATTTTCAATAATATTGGAAACAAATCCGAAATTCCCCATTTTTGCCTGTGTCTCAAAACAGCAGCGCTTGTAATCGTCCGGTGTAATTTCCTTACAGTCATACCAGCCCTTTTCCGATCCGCCGAAAATCGTTTCATTGAAATCAAACATGGAAGAGAAATATCCATTATCCCCAATGAAATCCGGAAGCTCCTCGTCCTTTGCGTTGAAAACTTCGCCTACGGAAAAAGCATCGTGTGGCTTAAAGGTGCGGTCCCGCATTTCTCCAAGGAATTCCCCGATTCCAGTCGCTTCTTCCAGCATTTTTCCAATATAGCAAAGTCCGTCCTCGCGGTCTGGCTCGTAATTATGCATGGGAAGAGCTTTCTTAATATTAATGATCGCATCAATTCGGAAACCGCCCAGGCCCTTGTCCAGCCACCAGTTGATGTTCTTGTAAACCTCTTCACGAAGTTCCGGATTTTCCCAGTTCAGGTCTGGCTGTTTCTTGTGGAAAACATGAAGATACTGCTTGTTGGTTCCCGGAAGATCCTCCCACACAGGGCCGCCGAAATAAGAGCGCCAGTTGGTTGGAAGCTCGTCTTCTTTTTTGTCCCTTAAATAAAAGAAGTTTCCGTATTTTCCATCTGGATCCTGGCAGGCTTTTTTGAACCATTCGTGTTCGTCGGAGCAGTGGTTTACAACCAGATCCATCAGAATGTACATGCCGCGCTTCTTAGCTTCTGCAATCAGGCAGTCCATATCTTCCATGGTGCCAAAGCGGGGGTCAATGTCATAATAATCGGAAATATCGTAGCCCTGGTCTGCCAGCGGAGAGCGATAGCACGGGGAAAGCCAGATGATATCTACGCCAAGATCCTTCAGGTAATCCAACTTCTCTATAATTCCCGGCAGATCGCCGATTCCGTCACCGTTTGTATCGTAAAAGCTCTTCGGGTAAATCTGATAGGCAACCTTATCCTGCCACCATTTTCTTTCCATATGTATATCCTCCTGTAAAAAAGTGTAGTTCGCGTCTTTGTTATGAGTACATTATACATACATATATTTGAAAAAACTTCCCTTAATATGATAAAAAAATACGAAATTTTGACATTTTAAAACTGGGCGTTTCATAAATGCAATTTGAGGAGGAAAGCAGAACAGCACTATACATTTATATGCTCAGGAGTCTGGCTGCGTTTTCGGTACTGCAGCGGCGTAGTACCTGTGTATCTGCGGAATTCCCGGAGAAAATTTCCCATGTTATTATATCCGCAGTCCAGGCAGACCTCCGTAACCGGAAGCGAGCTGTCCTTCAAAAGCCGCACTGCCTGCCGAATCCGGTACTCATTCAGATATTCCACTGGCGACAGCCCGATGGCTTTTTTGAAAAAACGGCAGAAGTACTGCTCGTTAAGCCCGATCAGGGAAGCCAGGTCACGGATGTATATTTTCTCCTGGTAATGCTCCCGGATGTAGGTAATCGCCGTCTTGATCGTTTCCACTCTGTGGTCATCCGTTTTTTCTGTCCGGGAAAAAAGCTGGTATCTGGACATAAGAGCGAAAAATTGCAGAAGGGAAGCCTTGATCGTCAGCTGGTCTGCAAGCTCCACCGACACCGTTCCGGAGGCACGCAGGGATGTGAGGTGAAAATGCTCCGTTTCCGTTGTCAGAGTTTCGGGCGAAGAGCAGTGGGAAAAAGCTTCTGCAATATTCAGAAATATGGTCCGCAGCCGGGGAAAAGCTGGATGTTCTTTTTCAATGGATCTTGGAAAATGCAGCTGTCCGTTTTGCAGCGGCTGGATGAGCTGGGACTGAACCGTATCATAAAAAGGGGAGCAAAGCAGCTCCGGGTGAAAGACCACTGCATATTCCTGCACGACTTCTGTAGAAGCAGCCCGAACGCTGTGCAGTTCACCAGGGTTAATAAAATAGAAGCATTCCGATCGGATATCAAAAGCTTCCATATTAATTTCCATTCTGAAATTCCCGCCTGGAAAATACAGAATCTCAGCTTCTTTATGCCAGTGATGTTTTACCATAAACCCATGACCGCTCATTTGCGTCTGATAAAATGCGCAGGGAAAGGACTGGGTCCCGTGTGGGCTGGCTTCTTTTAATTCTGGGGATTGTGGATGGTACATAATCGCCTCCATAAAAATACTTTCTTATAATGTATTACAGCGCTGTTTCAGATGCAAGATAATAGTAAACAAAAAAATCTGCAATTATTTGTAAAAAGTGCTTGACTTCTCCTTGCGGCAGTGGTATATTAAACAAGCTGTCGCAAGGAATTGCTTCTGAAATACTGAAAA
>NZ_JAOQJM010000024.1:0-33578 GCF_025566865.1 Blautia acetigignens
TTTTACAGCACAATGTAGAGAGTTGAAACACTTTCATTACTATTTGTGCCGCCAGCCGAAGGCGGCGGAATGGAGATTAAGATGGATTTAGCAACATGTCTGAAAAAAATGAAATTGGTGGGAGTGCTTGCATTTGCAACAGTGGACAGTGAAGGAGCACCACAGATACGGAATATCAGCGCGATTCATTATGAGCCGGATGCACTCTATTTTTTCACCGCCAGAGGTAAAAATTTTTGTAAAGAATTAATGGAAGATGGCAGGGTTCAGATTCTTGCTTATACCAAATACAAAGAAATGATTCGGTTGTCTGGAAAGGCTTACGCAGCAGCAGAGAATGAACAGAAAAAATGGATGGACATTATTTTTGAAGAGCAGCCATATCTTGCTAATGTATATCCAGGGGATACAAGAGAAATCGGAATTATTTTCTGTATTGATAAGGCGGAAGTGGAGTATTTTAATCTTGGCGTAAATCCAATTTTCCGGGAGACATATATTCTGGGAGATATAAGTGTAAAAGAAAAGGGATATTACATAACGGAATCCTGTATCGGCTGCGGGAAATGTATGAGACATTGTCCACAGAAATGTATTGAGAAGGGAACACCTTTTGTTATCCGGCAGGAGCACTGTCTGCACTGTGGAAACTGTTATGAAAACTGTCCGGTGAAAGCGGTGATCAGGAAATGAATCAGGATGACAGAAGAAAATATTTAATTAAAGGATTATTGAAAGAGCGACCAGAGTATGAGAACATGCAGATCCCAACAGACACAAGTGAGCAGAAAATGCTGCTCAGATCGCTTATGAATATAAGAATGCCAGGGAAAATGGATCATGCATTTTTGCAGATTCAGGATGCATACCTTTCGGAAGAAAATGAGAAGAAAGGGATTGTTACATTGGCAGATATCAGGGAGGTTCAACCTGATCTTTCTATCTGGAAGGGTGATATTACAAGGCTTAAGGTGGGGGCAATTGTAAATGCGGCAAACAGCGGTATGACAGGATGCTATCATCCCTGTCATAACTGTATTGATAATTGTATACATACTTATGCAGGAATTCAGCTTCGGAATTATTGTAATGATATGATGATGAAACAGGGACACGAAGAACCGACAGGTCAGGCAAAAATTACTCCGGCATTCAATTTGCTCTGTGATCATGTGATTCATACAGTTGGTCCAATCGTACAGGGAAAGCTGACAAAGGAACATGAGCATTTACTGATATCCTGCTATGAATCGTGTCTTAGGATAGCTGATGAGAATGAGGTAAAGAGTATTGCTTTTTGCTGCATTTCAACGGGGGTGTTTATGTTCCCAAATAAAAGAGCTGCTGAGCTTGCAGTGCAGACAGTAAAGCAATATAAAGAAAAGACAAAATCAAAGATAAAGGTGATATTTAATGTTTTTAAAGAGGAAGATGAACGACTCTACAAACAGTTACTCGGATAAGATCTTACAGATAAAAGAAAAAATTGGGGAAGCAGATGCTGTTGTAATAGGGGCTGGTGCGGGATTTTCCACATCAGCCGGCTTTGTGTATAACGGTGAAAGATTTGAAAAATATTTTTCGGATTTCAGAAAGAAATATGGATTTTCCGATATGTATGCAGGAGGCTTCTACCCATATAAAACATTGGAAAAGCACTGGGGATACTGGTGCAGGTATATCTATATCAACCGTTATATGAATGCTCCCAGACCAGTATATCAGAACCTGTATGATCTGGTGAAAGAGAAGGATTATTTTGTTCTGACAACAAATGTGGATCATTGTTTCCAGAAGGCCGGCTTTGATAAAAACAGAATATTTTATACACAGGGCGATTATGGGTTGTTTCAATGTAGTGAGCCTTGCCATAAGGAAACCTATGACAATGAAGACAAGATTAAAAAAATGGTGCTGAGTCAGGGATTTCAGATAAAAGACGGGGAACTGCAAAAACCGGAAGACGGAGAAATAAAGCTTACGGTTCCGGCGGGGCTGATTCCATATTGCCCGCGTTGTGGTAAGCCAATGAGTATGAATCTTAGATCGGATCAGACATTTGTTGAAGATAACGGATGGCACCGGGCAGCAGAAAAGTACGAGAAATTTATACAGGATCATAAAAAGCAGAAAATAGTGTTCCTTGAACTTGGGGTAGGATATAATACTCCTGGTATTATAAAATATCCGTTTTGGCAGATGACAAGCACATTTCAACATGCATTTTATGTGTGTCTGAACCAGGGTGAAGCATATGCGCCGGAAGAAATAAGGAGAAAGTCTGTCTGCATGAATGAAGATATCGGAGTGGTTCTGAAAGAACTGTAGACTTGACAGACAGATTCGATTGGAGTTTTAGTATAGAATTGAATAACGGTAATAGAGAAAAAGTAATTAGAACATAATAATCCATTTTCAAGTAGCATAACTATATAAGGGGCTGTCGGGAAATAGACAGCCCCTTTGCCTGCTATTTCAAAAAATCATCAGCCGGAACCAAAATACATGCGCAAAAATTCTCCACAGGCTGGAAGCACTTGAGAATAAGCTGTTTTTGAAGCCGGGTACTATATGTCTGAAGGTGATAGCTTTTACCGTTTACTGCAACATCGGTATAAGCGGCCAGAAGCTTTTTATCATTTTGGGGAAATACCTGATAGAGAGAATGCCCCAGCACTTCTTCCGGCATTTTCTTTTCCAGAAAGAGCAGTTCTTTGTTACAATACCGGAACACGAAATCAATTCCGGCTCCGTTTTCGTTGAAAATAAGCTCGATCACGCAAAAGGCAAGGGGCATGTTATCCAATACGGAGAAACGTGTACAGATATCGGTGGATGTAATTTTGGAAAGCTCATGACGCAAAGCTTTGTTTAGCTGTTTATGGCTGGCGGCACCACGTTTACGACCTTCCAGACAGGTGCCGTCCAGCATGTGATAGGTACAGTTTTCTATGTATTTAATCTGTTCTTTGGCAACTACAGTTCCCTTATTGATGCAAATATAGTTATAAGGTCTAAGCTCCTTGAACAGGTCCTTCACTGTGATAAAAGTTTTTATTACACGTTCGTCAGTTGTATAGATACAAGTCTTATTATTCTGTCTAAGCAAATATTTGATATCATTAATATGGATATTATATTTCTTGAAAAACTTTAATACTTTCTCATCCATATAAATGCCCCTCCCGATTTTTATTGTAAGTATACCATATCTGTAAAGATTTGTCAGTATAAATTGAAGATATCCGGGTCAAAATATCAGGAACCTAATATAGGAAGGGGAAAATATCTTTAGATTCCAGAATTATTTGAAAAATAAGGCATTATACCGAAAATCGTTTAACCAGATTTGCAGAAACCTCGATTTTGCAGGTGTGCTGTCTTGGCTCTTCAATTTGGGAGAGCAATTCTCTGGCCGCAACCTGTCCCATATAATGCCTGGGGACGCTGATGGTAGTAAGCGCAGGATCAATAATGCGTCCTTCGGAAACATTGTCAAAGCCAACTACTGCAATTTGTTCCGGAATCTTGTAGCCCCGCAGGCGCAGAGCCTTGATGGTGCCGATTGCAATCAGGTCATTATCTGCGAAATAGCAGTCTGCCAGGGCATCGCCGCGGTCGATCACAGCCAGCATGTCTGCCATTGCACCATCAATAGACGGGGAAAGCTGGTGGATAATGCAGCGGGAACGAGACATTCCATTGGCATGGACTGCATGATAAAAGCCCTCAAGTCTTTCAGAAAAGTTACGAAGAGGATATGCAGACTGCAGATATCCAGGCTGTTTCATTCTGCGGCTGATCAGGTAATCTGTGGCCAGGTACGCTCCCTGGCGGTTGTTTGGGACTACATAATTGCAGTTCAGATTTTCAAAGTAAGCATCCAGAATTACTACCGGGAAAGGAAGCTTTAAAAACGGCCGAACCATTTCTTCACGCATTTCTGTACCAAATAAAATGATCCCCACACAATCTGTAGTTCGAAGATCTTCCAGATAATGCTCCAGGTTGTCCCTTTTCTCATAGAAGGTGATGACCTTCAGCTTGTAGTTGCCTTTTTGCACCATGGACTCCATGCCCTCAACCATTGCGTCAAAAATAGGGGAATAGGACATGATGGCATTATGGGAACGGTAGCTGACTGCATAGATGCTTCCGACTTTATTTTTCTTTAAAGAAAGCCTGGTAAAGTCATAGCCGTATTTCTCTGCGGCTTCTACTACCATGCGGCGGGTTTCGGTGCTGACGCCAGGCTTATTGTTCAGTGCCATGGAGACAGCAGTCTGTGAAAGCTTCAGCTTTTTGGCCAGTTCTTTTGCAGTAATGGGCATTTTCGTCACCTCCCGGATAAAGTTTCTTATGTTGTATATATTGTACTTCTTAATTGAAAAATAAACAATATATTTGCCAGAAATAAAGTAAAAATAAAGTTGAAAAAACTTTATTTTTTATTGGAATAAAGTTGAAGGAGACATATACTAGAGCCATAAGGAAAAGCAAATACGATATAAAAAAATAACGAAAGTTGTGAGATAATTTGAAGCTTTCCTGAAATCGGACAAAACAAAATCAGTAAAAAGTATATGTAAAAAATTAAAATTATAAGGAGGAATGCAAAAAATGGCAAAGATTAAAATCGGCTACGCGCCAACCAGAAGAAGCATTTTCAGTGCACCGGACGCAGTTAAGTATCGTGGACTTACTGCAGACAGATTAAGAGAGTTAGGAATTGATTTTGTAGATATCACAGATGTAAATGAAGAAGGTCTTCTTTATGACGAAGCGGGCCGCATCAAAATTGCAGAGAAATTCAAAAAAGAAAAAATCGACGGACTTTTCCTTCCTCATTGCAACTTCGGAACTGAGTTCGAGTGTGCAAGACTTGCAAAGGAATTAAACGTACCGGTTCTTCTGTGGGGACCTCTTGATGAGAGACCAGATGAGAACGGCGTTCGTCTTCGTGACACCCAGTGCGGACTTTTTGCAACAGGTAAAGTACTTAGAAGATTCCGTGTTCCATTTACTTATATGACAAACTGCAGACTGAACGATCCTGTATTCGAGAGAGGCCTTCGCGATTTCATGGCTGTCTGTAACGTAGTAAAAACCTTCCGCAACATGAGAATTCTTCAGATTTCCACAAGACCATATGAGTTTTGGTCAACCATGTGCAATGAGGGTGAGCTTCTTGAAAAATTCAACATTCAGCTGACTCCTATCCCAATGCCTGAGCTTACAGATGAGATGAAGAAAGCGAAAGCAGAGGGAACTGAGGTTGCAAAGGTTGTTGAGTATTGCCGTGCAAACATGGAAATCTGCGTAAAAGACAATGAGCTTGAGAACGTAGCTGCTCTTAAGGTTGCGATGGGAAATCTCATTAAGAAATATGGCTGCCAGGCAGCTGCAATCCAGTGCTGGAACCAGCTGCAGAGTGAAATCGGAATTATGCCATGTGCAGCAAATGCTCTTTTGAACGAAGAGGGAATTCCGGTTGTATGTGAGACTGACATTCACGGAGCAATTACAGCTCTTCTTGTTGAGGCAGCAGCACTTGACGATACCAGAAGCTTCTTTGCAGACTGGACTATCCGTCATCCTGATATTGAGAACGGCGAGCTTCTTCAGCATTGCGGACCATGGCCGATTTCTGTTGCAAGAGAAACACCGAAGCTTACTTATCCGTTGGCATTCAGCCATCCGGGAAGCATTACAGCAGAAGCAAAACATGGAGAAGTTACTCTGGCACGTTTTGATGGTGATAACGGAGAATACTCCATGCTTCTTGGAAAAGCCAAAGGCGTTGACGGACCGAAAGGAATGGGTACTTACCTGTGGGTTGAAGTGGAGAATATCAAACGTCTGGAAGCTAAGATCGTAGAGGGACCATATATCCATCACTGCGTAGGTATCCATAAGGATGTAGTTCCGGTACTTTACGAGGCATGCAAATATATGGGCATCACTCCTGATTTATATGATCCTATTGAAGAAGATGTGAAAGCATATTTAAGAGGTGAATGAGAATGGAAAATTTAAAGGCAAAATCTTTTGACTTAAGAAAAGATACTGTAGACATTATCGTTGCCGGAAAGGGCGGTCATATCGGTGGTGATATGAGCGTGATCGATACTCTGATCAGCCTGTATTTCTGTCAGATGAATGTTTCTCCGGAAAGACTTGATGACCCGGATCGCGACCGCTTTGTACTCAGCAAGGGTCATTCTGTAGAAGCGTATTATGCAGTACTTGCAGCAAGAGGCTTTCTGGATCTGGATGATATCAAAGCAAACTTCTCTAAATTTGGTTCTAAATATATCGGACATCCGAACAATAAGCTTCCCGGAATCGAAATGAATTCCGGATCTCTCGGACATGGACTTCCGGTTTGTGTGGGCATGGCTCTCGCAGGCAAAAAAGATAACAGAGATTATCGTGTTTATACAGTAATGGGTGACGGTGAGTTAGCTGAAGGCTCTGTATGGGAAGGCTTCATGGCAGGACATCAATACAAGCTGGACAACCTTTGCGCAGTAATTGACCGTAACCGTCTTCAGATTTCCGGAAATACAGAGGATGTTATGGGACATGACGATCTTCATGAACGTATCCGTTCCTTTGGATGGCATGTAATTGATGTAAAAGACGGAAATGATATTGACCAGTTAAATGCAGCTTTTGAGGAAGCAAAAACAGTAAAAGGAAAACCAACGGCAGTGATCGCCAATACTGTAAAGGGATGTGGATCTTCTGTAATGGAAAACAAAGCAAACTGGCATCACAAGGTTCCGACCCCGGAAGAATATGATCAGATCATTGCGGATTTTGCAGCAAGAAAGGAGGCCGCTCTTCATGAATAAGATTCCAAACAGACAGGCAATTTGTGAAGTATTGATGGATAAGGCGAAAGACGATAAAGATATTATGGTGCTTTGCAGTGATTCCAGAGGCTCTGCATCTATGACACCATTTGCAGATAATTTCCCGGAACAGTTTGTTGAGACAGGTATTGCGGAGCAGAACCTGGTAAGTATTTCAGCAGGTCTTGCAAAATGCGGCAAGAAACCTTTCGCATGCTCCCCGGCTTGCTTTTTATCAACAAGAAGCTATGAGCAGGCTAAGATTGATGTTGCATACTCCAACACCAATGTTACCCTGATCGGTATCAGTGGCGGTGTAAGCTATGGTGCGCTTGGAATGAGCCATCATTCTGCACAGGACATTGCTGCTATGGCTGCAATTCCAAATATGCGAGTATATCTTCCAAGTGACCGTCATCAGACAAAACATCTGATTGAGGCCCTGTTAAAGGATGAGAAGCCTTCTTATATCCGTGTAGGAAGAAATCCGGTTGAGGATATTTATACAGAGGATAACTGTCCATTTGAAATGGACAAGGCTACTGTTCTGAAAGAGGGAACAGATGTTGCGATCATCGCATGCGGCGAGATGGTTCGCCCGGCTTTCGAGGCTGCCAAATTACTGGAGACTCAGGGAATTTCCGCAACTGTACTGGATATGTACTGCGTGAAGCCTCTGGATGCTGAGGGCGTTGTGAAGGCTGCCAAGAATGTAAAGGCTGTTATCACAGTTGAGGAGCATGCACCGTTTGGCGGACTTGGCTCTATGGTTGCACAGGTTGTTGGTGCAGAGTGCCCGAGAAAAGTGCTGAACATGGCTCTTCCGGATGCTCCGGTTATCACAGGAACCTCACAGGAAGTATTTGATTATTATGGATTAAATGCTGAGGGAATTGCCAAGAAGGCAGTTGAAGCTCTGAAATAAGAGCCGGGATTTTTCCTGAAAGATTTTACAGATAAATAATGAACAGGCTCAGGCGTGACTGACAGACTGCAGAAATGCAGATCCAGGGTATCCAAAGGCTGTGCATGCATCGTAAGGTGCGAGGACAGCAGGGGTACCTGGTCAGGCACGCCTGTCGTTGTATTTTAGAAAAAAGAGGATAGCAAAATGGCAAAATATATCATAAGTATTGATCAGAGTACGCAGGGTACCAAGGCTCTTCTCTTTGATGAGACTGGCAGTATTATGCGCCGCACAGACCGTCCGCATAAGCAGATCATCAATGAGAAGGGATGGGTTTCCCATGATCCGGAGGAGATTTACAGCAATGTACTTGAGGTTGTACGGGAACTGCTTGAGGGTGTTGAAAAAGAATGTGTGGTTGGTCTTGGCATCAGCAACCAGCGTGAAACTTCCCTTGCATGGAACCGTATTACAGGTAAGCCTTATGGAAATGCAGTTGTATGGCAGTGTGCCCGTGCAGTAGATGTATGTGCCCGTGTGGAGGCTGCCGGTGCGGCCGAGGTGATCCGCCAGAAAACAGGAATGAATCTTTCTCCATATTTCCCGGCTTCTAAAATTGCATGGCTTCTGGAAAATGAAGAAGGTGCAAAGGAGGCAGCAGAACGCCACGAAATCTGTCATGGTACTATTGACAGCTGGCTGGTGTTTAAGCTGACAGAGGGTAAGGAGTACAGAACAGATTATTCCAATGCTTCCAGGACCCAGCTGTTTAATATTTTTGATCTGAAGTGGGATGCTGAGATCTGTAAGCTGTTTGGCATTGATCCGGCGAATATGGCCGAGGTGACAGATTCTGACGCTTGTTTTGGAGAAACTGATTTTGAGGGATTGCTTCCTCACAAAATTCCGATTCACGGTGTACTGGGTGATTCTCATGGATCTTTATTTGGACAGGGATGTTTGCAGCCTGGCATGATCAAGTCTACCTATGGTACCGGTTCTTCTATCATGATGAACATCGGTGAGAAGCCGATTCTGAGTACACACGGGGTTGTTACTTCTCTGGCATGGAAAATCGGCGGCAAGGTGAACTATGTGCTTGAGGGCAACCTGAATTATACAGGTGCTGTTATTACCTGGCTGAAGGATGATCTGCAGATTATTGCTTCACCTGGGGAGACTGGTCCATTGGCGAAGGCTGCAATTCAGGAGGATAGCCTGTATCTGGTTCCGGCATTTAGTGGTCTTGGTGCGCCCTACTGGGATAGCGAGGCAAGAGCATCTGTTGTAGGAATGAGCCGTACCACCCGTAAGGCTGAGTTTGTGAGAGCTGCACTTGAGTGTATTGCTTATCAGATTACAGATGTTGTACAGGCAATGGCCGAGGACGCAGGTGTTCCGGTGAAGGAGCTTCGCGTAGATGGCGGTCCTACCAGAAATGATTACTTAATGCAGTTTCAGAGTAATATCGCAGATGCCGGGGTACTGGTTCCGGATTCAGAGGAGCTTTCTGCAATTGGACCGGCATATGCGGCAGGATTGCAGCTTGGTGTCTGGGATGACAGTATCTTCGGAAAATTGAACCGGGTTTCTTATAAGCCGGATATGGATGCAAAGAAACGGGCACAGAAGTATGCCGGATGGAAGAAGGCTGTGGCTTCCGTGATTACAAACAAATAACAATTTGTATTTAAGATGGTTTAGTCCGTCTCCTATATGCAAGCCCCATGAACAAGCTGGCCTATAAAAGGTCAGGACAGTGTTCATGAGGCTTGTCCTATATTCATAAAATCCTGGTTCCAGACTACTTGTAAGAGGTGCAGGCAGTTTCATATATCTGAAAAATTTACATAATGGTCTGAAAAATGAATATACCAATGAATTTGAAAAGACTTTATAATGAAAAATAAGACGAGCATGAAATTTGTGCTTTAGTCAGGTATTAAAGTAAGCAGTGTATGTGTTTAAATAGATTATGCAGCCAGAAAGAGAGGGTAATAAAATGCATGGAATTACGTTAACGAAGGCTCCGGCAGATTGGGAAATTTTGCAGCAGGAGAATGGTAAGGCATCTGTGGCTTTAAAGGGAAACTTTCAGGTTCATCCGGCAGCAATTGAAGTGGGTGTTGAAAGGGTTACTCCGGTTGTGAGAGTTATGCGTGAGGATGACAATATGACGGTGATTCCCTGGACAAATGCAGATCATTTTACATGTAATGAGAAATTTCAGGGGGAATTTGAGGTGACACTGGAGATTCCGGCCGGGGGACCTTACAGGATTGACACCAGCCTGGAAACAAAGAGCACTGTTCCGGATCTTACATGGCTCTATCGTGGAGATTGTGTGCTCCATCTGGGAGTAGGAAACCTGTTTATTATTGCAGGTCAATCTAATTCAGCGGGATACAGCAGGGATTTTTGCATTGACCCACCTAGTATGGATGTGCATTTGTATCGTAACAGAAGCAAGTGGGATATTGCAAGCCACCCTATGAATGAAAGCACTTTTGCCGGATCTCTGGCCAATGAAGAGATGGGTGTGCCGGGAGTATCTCCTTATCTTGCGTTTGGAAAGACTTATGGGAAAATGACGGGAATGCCTGTGGGATTGATTCAGACCTCTCTTGGCGGTTCTCCTATGGAAAGATGGAATCCAAAGGACGGAGATTTGTACTTAAATATGTTGGACAAGATTCATCAGACCGGGGGAAGATATGCAGGAGTGCTTTGGTATCAGGGCTGCTCAGATACCAATCCGGGACCGGCAGAAAAATATCTGGAGCATTTTAGGGAGTACGTGGAAGCAACCAGAAAAGAACTGGGATATGAGATCCCGTTTTTTACCATGCAGCTGAACAGACAGATCAATGGAATCAATGACGAGTGCTGGGGAATGGTGCGTGATGCTCAGGCAAGAGCTGCCAAGGAGATACCGGGAGTTTCTGTTTTGACAACTTCCAATTTAAGCCTTTGCGATGGAATCCACAATACAGCACAGGCTAATGTAGCGCTTGGAGAAAAGCTGGCGAAGCAATGTGCCCATGTGTTAAATGGAAAAGAAGAGTATCAGCCGCCTGAGCTTGTAAAGGTTGAGAGAGCAGACGAAGCGGAAAGAAAGAGCTTCCAGCTGGAGGGAAGCGGAATCTGGCTGAAGCTTACCTGCGATCATGTTAAGAATTGCTTCCTGGTTTACTCAGCAGTGGGAAAAGACAGCGGATTTACTTTGACAGACAGCGAGGGCGAGGTGGAGATCCTTCATATTCGCGGAAACAGAGAGAACAAAAATCATCTTTATTTGGAATTGGCACGAGAAGTGGAGGATGAAGCAGAGCTTTCCTTTGTATGGCAGGCAGATCCGGTTAAACAGCCACCAGTGGACGAAGTGACCTTTTTGCCGCTTCTGTCTTTCTATAAGAGGGCAATAAAATTGTAATAAATTCAGCCTGCCCATGGCAGTGCAACAAAAAACGCCTGCGGGCAGAATGGAGTATTGGAAAACATGAGAGAGGTCAATTGGAACAATGTAAAAAGAGAAGCACCAAAGTGGTTTCGAGATGCAAAGTTTGGATTATTTTTTCACTGGGGACCATATAGCGTTCCGGCATATCAAAACGAGTGGTATTCCAGAAATATGTACTGCAAAGGCCTGGAGCAGAACCAGTATCATGAGAAAACCTATGGAAGTCTTCATGACTTTGGCTATAAGGACTTTTATGATATGCTCAAAGGAGAAAAATTTGATCCGGATCAGTGGGCTTCTCTTGTAAAGCGTTCCGGTGCAAAATATGCCGGTGCAGTTAGTGAGCATGCAGATAATTTTTCCATGTGGGACAGCGCAGTTAATCCAATTAATAGTATGAATTATGGCCCTCACCGTGATATTGTGGGAGAATGCACAGAGGCCTTTCGCAAGCAGGGAATTCGTACAGTGGCAACCTTTCACCATCAGTGGCTGTGGGGATGGTTTATGTCAACGGATAATGAGGCGGATGTGTATATTCCGGAAAACGAAAAATATTACGGTCCTGCACTGCCTCTTGAGACAAATCGCTATATTCCTTATCGCTATCCGGATGAAGCATTTTGCAAAAGCTGGCGGGATAAGGTGTTGGAGGTTATCGACAAGTATGAGCCGGATGAGGTGTATTTTGACAGCCGTACCTGCATTATCCAGGAAGATTACCGTTATGATGTAGCCGAATATTATTACAACACCAGAGGAATTAAGGACGGAATCATTACATATAAACAGGAGGATTATCCTAAGGATATCGGCGTTTATGATATTGAGTGCGGAAGATTTTCTTCCCCCAAGGACTTCCCATGGCAGTCTGACGACCGTCTGGAGGATAATATTACCTGGTGTATGGTACAAAATCCGAAATATAAATCAGCAGAGAGGATCATTCATCAGCTTTGCGATATTGTATCCAAGAATGGAAACCTTCTATTAAATGTAGGCCCATATGCGGATGGTTCCTTCCATCCGGATGCAGTGCGTATTCTGGAAGAAATCGGAGACTGGCTGGCCTTAAACGGTGAAGCAATTTATGAGACAAGGCCATTTAAGATGGCAGCAGAAGGTCCTACTACAGTAGATGATGCCAATTATGATGTGGAAAAAATCCAGGAGCAGCTTGATAAGGGGGATGCTGTTGACGTGCATAGTGATACTCTTACCGCTCAGGACTTCCGCTTTACCACACATGGCGATGCTCTTTATGCTATTGCATTTGGCTGGCCAGAGGATGGAGAGTTCCGTATCCGTACACTTCGTAAGGGCGGTATTCTTGATGGCGAGATTAAGAAGGTAACTATGCTGGGAAATGAAGGTGAGCTTGCTTTTTACAGAAAAGAAGACGGGCTTTATGTAAAAGCACCGGAAAAGAAACCTTGTGACTGTGCCTATGTTTTGAAAATTAATTAATTTTTTCCATACGAAATCCCCACTGAAATTATTGCTGTATAAGCAAAGCTTCAGGTGGGGATTTTTAAATTAATTTTGTGATTTGGCAAAATTTTCATTTTGCATTTGAATATATTCGTCCAGTCCGTCAGATCGCATTTGCTTTAACACATTTTCCCACATGTCTACGGCATCATCATTTCCGATAATACAGCTTATAAATTGTTTAAATGCATTGGAGGCGCTAAATTCCTCTGTTGGTTCTTTTGGATAGCTCATAAATGCATAAGGGCGGCTGACCTGCGTAGTGTGTTCTTTGCAGTAATTGGCTGATTCAGAAGCAAGAATAGTTGCAAATTTTCCATAACGGAGGGTATTCATATCATTGACTTCAAAATCTTTCCAGCTTCCGCCCCAGGTTGCAATACCGGAAAACAAAATAGAAGATGGATATTTTCTGGCAAGAGCTGTGGTAAGGCTTTCTCCTTTTGTATCCAGAAGACAGGAATAATTTCCATCTTTATCTTTTTCATAATCAATTCCCTCTAATCCATAGTGACAGAAATCCTGTCCTTCATCAGAAAGAAGAAATTCAAATAGAGCAAGAATGCGCTCTGCTTTTGTATCGTCTACATCCGAGGAAATATAAGATTCCGACCAGAAGCTGCTGGAGGAATTACTGTACCGAATTCCGTCTGGTGCGGGAAAAACAGGAAGTACATCCACACAGTCCTCGAAGGACTTATCATTCAAGGCATCCCATCTGTTTTTTAATTCCATAAGTGAAGAAGGGGAGGATTTATATTCCAGGGCACCGAGCCGTCCTGCTGCGAAGTCGTCCATAACAGAAGAGGGGGATTTGGTGTAAAAATCAGGGTCCAGACCGCCCTCTTCGTACAGCAGGCGATAATCCTTTACTACTTGCTTGAATGCGTCTGTGGACCAGGAAGGAACATAAAAACCGTTATTTTCCGTCCAGGAATAAACATTGCATTCAGGAGCGATGCCAAGAATCACCCATTTTCCAAGTGCATTTATGGAATTAACATTGTAACCAAGCGTATCATCAATGCCATTTCCGTCCGGATCATTTTTGGCAAAAGCAATCGTCATGTCTGCAAAATCCTGAAAGCTTTCCGGATCGGAGATTCCAAGGTTATCCATCCAGTCCCGGCGGACCAGCATGGCAGCATCTGTAGCACCAAGAACTGGATCCAGGAAGGAAACACGGGGAATGGCATAATACTTGCCATCTGTATATCGGGTATAGGATACAGAATCCAAAATCTCATTCAGGCGCGGATAGTCTGTCAGATCCTCCGGCAGAGCACGGATGGCACCGGTATTGATAAAATCGGAAAAGGTTGCGGAGTCATTATTGTCGTTGGAAGAAAGTGTTAATGTGGCAAAAACATCAGGAAGGCTTCCGGTAGCACTTAAAATCTGATAACGCTCTTTGTAATTTGACCAGGTTACTGCTATCGGTTCCAGCGTAATATTAAATAAATCTTCAATATATTGAGTCATAGCATCTGGTTCGGTTGCTTTTTCCATCTCTTCAATATTCCAGTAGCCAACACTGATATTTAAATGCTCATCAAAGGACAGATTCTGGATGGATTCGGGAAGTGCCTGACGGCTGGTTTTTGTAGTAGTTGAAGAGGAACCACAGCCGGTGGCTGTGAAAATCAAAGTGGCTGCAATGGAAATCCCCAATAACTGTTTAGAAATAAGCTCACACATGTTCTTCAGAATCCTTTCGATAAGCGGTAGGTGTACATCCTTTTACTTTTTTGAACACCTTTGCAAAATAAAAATAGTCACTGTAGCCAACCTGAGTGGCAATGGCAAATACGGTCTGGTCACTGTGTGCAAGAAGCCATGCAGCATGTTCAATCCTCAGACTGGTCAGATAGCTGACAAAGGTTCCTCCTGTTTCCTGACGAAAAATCTGACTGGCATAATTAGGATTGATGCTGCAGTATTCTGCAAGATTTTGTATGGAAATATCTTCCTGATAATGCTTTTCTGTATAATCAATCATCATCTGCACAGACTTGTGAGAAGAAACAAGATGCTGAGGATGAAAAATGTTTGGCTGTTCTTCTAAAGAAACTTCTTGATTTTCTGTTTTTTGCTCCTGCTCCTGAAGAAGCTGATAGGCCTTTTGCATGGAATCCATAAGCTCACTTCGGGAAAATGGCTTCAGACAGTATCCGATCGCATTGTGAAACATTGCTTTCTGAGCATATGCAAATTCAGCATGTCCACTTATCATAATGAAAAGAGTTGACAAGCCTTCTGCGTGAGCTGCCTGCAGAATTTCCAGTCCACCCATGCCGGGAAGCCTTACATCCACAAATGCAAGTGCAGGCTGGTGAATACGGATATATTCAAGACCGGACAGGCCGTCATAAAATTCAGTAGTGATTTCAAAATAGTCCTGATTTTTGATGGTAGCAATCAGACTTTTTACAACCCATTTTTCATCGTCAATTACAATTGCCTGATACATATAAATATTCTCCTTTAGATGCCCTGGTGAAGGGGTGAACTGTTACGAGGTTTACAAAGAATCATTTGTCTGATAAGGAACTCGCAGCTGAATATTGGTTCCTACACCTTCCTCGGAGTCAATGATAAGAGTGTAGTCTGCTCCATAATAAAGCACCATACGGCTATTGACATTTAGAATTCCGATGCTGTCGTGATTCTGCGCATCCATTTTTGCCAGATCAGCAGAAGCATCTCCGGTTTTGTCATGGACGGAAGCCGCAATGGAATGGCGCAGCTCCTGTAATTTTTCCGGCGGCATGCCCACACCGGTATCAAAAATCCAGATGGCCAGATAACCGTGCCGGGGATTTCGTCCGGCACCGATCAGAATAGAGCCTGGTTTCAGACTTTTTTCCAGTCCATGGACAATTGCATTTTCTACCAGTGGCTGGATGACCATTTTGGGTATCAGGCAGTCATAGGCATCATCAGAAAAATTATATTCAATGGTGAAGCGGTCTGCGAAGCGTTCCTTTTGGATCATCAGATAAGATTTTACGATTTCCAGCTCTTCCCGCAGAGAAACCAAGTCGTTCCCTTTAATGCTGTATCGAAAAATCTGGGAAAGTGCACCTGTAACCAGAATAATCTTATCAGTCATGCCTTCTGCAGCCATACCGCAGATCATGGTAAGCGTATTGTAAAGAAAGTGCGGATTGATCTGGCTTCGCAGAAATGCAATTTCTGTTTTGCGGTTGTTGGCTTCCAATTCATACATTCTGGTATAGGAATCAAAAATGGTATGATTCAGTTCTTCGGTTTTGATCAGCATTTCGTTAAATGCGTTAAAAATATCGTTGATTTCAGTAGACCCAATTAAGCCCTGATGAATCTGGGCACCTTTTCTGATTGCTTTTCTGTTTCCGGCAGAAATACTTTTCATAAAATCGATCAGCTGTTTCAGCGAATCCAAAAATGGCTTGTAAAGGAAAGTTACAAAGAGGAAGACCAGCAGAAGTATAGCACCTGTAGCGAGAAACTGACGCTGGGAAATAGTTTGGATCTGGCTGGTTAGCTGACTTTTGTCTACAAGCACATAAAGGGAAAGCCCAAGCTTGCGAAAGGAATAGCATTTTGCGATATAGGTTACCGGGGAGCTGTTTGCTTTTACTTCGTAGGTGTCTGTTTCAGACTGAGGTGCGGGGGTGCTAAGAACGGTACGGTAAAGGCTTCTTGTTCCATAAATCAGCTCTTGCTGTGCATTTGCAAACAGGATTTCCGGTTCATAAAGCTTCTGGCTATTCATATTGGCCATAGAGTTGCTAAGCAGATGATTAATGTCAATGGCCAGAAAAAGGATGCCAAGGCGCTGGCTCTGTCCGGTACCTAAGGTACAGATCGGCATGGCAAGGATATGGCAGTTGGTTCCGTTTATTAAGGTGGTGCCAACGGTGCAGTAGGGAAACGAGGTTTCCTCAAGCTTATCGGCAAAGGGCTTGTAGCTGAATGCAGATCCTCCAAGGGAGGCAAAGGTTCCGTCCTGTCCGTAAACTGCAATATCAGAAATATATGGATTCAGAAGGAAGGTGTTTTCCAGCTGTGTTCGCAGCTCCTGATAAGCTTCATAGGAACTCTGCCTGTTCTTACTGCTGAGAAAATCCTGAACTACAGAGCTGTATGCCACGCTATAGCATATATTTTCGTAGCTATCGTAGGCTTCCTGGGTATTTTTGGCAAGCTGCGAGGAGTAAGAGTCCAGACTGCTGCTAAGAAAGTCAGTCTGTACCCGAACGTAATCCTGAGTGTTGTATAGTGTAATGCCTGCTGTGCAGACAATAAATAATACTAAGATAATAGAAAACTGCCGTCCAAGGGGAAGCAGGATTGTTTTGTGCTTTTTCATATATAATGCCTGTCCTTTCTTAATCCTATTTTACAATAAATCCTTTACAGGGTGTCATGGAAAATTATTGGACAAACCTGAGAATATTCCATATTTAGTGGGAAAACTCTGAAAAAAATGTAAAATATACATGAAAAAATTATGAATCTTCCATTCAAACACTGCGATTTATACAATACAATAATTACATCAGAAAAACAAGACCGGAAGGAGAGAGAAATATGGCGAAAAGGTCAAACACCACGTCCATTCCATATGCGGCAAAGAAAAAAACATTCTGGCAACTGCTATGGAAACAGAAAGCCCTTTGCATTATGGCACTGGCACCGCTGATCATACTGATCATTTTCAAATATGTTCCAATGTATGGAATTCTGATCGCATTTAAGAATTATAAAGCATCAAAAGGTGTCTGGGGCAGTAACTGGCTGGAGCCTGTACTGAAAAATTTTATTAAATTTTTTAAAAATGTAAACAGTGGACAGATTATATGGAACACACTGAAAATTGGAGTTCTGAATCTGCTATTTACGTTCCCGGCGGCAATTATTTTTGCCATTCTGCTGAATGAGTTAAGAGGAAAGGTATTTAAAAGTGCAGTACAGACAATTTCCTATATTCCTCATTTCCTTTCTGTAGTAGTTATCTGCTCTATGTTAAACGGATTTGGTTCTACTACCGGACTTTTCAACGATGTGAGAGATCTTTTGGGAATGGCGAGAGTGGACATGAATAATGGAAGCCAGTATTTCCTTCCTTTATATCTCGGCTCACAGGTATGGCAGACAGTAGGATGGAGTTCCATTATGTATTTGTCCGCATTATCCAATGTAGATGTAACCTTGTATGATGTAGCAAATATTGACGGTGCAAACCGCTGGCAGAAGATCAAAAATATTATCTGGCCGACTATTAAGCCAACCACTACGATTCTTCTGATCATGAATCTTGGAAACGTGCTGAACAGTGATTATACCAAGATCCTTCTGATGCAGAACGACACAAACAGAAGTCAGCTGGAAGTAATCGGAACCTTTGTTTACCAGAAAGGTATCGTGGAAGGTAAATTCTCGTATGCAACAGCCGTAAACCTGTTTATTTCAGTCATTGGCTTTGCTCTTGTATTTGGAGCAAACATGATTACCAGGAAAATCAACCCGGAAAACAGTTTGTGGTAGGAGGAAAAATTCATGTCATTTGGAAAAGCAAAAAAACAGAATAACAAAATACATATTGGCAGCAGAGCATTTGACGTGTTCCTCATTGCATTCATGATCATTGTATCGATTATATTTCTGTATCCGTTCCTGAATGTAATTGCCACTTCACTGTCTAGCAACCGCATGATCACAACCGGTCAGGTTACTTTCTTTCCAAAGGAATTTCATTTGGACGGATACAAAGCTTTATTCAAGGATGAGAATATCCTGGGAGCTTACTGGAACACGATTGTAATCGCCGTGGGAACTATGATCGTCAGCCTGGTGCTGAATTCCCTTATGGCTTACGTTATGATGGCACCGGAATTCGTACTGAGAAAACCATTGTCCATTATCCTGCTGATCACTATGTTTTTCAGTGGTGGTACAGTTCCTACTTACCTGCTGATCCAGAATCTGGGTCTGTATGACAGCTGGTGGTCACTGATTTTGCCAAATGCGGTAAGTGCTTACAATATTTTCATTTATCGTTCGTTCTATCAGGGAATTTCCCCGGAAATCAGGGAAGCCGCCCGAATTGACGGAGCCAGTGAGTTCCAGATTCTTACAAAGATTTATGTGCCCCTTTCAAAAGCATTGTACGCAACCTTCGGTCTGTTTTCCGTTGTTGGCGTATGGAACAGCTACTATGAAGCACTTCTTTACATTAAGGATCCTGCAAAACAGCCGATTCAGATGCTTCTTAGAAAAATTGTATTTACATCTGGTACTGCAAACATGAGTGATGCACAGCAGATGATCAGTAACGGTAACCTAAACAGTCTGAATGTACAGTATGCCTGCGTAATCGCAACCATAGGACCAATCCTTCTGGTATATCCGTTCATCCAGAAATACTTTGCACAGGGCGTACAGGTAGGAGCTGTTAAGGGCTGATATTCAGATTATACGGAAGCTGGGGGACAGCTTTCCTTATAAATAAAAGACACACGTTTACTATTCAACAATGTCTAAAAAAGAAAATGGAGGAAATTATGAAGAGAGAAACCACCAAAAGACTTACCGCTATGGGAATGTCAGTAGCAATGGCTGCAGGACTTTTCACAACCATGGGAACAACTGCTGTATGGGCAGAGGATTCAGCACCAAAAGCAACAGCTGCAGATAATGGCATTGAGCTTCCGGAGCTTGAGGACGGAACCTTACATCTGGAAGTAAGCATCGCAGATTATCAGCAGTCTTCTGATGGAACACTGGTTCAGGAAAAATGGCAGGAGGCTATGGAGAATTACCTTGGCTGCAAGCTTGATATCACATGGACAAGAACACCTGCAACGGACTATCAGGCAAATGAGCTGGTTGTACTTCAGTCTGGTTCAGTTCCGGATATTGCTACTGTAACAAAGGGATCAGCTGTCAATGAGTACGGTGAGGACGGAACCTTATTAAATCTTGCTGATTATTCCGATTATATGGTTTACTATCCGGAATATATGAAAGAGACAAACGGTGGCGAGAATTTTGCAAAGAATGAGGACGGATCCATGTATTACTTTATGGATGGCTTCTACAACCCGGATGATATCCAGGGAGCACAGTCCTTCACAGCATTTGCATATCGTTTTGATCTTCTTAAGGAAAACGGCTGGCAGCCGGCTGCTACACTGGATGAGTTTACACAGCTTTGCTCTGACATGCAGGCAAAGATTGACGATGGATCACTTGATCTTGATTATGTTATTATCAACAACACAAAAGATTATTCCCTGTACCGTGGATTTGTTGGAATTTTCCATACATGGGACTGCCTGTACTACAATGGTGAGGAATGGGTATTTGGACCGATCGAGGATAACTTCCGTGAGTGCCTGAAATATCTGAACAGCTTATATGAGGCTGGATATATTGATCCTGAGTTTGCAACAGCAGACTTCAATCAGGGCCAGACAAAGGCTACCACAAATGTTGGCGGTATTTGCCCGACACTTTGGTCTGGATCTGTAGCGAGCTGGAATGCTGCTAAGACAGATGACAACATGGAATGGGGTCTTGCATATCTTCCAGAGAATACAGAGTATGGTACTGCCTGGAAATGGGGTTCCAGACAGGCAGCAAAATCTCTGAATGCAAATATGGGTATTTATATCAGCGCAGAAACCGAGCATCCGGAATATGCAGTAGCAATGATTGACTATCAGTATTCTGATGAGATGGTAAACCTTATGAACTGGGGTGTTGAAGGCGAAACCTATACAGAAGCTGATGGAACTAAGACTTTCGTAGATGATATTCTGAACGATGCAACACCTGCAACAAAATCCGCTGAGTATGGACTTACCTCTTCTAGCGTTTGCAGAACCGGTATTCCATTTAACCCGATTGATTTCAACGCAATGCTTGAGGTTGCTTCTAATCCGGAGCCATGGTGGAATGCTGAAAAAGGTTACTATGAAGGAAAATACTGGGTTGAGTCTGATGCCAACGGCGGAGAGGATTCTGTTTCCCCATACGACAGAGCACCGGTTACCTATCTGACTGCCGAAGAGTCTTCTGCAAAAGCAGAGCTTGGATATGGCGGAACCTGCGAGACACGAGTAAAAGAGCTTGCGCTTCAGTTTATCACAGGTGAGAACGACATTAATGATGACGATGCATGGGAAGATTACATTGATGACATCAAGAGCCAGACAGATGAAGACTTTGATGAAATCATTGAAACTCTGAATGAGAAAACTGTTAAATAAGATAAACAATAAGGCTTTAAAAATTCTGCTTTCATAAAGAGAAGCCCTCTCCAGCGGAAAGGCACAGGTTATGTGCTTTCGCTGGGGAGGGCTTTTTAATGTGGGGGATATGAAAAATCTACATAGGAGATATACGTTTTTTCCATTCAAAATATATCAGGTAAATTTTATAATAAATTATCCATAAAGAGGGAGGAATATGCAATGAAACTGTACGATCTGATGACAGATAATCGCCGGGAAAATATCCTGGTAGGAAGTAAAAAACCTGTATTTGGCTGGAGAGTTGAGACAGAAAAAAGGAATGTGCGCCAGGAAAGCTATCGGGTGCAGGTCTGGGATGAGCAGGGAAATTCTGTTTGGGACAGCGGAACTGTAGAATCTTCCCGGATGGCTGGAATTCAGTATGAAGGAAAGGAACTTCAGTCAGGAAAAAGAATGACCTGGCATGTAAGCTGTACATTTTCCAGCGATGAAGGCACGATGACCGCAGAAGAAGAGAGTTCCTTTGAGACTGCTTATTATAATCGCGAGGACTGGAAAGGAAGGTTTATTGGCGAGACAAAAGACCATGAATATCACCTGTATCGGAAGAAGTTTGGCTGCAAAAAGGCGGTGAAGCTGGCCAAGCTTTATGTGTGTGGAATGGGGGCTTTTGAGTGCTGGATTAATGGAAAAAGAGTGTCTGATCATGTAATGGAACCGGGCTGGACAGATTTTCGAAGGACCTGCTTTTATACGGCTTATGATGTCTCGGAATATTTTGCAGAAGGGGAAAATACAGAGAACGTAATTCTGGTAAAGCTGGGGGATTGTATGTTCAATGTTCCGGGAGGTCGCTATGTGTATTTCCAGCGTTCTTACGGAAAAGCTAAGTTTTTGTGCCAGCTGGAGCTGGTTTATGAGGATGACAGCCGGGAATATGTGGTGACGGATGAATCCTGGAAAAGAGCAAAAAGTCCGATTGAATTTTGCTGTATTTACGGTGGAGAAGATTTCGATGGAAGAAGATGGACAAAGGAATATTTGAACTCAGATACATCAGAAATTTGGGAAGCTGCCGTGTGTGTGGAACCACCTTTAGGGGAACTGAAACCGGCACCAATGGAACCATTAAAGATAAAAGAAATCTATCAACCTGTTAGTGTAAGAGAAGTAGAAACAAGGGTATGGCAGTATGATCTGGGGAAAAATTTTTCCGGATGGGCAAGGATTTTCCTGAAAACAGATGGCAGAAAAGCAGGACAGAAGGTGGTTCTGAAAACTGCAGAAAAGTTAGATGAAAACGGACGGATTGATCAGTCTGTAACAGGAAAAGATTACGCCTGGACATACATTTTAAATGGGGAAAAAGAACAGGAATTTGCACCGGATTTTACGTATACAGGGTTTCGTTATGTGGAGATGACAGGGGCTGTTCCAGAAAAAGAAATCACTTTACAGGGGGAATTTATTTATCCGGATATCGACCAGGCGGGAGATTTTTTCTGCTCGAATACTCTGTTTAATCAGATACATGAAATTGTTTTACAGGCAATTAAAAGCAATACAAAAAGTTATTTCACAGACTGTCCACATAGGGAAAAGCTAGGCTGGCTGGAGCAGACACATCTGATCGGACCTTCCATTATGTATAATCTGGATGTGCATAATCTGTATGCAAAAATTGAAGGAGACATGGCAGATTCCCAACGGGAGAATGGTCTGATACCGGATATTTGTCCGGAATATGTGACTGGATTTGATAAGTGGCATAAGGGATTTCTGGATTCACCTGAGTGGGGAAGTGCCTGTGTGCTGGCTCCCTGGTATGCATATAAACGCTACGGAGATCTTGCATTGCTGGAAAAATATTTCCCGGTAATGAAGAAATATGTGGAGTTTCTTTCGTCTAAAACACACCATGAAGTGCTTCATCACGGGCTTGGAGACTGGCTTGATATCGGTCCTTGCACCCCGCATTCCCAGAACACTCCGGTTCCCGTTGTGGCGACTTGTATTTATTATTATGACCTTCAGATTATGGCAAAAATAGCACAGCTTCTCGGTAAAAAAGAGGTTGCAGAAGCGTATCAGAAGAAAATGAAGCTGGTATTTGAGGAATACAATCTGCAGTTTCTGGATGACCAGACCGGACGTTATGCAAACGGCAGTCAGGCGGCACAGGCCATGAGCCTGATCGTGGGACTGGTGCCGGAGGAGTATCAGGATAAAGTGGTTTCGCAGCTGAAGGATGATGTGGTAAAAAGAGGCTATGCCATCACAGCTGGCGATGTGGGACATCCGTTTTTGATTGCTGCACTGATGAAATATGGCATGTCAGATGTGCTCAATGAGATGACAAATATTACAAATAAACCAGGATACGGCTATCAGGTCGTAAATGGAGCAACAACCCTTACTGAGGAATGGGACGGACCAGAACCTGGAAACATTCACGGTTCCCAGAATCACCTGATGCTGGGAAGCATTGAGGAATGGTTTTATGGATCTCTTGGAGGAATGGAGCTGGTTCGCGACGGGCTCCCATTTGAAGAAATCCGAATTCAGCCGCATCCGGAAAAATCCGTGGACTGGGTAAATGCCTGGACCATGCATCCGTATGGAAAAATCAATGTAAAGTGGAAAAAGGAAAATGAGAAAACCAGGGTTTTCTGCCAGATTCCGCCGGGACTTACAGCGCATTTGGAATCACCGGACGGGAAAGAAATCATGATTGTGGGAAGCGGATATTATGAGTATGAGATATAAATAAGAAAACAGTAAGGATAGATCATCGGGGGAATAATCAATGAAAAAACAGGAGCTGATATGGCTGGATACGGTAGAAAATCCAGAGGGACAGATGGAATTAATCATAAAATACAGAGGGAGCACAAATGAAGAAAATGCTGCAGTCCTTCTGGAAATCAGAGATAAAAATAATGTCCTTGTGAAAGAAAAAGGTGAGCTCAGACAAGACACTGCCAGGGTGAAAACAGCTGTATTTAAATGCCAGGGAGTACTGTGCTGGACACCTGAAGATCCGGCTTTGTACCAGGTGAATATAGTGCTTGAGTTATCAGATAAGAATAATGAGAAGACCTATATAAGGCATGGACAAAAGCTTGGATTTCGTTCTTTGAAGCGGCAAAATCAGCAGGTTTTTTGGAATCATAAGCCTGTAAAGCTGCTGGGAATCTGTTACCGTGAACCAGATTTTAAGATGGAAAATTGGGAGACGGTTTTGCGTCGTGATCTGGAATTATTTAAGGCAGCACACGTTAATTTTATCCGCAGTATTTACTATCCATTCAGTGAAAAAATGTTGGAGCTGTGTGATGAAATGGGCTTCTGGGTGGAAAATACAGCTCCTTTCTATGAACTGGGACAGACCAAAAAAAACATCAGTGAGCTGCCACATATGCAAAAAGAATTTGAAACAGCAGCAGAAGAATTGCTTGCAAATGGAAGCCATACCAGTGTGCTTCTCTGGTCACTGGGACATGATTGCGCATGGGGAGTAAATTTTGGAATCATTCGTGACCGCATCAGGGAACTGGATGATATTCGCCTGATGACCTTCCATTTGCCAATGTCCATTCCAGAAGAAGAACCACAGATGGATGTATGGCCGGTTCATGATATTGACTGGCATCTTCCTTTTGACAAGACATATGATCAGATGGTGATTTTTCACACACCCGGGGCAGAAAATGAGATTGGATATATGATTGCAGATGCAGACTATCCAGTGCCTGTACTTCAAGAGGTATGGTCACCGGTAGTATGCCATAACCGGGATGAAATTCAAAGAGATCCTGGAATCCGTGATTTCTGGGGGAAAAGTATTCATACTTTTGTGGAAAAATCAGCTCGGACTCCAGGGTGCCTTGGTGGTGCAGTTCTGGCTGGCGTGGATGAGGACGGCAGCTTTGAAGGGCTGATGGATTATGAATGGGGGATTCTGGATGTGAATCATAATCCAAAGCCAGAATATTATCATTTGAAAAATGCATATGGAGCAGCTTCAAAAGAAGCATACGCGGAGTGGGAAAATGAGAATTCTGCTGTGGAAACAAAGATAAATTGTTTCAGAAAGCAGAATGAAATCTGTAATACAAACTGGAAAATTCAGTGGACGGAAGATGCCCTTCACATAGAAAATGACAATATTTTTTATATTTTTTCCAGAAAAAAATGTCTGCTAAAGGAAGCAGGGCTTATACAAAAACAAGGAAAAAAAGTACTGATAAAAGGCGGCCCGTTTTTGAATACAGCAGGATTCTTACTTGGAAAATGGATAGGGAGAAGCCTTGAAATTTGTTCTGTGGATGGGGCAGAAAATGTACAGATAAAGATAAGCGGAACCTATAAAAATACCCTTGATATTTGTTTTTATCTTACTCTTTTTCAGAATGGAATACTAGAAACTGCATATGAAGTTCAGAAGCTATTCCGCCATATGCCACACCGCGTGAAAGCAGAAATCGGCATTTCAAGTGGTGGCTTAGGAGAGAAGGGTGGAGCTTATTATGTAACAGAACCGGATAGAATACGAATGGTTTCTCAGGGGTGTAAGGTTCGGTTAGAACCGGCACCTGAATTAACAGAAGGAGCTATTGTAAATAATTTGGATCCGCGAATAAATTATGTAGGTAATTGGATAAAAATGGAAGATTACTGTGGAAATCTTAACGGATCTGAGACATTAAGCAATACAGCAGGAGATTACGCAGAACTGAGTTTTACAGGGACAGGGATCACTGTTTATGGGCCATGGGATATTTTATATGGGATGTGTAACGTATATTTGGACGGAGAACTCTGGAAGAAAGATGTGAGTCAGTACCCGCCGAAAGTGGATTTTCCGGGAATGAGCAGAGGCTATGAAAAACGCTATAGACAGATACTGGCAGAGGTACATGGACTGGAAGAAAAAAAACATACACTTCGCATAGAGGTAACCGGAACAAAAGAAGCAAAAGCGCAGAATACATACACTTCAATTGATTATGCAGTATTGGAAGGAAGCAGTTATACAGGTGGATTCAAAATGAATATTGCAGTAGACTTTAATTATCCCAGAATGGTACGAGGCTGCGTTCGAAGACCTGATGTAAAGCTGATTCCAGGCGTGTGGGAGTCTTTCAGAATACAAATGCTGTTGGAGGAAGACAAATGAATATGACTATAGATGAATTAAAAAATTATCCTATGCCAAGAGTGATTCCCCTTCCAAAATGGAGTAAAGCGGCAGAAAATTCAGTAATCTGCCTGGATGGAAACTGGAAAGTAACAGACAAAAAAGATGGTGCAGTACAACAGGTTCAGGTGCCCTTTGACATGGGAATTCTTCACAAAAAGGGATTATCACAGCACTACAGATATGAGAGGGAGATACAGCTTCCAAAGAGAGAGGAACATAGTCGTATTGTGCTGAAATTTCAGGGGATTAATGGTTTTGCTACAGTCTATGTGGATGGAAAACAGGTGGCATATCATGAAAACGGGTTTATTACATGGAATGTGGACATTACGGAGGAAGTATGTGGAAAACAGACGCTTTCACTTGCTATCGATGTGGATGAAGAATCAGATATTGTCAGTGCCTATAGCCATGGCGGGATGCTTCACAGCAGCTGGCTGTATGTATTGCCGGAAGCTTATGTGAACGCACTTTACTTGTCACCATTGTTTGATGAGGACATGGAAACCTGTAGCCTGCGGGTGGATATGGATCTGGCAGATATGCCTGGAAGCATAGATGGGAAGGGGAAAATACGGTCTGTAGAAATGGCTGCCGGGAAGGAAAAAGGTCGGCTTGCTAGTGCTGCTGTATATAAAGCTGAGTTTGCATTATATGATCCAAACGGTATAAAAACAAAGGAGAAATCCCTGGTTTTAGACAATAAAATAAAAGGCTATTACACCGATCAGCTGTACGTAGTCAACCCGGTTCTCTGGGATGCAGAGCACCCAAGACTATACAGATTTGAACTTACATTATATAAATTAGATTCTATCTCTGGTACCTGGGAACTACTGGAAAAGGCAGAAAAAAAGGTGGGTCTCAGAAAGCTGGAACGCAAGGGTAATCGTCTATTTGTAAACCATAATGAGGTGAAATTACGCGGTGTGTGCCGCCATGAAATCAGTCCAAGAAATGGACGTGCATTGACCAATGAGCTGATTGAACAGGATGTAGCATTGTTTAAAGAAGCAAACTGCAACTATATTCGAACCTCCCATTATCCGCCAAGCGAATATTTTCTTGACCAGTGTGATGAGCATGGAATTTATGTGGAGGATGAACTGGCACTGGCATTTATTGCAAGGACATTGCCCTATACACAGCGTGATCCTAAGGAAACAAACCGTTATCTCAGTCATTTTGCAGAAACAATGGCAAGGGATTACAATCATCCTTGCGTAATTATCTGGTCTCTTTGTAATGAGTCCTTTGGAGGTCATAACTTTGATCTTATTAATCGCTTTGCGCATTTGAAGGATCCTACCAGAATGACAAAATTCAGCTATCCAATGACTATTCGGGAAGAACATGAAATGCCGGATATCTGGAGCATTCATTACTCTGAATATAATGCTGATCTGGCAGGAAAAAAGGACAATTTAAGTGTGGGAGGTGCACCTGGAAAAGATATGCCTGTGCTTCATGACGAATATGTGCATGTAGCCTGCTACAACCGTGAGGAGATGCGAAGAGATCCAAACATCAGAAGCTACTGGGGCGAAAGCATCCGTATTTTCTGGGATAATATCTGGAATACAGAGGGTGCTCTTGGCGGTGCAATCTGGGCTGGAATCGATGAAACGGATCTTTATGATGGTGGGAACGGACAGATGGAATGGGGAATTATTGATGTCTGGAGAAGAAAGAAACCGGAGTTTTACATGACCAGAAAAGCCTATTCTCCAATTAAAGTTATTCACAGCGAAGTAAAGGTTCAGGAGAAAAAGGTTCTGTTGATTATAGAAAATCGTTTCTGTCACACCAATTTAAATGAAGTCAAAGTGCAGTGGAAATGCGGTGACGAAAACGGTATCTGGAAGCTTCCGGAATGTGCGCCGGGAAAGGTGATTAAGGTTTTACTGCCGCTGGAAAATGCAGAGGATCAGTCTCCGGTTACACTGGAATTCCTGGATGGAAATGACTGCCAGATAGATGAAATGAAGGTGTTTTCCCGAGATTATGTGGAAGCTCCGCTGTTTGAGTTAAGTGCAGATGAAACAGAAAATATAAAAGCTTTAAAGATTCATAAAGAAAACCAGGAAGTTTTCATAACGGGAAATGATTTTAAGTTTTCTTTCAATGTTAAGACCGGCCTTTTGACCGGCGGCTGGGCAAAGCAGAATAATAAAATTCTGGTTGGCGGTCCAATATTAAATGTCCCATACCTGAAGCTAGGAGCCTGGTATATGACCTCTTTTGCAGTGAAAGAAAACCGGAATTTTGTAGAAGTTCGAATTCAAGGCGGATATGAAAAAACGCTATCTATAGAGTGGATAATAGAGATTCAAAATGACGGAACCTTCTACACAACATATCAGATCCTTCACCTGGAAAAACATCTTCCCAAGCAGATAAAGCTTCGTGTAGGTGTAGATTGCGGCGGGCTGGATGAGCTTGGAATAGCATACATTCTGGATCCATCTGTGGACACCTTATCCTGGAGAAGAAATATGGATCCGGATCAGGAGGGACGAATTTCTCTCTATCCAAAGGACCATATTTCCCGAAATCAGGGAACTGCAAAGCGCTTTACCAGATCCAATATCTGGGGTGAAATGCCAGTGACTTCCTGGGGAGAAGACATGCGAGATGATATTCTTTTTGGGCGTTATGATGGAGAATATCATGGAAGTAATGATTTCAAAAGTACCAAAGAGGATGTTGCAGAAGCGTATGTTTATAATGAGAATCGAACTAAAATACAGGATGCATTTAATAGGGAAAAAGATGCTGAAAAAATTGGAATGCTGAAAATATTCGGTGCCAAAAAGAAGTCCGATCAGAATGGAAGTCGGGAAGTCTCCAAAGCTAATATCCGTTTGGAAGTGCTCGATCCGAAAGAAGAAAAAATTCTGGAATCTGATTCGCGAATTGCCTATACCGGAACCTGGTATCAGGTAACGGATAAGAAGGAAAGTGACCACGGAACGGAGATGTGGAGCAGGGAAAAAGGCGCCGCATTTACCTGTAAATTTCAGGGCACCGGAATCCTATGGTACGGCCCTCAGGATCCTGCGTTTGGTATGGCAGACGTATATGTAGACGAGGAAAAGAAAGCCTCCCATATCAGCCAGAGAAGTGCCGGAGTTGATTTCTCCTGCTGCTCTGCAGGTTACGATAAGTGCTATCATTTGCCGATTTTTTCTATTAAAGACCTGCCTTATGGAGAGCATACGATTCGTATTGAGGTGTGCGGGGAAAAAGCAGAAGACGCCACGGATTGCTACATAGTTCTGGACTATTTGCGAGTACTTGGAACGAATCATACAGAGCCTGTTAAGCTGATGATAAACCAGGATTTTTCTTACCCGCATATTTCCTGGGGAAATGTGAGAAAGCCTCCGCTTATTATGAGAGACGGCACCTGCGGCACTGTTAAGATGAAAATGTGCGCAGTCACTAAAACATGCCAAGTTGATAAATAATAGATTATAAAACAGGAGAATACATAAAATGATCGAATTAACAGACCCGAAAATACAGAAGTATCTGACTCCTTACTGTTATGAAGAACCAGTACTTCATGGATCCGGAATTCTTGGTGCATTTGATGAAAAAGCAGTAGATATTCCATTTGTTTTCTGGCATCAGAACAAGTATTATATGTTGTATACAGGCTTCGACGGCAAAGGATATCAGTCAGCCTTAGCAACCAGTGATGATCTTCTTCACTGGGAGCATAAAGGAGTAATTCTCAAACGAAATCTGGATTCCGACCGTTGGGATCGCATTGGCGGTGCAGCCACCTGGATGATTAAAGAAAGTGATGATTTTAATCAGATTCCAAAGCTTGGAAAAGTAGATGGAAAATATTGGCTGGTTTATCATTCTTATCCTTCCACAGGCTATGAAAATGGCCCCGCTGAAATTGGTCTGGCGTGGACAGAAGACGAAGAGCTGCTAGACTGGCATTTTCCTGATAAGCCTTGCTTCTCCTGGAAAGACGGTGCCGACTGGGAAGCAGGCGGACTCTATAAAGCCTGCATTATCCGCAATAATGACATTTGGTACATGTTTTATAATGCAAAAGACAAAGAAGAACGCTGGACAGAACAGACAGGTGTTGCAACCTCAAAGGATCTTCTTCACTGGGAAAGATATGAAGGAAATCCAGTGATGAAGGTAAACCGGGAATCCTGGGATGAGCGTTTTGTGTCTGATCCATATATTGTGAAGGATGGAGATATTTGGGTGAACTTTTACTTTGGTTATGGCAAGATTTATGAGGATGGACACAGTCATGCACAGGAAGGACTGGCCCTGTCTGCTGATCTTCTTCACTGGGAAAAGGTAAGGGAGCCAATCCTTTCTTTTGGCTCGGAGGGAACTTATTATAGCGGTCATGTACACAAGGCATCTATTGTAAAAAAGGATGACACCTTGTACCATTTTTACTGTGCAACCCGCCCTTGGAAAGAAGGAGATCCTACCAATGCATACGGCGAATACAGAACCATATGCGTAGCAGCAAATATGAAATTTTGATCTGATTCTGATAAAAATAATCGCACATAAACGAACCAATATTATGATACAAAAGAAACAGGAGATCGTATGAAACATTTACAAGCTTTGCTTCAGGGAAAGTGTACCAGCCACATTTTGCCATTCCTTTGGATGAAAGGGGAAGATAATGAAACAATCGGAAAAGAGCTGGATAAAATAGAGAAATGCGGTATCCGTGAGGTGTGTCTGGAATCCAGACCACATCCGGATTTCTGTGGCCCTAAGTGGTGGGAAAATCTGGATTTTATTTGTGCAGAAGCTGAAAAAAGAGGGCTTCGTCTCTGGATTCTGGATGACAAAAAGTTTCCAACCGGATATGCTAACGGCGGATTTGAAAAGCACCCGGAAAAGTCAAAGCTGTACCTTGTAGAGCGACATATGGACATTATGGGTCCCTGCCGCAGCGGTGCAGTCCTGGTGGAAAATTTTATTCCTTCAGATGGAAGACTACTGGGAATTCTGGCAGTACCAAAGCCAGATGGACAGACCTTGGCAGTAAGAGGAAGCGGCATTTTGGATCTTACAGATACCATGGAAAACGGTTTTGTGTACTTTGATCTTCCGGAAGGAGCTTATCGCCTTTTTATCTTATTTACCACCAGAACCGGGGGCGGAAGAGATCATTATATGAATCTGATCGATTCCTCATCTGTCAAGGTATTGTTGGATGAAGTTTATGAAAAGCATTACGCTCGCTACAGTAAATATTTCGGAAATGTGATTGCTGGCTTCTTCTCTGATGAGCCAGAGCTTGGCAACGTAAAAGGCTATCCCTTTGACAACATGTTAGGCCAGAAAGATATCAGATTGCCTTGGAGCGATGAGCTGGAAAGAAAACTAACAGAGACCTGGAAAGAGGAATTTCTCACCAATCTTCCTGCATTGTGGTACGATTCTGAAGAAAAAACCACAAAGGTTCGTACAGAATATATGGATGCAATGACCCATTTGGTACATACCTGCTTCAGCAATCAGATTGGAAGCTGGTGTCAGGTACATGGTGTAGAATATATCGGACATATTATTGAAGATGACAATGCACATGCGCGGATGGGATGCAGCATCGGACATTATTTCAGGGAAATGGAAGGACAGCATATGGCTGGCATTGATGTTGTTCATCATCAGATTGTACCGGGGTTTACCCAACCGGTTCATCAATGGATTGCAGGAGACCGCGACGGCGAATTTTTCCATTTCGGACTGGCCAAATTAGGAAGCTCGGCAGCTCATATTCAGAAAAATAAAAAAGACCGTGCGCTGTGTGAAATCTTCGGAAACTATGGATGGGCAGAAGGTAATTCCTTTATGAAATGGCTGACTAACCATATGCTTGTAAGAGGAATCAATGAGTTCACGCCACATGCTTTTTCCATGAAATATCCAGATCCTGATTGTCCGCCGCATTTTTATGCAGGCGGTAATAATCCGGGATTTGAGTGTTTCACCTGGCTCATGCAATACATGAACAGGAGTGCCCATTTTCTCAGCAATGGAACCCATCTGGCAGATGCGGCAATCCTTTATCACGGAGAAAGCGAGTGGTGCGGCGAAGCAATGTATTTCCAGAAACCAGGCCGTGCCCTTATGGAAAAACAGCTGGATTATGATGTGATTCCGGCAGATATTTTTGCAGAAGCTATTGTAGAAAATGGAGTTCTGAAGATTCTGGACAAGACCTACGCAAGTCTGATTCTTCCATATGTGCAGTGTTTGGATGAGCGTGTAGTACAGTTTATAGAAGCCAATCAGAAAAATAAATTAAAGGTTTACATAATTGATAAATTGCCTGAAAAAACTACCAAAGGAACAGAACTGCCAGAAGTATTTTCTAAGTGGGTGGAAATTGTAACATTAGATAATTTGGCCCAAAAAGCTGTGGCAGAAAGTGAAAAGCATAGGATGCGTAAACTTGCAGTTACAGATAACGGTCAGGGAACAATTTCCGAAAACCTTCAGGATCTTCGTATGATCGTGAACCAGACAGAGGAAGGGCTTTGCGCAATGCTGTTTAATGAAAGTGTGTCCAGAAGAGCTGATTTTGCTTTGCTTGTACAGGATGAAAAACTGGATGGACTGACTCTTTATGATCCCTGGTTTAATTGCGCTAAAAGCTTTGATTTGAAGTCTTATCCGGCACAGACAGAAGGCTATGCACATCAGATTCTGGGAAGTCTGGAGCCTGGAGAGAGCTGCTTTTTATGTCTGGAATCAATAAAGCATATTAAAGAAGAAGGACAAAAAATTGAGCCTGATATACTTCGTCTTGAGAAACAGACTACCCTCTATATTCCGTGGAAGGTAACTATCAAAGAGGGAAAAACTCTGCAGCTAAAAGCAGATAAAGAGCTTCCAAACATGAACGGAAGGGGTTATTTCCCTGCTTATACGGGAAGCTATCTATATACGGGAAGCTTCACCTGGAAGAAGAACGAAGGAGAGCATTACAGCCTGAAATTCCCGGAAGCGGCGGATTGCCTGAAGGTGAAATTAAACGGAGAAGACGTGGGCTATCTGGCTGGTTTCCCTGCAAAAGTGGAGATTACAGATGCACTTCTGGACGGTGAAAACCATCTTGAAATCAAGGTGGATACTACCCTTGTCTGGAAGTTGAAAGATGGTGCATCCACTCATTTGCAGATACCTGCGACCGGAATTACAGAAGCACCGGTGATAGAGACGTATATGCGATATTAATTAGATGAGTTTGAAATGCTGTTAAACTTGAAGTTTGCGGAACCTGAGAATGCTGTAAATTACAGAAACAATATGAGAGGAAAATTAGTGTGAAAGAAAGTAGAGGACAGCCATAAATGGGCATACTTTAATAAGCTGTCTTAATTAGGCAACTTTTTGAAGCGTTATA
>NZ_JAOQJM010000025.1:0-28265 GCF_025566865.1 Blautia acetigignens
ATGATGCCTCCTTTCATTGTATTCCCTACAAATAGGATAGCACATTTTGTTGAAGTTTCTTTATATTTATTTTATCTAGCACAACAAGTTAATTTAGCTTTAATCAGTATGTACATTCTTAACTCCAGCTCGGAAAATTGCGAGGTGTCAAGTTTTCCGTATTTTACAATATCTTCCTCATCTTCTTCGCTATAGACTCGCCTACTTTCCCAGATGGGCCGGCGAGTCTCTTGAAAAAACCATTGAAGTTCAAACGGATAACATAAAAAGCGAGAATGAACATGTCCTGTACATCCCCGCAAAAAATCTCATTTACGATATCCATATCAAGTATTTCCTGTGAATACTCTCCTGTCTCCACATCGTCCTCATCCATTACAGGAAGTTCAACGACTACATTCTTATGAGTAATGAGCAATTTTTTCATCATCGATTCAACTTTGCTACCAGAAAACCCTTCCATACTCTTTGAAATGGAAGCGGCCGCATCATTTACATCAATGTCCATCAAATCTCCATCTTCTCCATCGCTTTCATTGTCGCTATTGCCTACAAGCGGCATAAGTGCTGCAAGAACCGGGGTAAGCAACGAAGCTAAATCTCCCGTAAGGTTTGCGGCAACCATAGCTGGAAAAGGTCTTATATAAAAATTCAGACCTCCAATCGTTTCCTTCTTTGGTTCAAGCTGCTTTAATCGTGCCATATTTTACCTCCTAACTTTCTACACCATCAGCTACTACAATCTCCCACTCGCGATTGTTCTGTGCTTTTCCGTAAGTTTTGCTTGCGGGCTTAGTAATCCAGCCTGTAGATGCGCTGAATTTCTCATTGCCAACAAGATCCTTCACTGTAACAGGGAAAAATCCCTTACCATTTTTCTTCATCTTCTCATACATCTTCTTGCAATATGCATTTGTTTTAGAGTTCTGAAGAACAGATACCTTTACGGTATAGATGGATGACGGATCCACACTCACGCAGACTTCACCATCTGCTCCTGCCACATAGCTGTTTCCATCGCCAGCAGGCTCAATAACAATAAAGCTGTCATCAGCAAAACCACTTGCAATATGGTTTCCGAGTGCAAGCGTTATCTTTTTCGGATTATAAGTTGTTACTCTTGGCATTAACCTTCACCTCCTTCTATGCGTACACAAGGTTGCCACTGATATTTACTACTTGGATTGCTCCTGCTAACTTGGCGGTAAACTTGCAGCCTGTCAACTGTCTGGATGCCTTTTCTGAATCACTCATACTTGAGGATGAAGGCACAGTTATTGTGTATCCCGGAATTTCATTATCATCATCGTCATACTCTGTAGGCGCAATTCCTCCGACTTTCTGCCCCACTTTTAACGATTCCTCCATCTTGCCTTCAACCGCAGTAATACCTTCATCAGTAAAAGGCACTTTCGTGTTCAACACAAGAAGATTAAATACTCTTTCCTGCATGTCATTCTTTAACCAATCTCTGAATCGAATTGTGTCAATCCATTCGTTTGCAAGCACCTTGCCGCCCATCGAGCTTGTGACGTTCTTTTTAGCATAAGTTGTAAAATATGTAATGCAGTTTTCATCGCAATATTTTTTCATAGCAGTGGATAACTTACACGGATATACGGCCGCCAGTGGTTTTAGTTTTTCTAAGATGTCTATTGTCGGCTTTGCTTTTCCCGTTTCAATTGCGTTGTACCCTTGTTTCCCTCTGTAACCTAGCAATTCAGATATGTCCTGTTGTGTCATACCATGCTTTTTACGCAAATACATAAGATTAAGCACATATACCGGCATTGCAGGCTTCATATCTCTCAACACTAGATCGTCAAGCGATACTCCATGATATCTTGCTAATTCCACAATTATTTCAATTCCCGGAGTTCGACTTCCGCATTCCCATGAAGACATTGTCTTTTGTTCAACTCCAAAGAGATTCGCCAACTCCTGTTGTGTCTTCCCTATCTGTTCCCGAAGGAATTTTAAGTTTCCCGCTAAATACAAAATGTCACCTCCTGCGGCTTGGAGCTGCTTGAAGCTCCGAGCAAATATTGTATTGGTTTCCCGATTCGGATTTGGATTCGGATTACGGACACATTTGTTGTCACTTGCTGTCAAATGTCCGCAGAATGTAAATAAAAAAATTATTAAGCTCTACTCTGCCAATAGCACCGCCAGACTGTCCTTGCTTTCGCTCTGTCCAATGATACTGCCGACCATTCAAGCCTATTTCTTACATATTCTTCTTAATCCAAAGCCTCATGCTTTGTGCAATCTCCTCTACCTCTTCTAAGTTTTTTACTACCTCATCAAGCTCAGGCTTTTCACTTTCATCAATCACACCATCTGCGGTGATGTCGAGAAGCATTTCTTTTGTTTTCCCTATCTTCCGGAAAACCGAAAGCGTTCTGACTGTGATTCTGTCCAAATTTGCCAGCTCCGCTTTTGGCATTTCGCATCCGAGCGGACACATCGTTCTGCAAAAATAATTTTCCAATTCCGGAGCATTGTATAAATCTGCCATCAGTCTTATTTCCTCTGGATAAGGAACTGCAATGCCACTCTCTATTCGATAAAGTCTCCCTCTGTCAATTGACATGTAATCTGCAGCTCCTTCTCTACTGCTCAACTGCTCATTGTGTGTTGCCGCTTCGCAACGGGCTTTGTAAAAGATGTTGGAGCTTGTCTTAGCTGTCACATTTGCCATTTTCTACATCACCTCCATGCGTTAAAATGGTATCAGTTGAAGTTTCTTGAACTTCTTTTGCAAAAAAAATTTTATATGTCATCTCTTTGGATAATCCGAGATGGATTGCGATTTGATTTGCTATATCTACGGAAATAGAGGTTTTCCCTTTTTCCATCAGGCAGTAACTGCTTTTGTCTTTGAAGCCGAGGCACTTTGCAAGTTTCTCCTGTGTTATACCGCGTTTCATTCGCTCTGCTCTCAATAGTGCCAGATCCATTGTCTTACCTCCTTATGTGTTTATGTTTCTTCAACTTTCATGTTCATATTACTTCAACTTTATTTTGTTGTCAAGCGTTTTGTTGAAGTTTCTGCAACTTTGTTTTTATTTCTTCAATTTAGAAAGGATGTGTTATATAATGAGTTTGAAATTATTAAACTTACACGGAGGCGATTATTATGGCAAATCTATCTGATAGGATTAAAAGCCTCCGCTTGTCAGCAGAAATGACACAGGAAGAATTTGGTAAGAAGTTCGGAATAGTAAAATCTACAGTTTCATTATATGAAAGTGGCAAAAGCACACCGAACGATCAAATCAAAAAACAGATATGTGACTACTTCCATGTTTCATTAGATTACTTGCTCGGTGTTGACAGGCAGGGAGGACTTGATTATGCGAACTTTCAGATAGACGAATCTGAATTCGCTCTCGATTTCAAAATGAGAATTCGGGAACTAATTTCTGAGCAAGGAATGACTGAAGATGATTTCATGCAAAGTACTGGTTTTAGTAAAGATGAAAAGGATGCTTATCTATATGGCAACAGAATGCCATCAATAGAGGATCTCATAAAAATCACCGGTGCATTAGATGTATCAGCAGATTATCTTCTCGACATTTCAAGAAGAAAAAGGCTGTCATCGGACGAAGAATCGCTCCTTCAATTATTTAACAAGTGCGATGACCAATGCAAAAACTATCTTATAGCAAAGGCAGGTGTTTTGTGCGTAGAGGGTATCTCGGCAGTTGCAGCTGGTGAGTATGGCAAATACGCAGACGAAGAAAAAAAATCATTTCCTTCGAGTGGTACCGAAGGAAAAGGGGCTTAAAAAAAATAACAGAACGATTGGAGGAATATTATGGTATGGACTGCAGCTTGGACCGACTTTGTTATCTGCCTCCTGTTTGGATGGCTTGGGGTTCATAAATTTAGAGAAAAGAAGATTGGTATGGGTATTCTTTACCTATGCACATTTGGATTGTTTTGTATCGGATGGTTTGTTGACTGCATCCGGTACCTGCTGGCCGCAATACACGGAGAACGCATTCAGGGTAACAGACCAATGCAGATTTCCGCAGACGCACCGCTGCCAGTTGTGCCATCAAATGTAATGCTTGCAAATGGAGAGGTGTGTCATTACTGTGGACCTGCTACTTTTGTTAAAACAAAGAATGTGGTCGTTGGATATTCCGGAGGAAGCCGTGGTACAAGTGTCCGTATTGCAAAAGGTATGTCGGTACATCTTGGGGCGAGAAAGGCAGCTCCAATCCGTGGTGACGTGCAGGAGCGTACACAGGGAGTTCTTTCTATTACGAATAAGAGAGTTGTATTTTCAGCAAACAAAGGAGCTTTCGATAAGAAGATTTCGGCATTGTCAGCTGTAACTCCTTATCAGAATGGCATTGCTTTCCAGTTCGGCGATCAACAGTATCCTTTGGAAACCCGCCAGCCGGAATATATTTATCAGATATTGGCTCGTGTGGTTAATTCATCCGAGGACATCTAATGCCGGCATATAAATACACTCTTAAAAGTGGCAAAACACTATGGTATGCTAATTTTTATTACACCGATTGGACTGGAGAAAAGAAGCATATCTGTAAACGAGGATTTAAAATACAGAGGGAAGCAAAAGATTATGAGAGGTCTTTTCTGGATCAGCAGAACACTTCAAGCGACATACTCTTTTCTTCCCTCGTTGCAAATTATCTTGAAGATATGGAACACCGCTTGAAACCTACCACAATGGAGAATAAGCGGTTTATTATTGAAACGAAGCTGCTCCCCTACTTTGGAAAACAGAAGATTTGTGACATTGATACAATAAAGGTCAGAAAATGGCAGAATAAGCTTATCTCCTATCGGGATGATGATGGAAAGCCATTCTCCCAAACATATTTAAAAACTGTGAACAACCAGTTATCAGCAATAATGAATTATGCTGTATCTCATTACCGCCTGCCTGTCAATCCATGCAGGGCGGCCGGCAGTATGGGAAAGAGCAAAGCAGATGAAATGAACATCTGGACACAGAAAGAATATGAGAGGTTTTCAAATGCAATTAGCAAATCGTCTATGAAGCTTGCTTTTGATATTCTCTTTTATACCGGTATGCGTTCCGGAGAGCTTCTGGCACTCACACCTGCAGACATTCTTTCATCAAAAAGAATTGATATCAATAAGAACTATGCAAAAATTAAAGGTGAGGAGCTATTCCTGGAGCCTAAGACACCAAAGGCAAAAAGATGTATTTCCATTCCGGATTTCTTATATGATGATATTCAAGAATACATTTCCAAGCTATATGGTATCGGAAATGGCGACAGGATATTTTACTTCCAGAAGACAGCTCTGGAAAAAGAAATGAAAAGAGTATCAGAAAGAATTGGTCTGAAGCCGATCAGAGTACATGACCTGCGGCACTCTCACGCAAGTATGCTGATAGAGCTTGGGTTTACCCCATTAGAGATTGCAGAACGTCTCGGCCACGAATCAATAAAGACTACTTTGGACACCTACTCACATCTTTATCCAGATAAAGATCAGAAGCTGGCAGACCGCTTGAACCAGTTTCGCAAGAATTGAATTTGTAAAGCCGTCTCAGACCGAGGCGGCTCTTTTTCTATCTGCAACCATATTTGATTGCACTTTCGATTTGCAACTGTTTTCGATTGCACTTTTTCAGGAAGCTGCACATCATCAGAATAATGCTCATTTTGAGTAGTAAAAGTAATGGCACATCATTCTTAACATCACATTAACATCACGGAGCAAAATAAAAGAGCCACAATCCCAGTAAAATAAGGATTTGTGGCTCAAATGTCCGTTATTCAAACTCAATCGTACCCGGTGGCTTACTCGTCAGATCATAGAATACGCGGTTTACACCTTTTACTTCATTTATAATACGGTTCATTACCCTGTTCAGCACCTCATACGGAACCTCTGATGCTTCTGCAGTCATGAAGTCGATGGTCTTTACGGCACGAAGTGCTACTGCATAATCGTAGGTTCTGAAATCACCCATAACGCCTACGCTTCGCATATTGGTAAGGGCTGCGAAGTACTGGTTGGGCATCCAGGATGGTTCTTTGCCAGTCTCGGCCTTGTAGGCTTCGGCGGCTTTGTCGATTTCTTCGCGGTAGATGAAATCTGCGTCCTGTACGATTCGTACTTTCTCGGCGGTAACTTCGCCGATGATACGGATTCCAAGTCCCGGGCCTGGGAATGGCTGACGGAATACCAGCTTCTCCGGGATTCCAAGCTCTAATCCTGCCTTGCGGACCTCATCCTTGAAAAGATCGCGAAGGGGCTCGATGATTTCTTTGAAATCTACGAAATCCGGAAGTCCTCCTACGTTGTGGTGAGACTTGATCACTGCGGATTCTCCGCCAAGACCGCTCTCTACAACGTCCGGATAAATGGTTCCCTGTGCAAGGAAATCAACGGCTCCGATTTTCTTCGCTTCTTCCTCGAAAATACGGATAAATTCCTCACCGATGATCTTACGCTTTGCTTCCGGCTCAGTAACTCCGGCAAGCTTATCGTAGTATCTCTGCTGTGCATTAACGCGGATAAAATTCAGGTCGAACTGTCCATTTGGTCCAAATACGCCCTCTACCTCATCACCCTCGTCTTTACGAAGAAGACCGTGATCTACGAATACGCAGGTCAGCTGCTTTCCGATTGCTCTGGAAAGAAGTCCTGCTGCCACAGAGGAATCCACGCCGCCTGACAGTGCAAGAAGAACCTTGCCGTCTCCTACTTTCTCGCGGATCTCTTTGATGGTATGCTCCACAAAAGCATCCATTTTCCAGTCTCCGGCACATTCACATACGCCCAGTACGAAGTTGGAAAGCATGGTCTTTCCCTCTACTGTGTGAAGAACCTCCGGATGGAACTGAATGGCATACAGCTTCTGCGCCTCATTTTCAGCTACGGCTACTGGACAATCCGCTGTATGTGCAGCAATCTCAAATCCCGGTGCCTGTTTGGAAATATAGTCTGTATGGCTCATCCATACAATTGTTTTCTCTGATACGCCTTTGAAAATTCTGGATTCTTTTTTATCAACCAGAAGCTCTGTCTTGCCATACTCGCTGACATCTGCTTTCTCAACCTTGCCGCCAAGCACATGCATCATAAGCTGTGCGCCGTAGCAAAGTCCAAGTACCGGAATGCCAAGCTCAAACAGTTCTCTCTGGTAAGTAGGTGAATCAGCCTTGTAGCAGCTGTTCGGTCCGCCGGTGAGAATGATTCCCTTTGGATTCATTGCTTTGATCTTCGCAAGATCGGTCTTGTAGGAATAGATCTCGCAATATACATTGCACTCCCTGACACGTCTTGCAACCAGCTGATTGTACTGACCGCCAAAATCAATGACAATAACTAATTCTTTCTTCAAGGTCTTCCTCCTGTTTTCCTTATAAAGTCTCTTTGGAATCGTTACTGCTCACTATGCAAACAGTAACCTTGAATCTTCTTTCCATTATAAATGAGTACGGCAACTTTTACAACGGCTAATTTATTTTGCCATACAAATTTTTCGCCCTTTCTTTCCTGATCATAATTCTCCACTAATTTCATTGCTAAAAGGAGCCATTATGTTGTTATGTAGTTGAAACCATTGTTAGTTTATTCTAATATTTCAATGGGATTGCCAGCAGTGAGCTGATGAACCAGATTTCCTACGTTTTTCAGGACAGCAGGCTTCTGAAAATGTCCATTCTGGACAATGTCCGGATTGGAAAACCAGACGCCACAGACCAGGAAGTCCTGCAGGCTTTGAAGGATGCGCCTATTATTCTTATGTATGAAGCCACTGCTTCCCTGGATGTTGACAACGAATCTTTGATCCAGGAAGCCCTTTCCAAACTAATCCAAAATAAGACCGTTATGATCATTGCACATCGAATGAGAACGGTTGATGGCGTAGATAAAATCGTAGTTTTAAAGGACGGCGTGGTTGCGGAAAGCGGTACGCCAGAGGAACTGAAAGCTCAGAATGGTATCTATAAACATATGATCAATCTGCAGCTTCAGGCAGAAAACTGGAAGTATAAAGGGGCTCAATGAGCCCCTTTCTTTTCATCCCAATATACACAGTCGTTTCTTCCAACTACGCTGGAATCAAACGGAGTGCCGTCATTTTTCTTATAATGCTTCGTCGCCTTGAATACACATTTCGCACCAACGAAAACAATAGGAACGTTGAAATATACGATCAAAATATTTCCCAGATCAGAGAACGCCCACAGGTTTCCAAGCTCCAGTCCGGCAAGGTTGCAGAGGATTCCAAATGCCGCAACAAACAGAGCAATACAGCGGACAATATTAATGCAAACTGCATCTTTGCGGATTCGGTTGGCTGCAATTTCGGAGAAGCTGATCATACCCAGAAGACAGGTAAATGCAAACAATCCGAAGCACAATGTTACCAAAAATGTCATGATCGCATTCATGGATGTTCCCGGTGTCAGCACTGCAATGGACTCTGTAAATTTCGGAAGTTTATCAAGTGCCGCCCATGCCTCAGCGCCTTCTCCAGTCCAGCAATGAGCCATAACAACCACAAATCCGGTAAGGGTACAGATCACTATAGTATCCAGGAAAACGCCCAGAGAAGCCAGAATTCCCTGCTCACATGGGTGCTTCGCATCCGCTGCTGCAGCAGACATGGTGATGGTTCCCTGTCCTGCCTCGTTCGACATCAGGCCACGCTTTACGCCCTGTGCCAGAACCGTTCCCATTGCACCGCCAAAGAATGCCTGTGGTTTAAACGCACCGCCGAATACTGAAGTAAAGAAATATGGGATCTGTCCAATGTTCAAAATGATCAAAACAAATACCACGAGGATATACAAAACTGCCATTACCGGAACCATCATATCCGTCCATTTGGAGACTTTTTTGATTCCGCCAAATGCGATTACCGCTGTGAGAATGATGATTGCCGCACCAGCTATATAGTAGAATAAAGAGTCCACGGCAATGGTTTTTCCTGTGAGAATTTCCGCCATTCTGCCCACGGAAGAAACTACATTAAAGCCCTGTGCCGGCAGGCAGCAAAGCGCATAAAGGATATAAAGGATGGACAAAAATACGCCGATGCCAACGCTGTTTCCAAGGAGCTTTCTGCCGTAGAACGGAAGGCCGCCTACAAATTCATCGTCCTTTTTCTCTTTAAAAATCTGCGCCAGAACTGCTTCCATATAAGCCACCGCCATTCCGAAAAATGCGGAGATCCACATCCAGAAAAGAGCTCCCGGGCCGCCTACTGCAATGGCGCCTGTAACACCGATAATGTTTCCCGGGCCTACTCGCATAGCTGCACTTAGCAGAAACGCTGCCAGCGGCGTAATTCCCGTTTGAACGGAACGCTTTTCTGTGAGAAGACGGATTCCCTTTTTGAAATGTGTCACCTGGATAAATCCAAGCTTAATGGTGAAAAAGATGCCGGATCCCAGAAGTACAATAATTGCCAGGGATATATTTCCCAGAATGGGAATATTCCGATACCATTCAAAGTTGGTGGGAAAGTCCCACAGCAGATCCGACAGCGGACCTATGAAACCAAATACTCCATTGATTGCCTCAAAAACAGCCTGCATACTCATACCTCCCCTTGTTATAACTGCAATTTCTCCCATGAAGATTTCCGGCTAATATTATGTTGTCAGGTCATACATTTTAATTTTCTGACATCAGTTATAAATCTTCTGGCGATTTGCATTATTACTTTCTATTATACAGAAATTATCGCCATAGTCTATTGTATTTTATGGGAAATATATTGCAAAAAGTGATATTTTGTATCTCGGGCTGTTATTTTGAGAGCTTCCAGTTTATAAGTTCTTTAGATTTTAATCATACTTTTTTCAATTCCTTCTCACAGATTCATCACAAATTCCGGGTATATTAATAAACAAATAAAGCGAAAGCTTTTTTACATAGATTAACAATTAACTTTTTCTTTTTCATACTTGCCGGACCAATTGGTCCGGCCCTCCTTCTTTTTAGGGGGATTTTTTTATGTCCAAAATCTGCAAAATAAAAGCCATATTCCCCAGTAAGTGTTCGCATCTCACTTCAAGGAATATGGCTTTTCAATTATTTCATTTATAAAATTTTATTCTGCTTATACCTGTCTGCCTTTACTTTGCAGCAACTCTCACTACTATTTTCCTGATTTTAAAGCTGGTCTGGTTTCTCTACTGTATAAGCGCTCTGATCCTGGATTGATGTTGCGCCGGACAGATCTACAGAATCACTGTAGGAACCTGTTGTGATTGTGTACTCGCTGTCGCCCTGTACGTAAACAGTTCCGTCAGTACCCTGGATTGTTACAGTTTTTCCTTCGCTGTCCACGATGGTTCCTTCATTTTCCAGAGCAGAAACTGTGCTGTCACCAGTTACGTTCCAGGTGGAATCGGAGCTTACATAGATGTTGCAGTATCCGCCTCCGCCTTCGCCAGCGTATGTCTCATCATCTACAACAGCGCCTGTCAGGCTGCTGCCCTCTGTCAGATAGAAATCAAGGTCGCTGATAGAATCCCAGATCACATTGCCCTGCATATCCTGGCTGATGCCTGTGAAATGGCAGTCCGCACCGTTTGCTCCAGACTGGCCCCAGCCTCTCTGGTTGGTGTTGCCTGTGCACTGCAGAAAAAATTCATTATCGTCGTTATAGTTAATGTCAACATTACTTAAAGTAATGGTACTTTCTGTATTGGTTGTGTAGAACACGCCGCCGTTTTCAGAAGTCAGGCTACCGCCGTCCATCTGGAAGGTACTGTTTCCAACCTCAGAGTCACCGGACATGCTCTGATAAAGAATAACGGTCCAGGTATTGTCGTTCTGATCCAGGTCACTCATGTTTCCAGTCAGATCACAGTCATAAAGGTGAATGGAGTTCAGACCTTCGATGCAGACTGCCTCGGAACCGTTTGCTGTCAGGCTCGCGTTGCTTACCGCAATGTCAGCTGTGCTGTAAATAGCCGGGGAACCAACACCGTTGGAAACATAATTTCCTCCATCAATTACCATTGTTCCGCCGCCTCTGTCACTTCTGATTGCCGCAGAAGACTCTCCGTTGGTCTCAACATCCAGATCCCATCCATAAAGTGTACCGCCGCCAGCTACATGAACACCGCCTGAGGTATCTTGTGTTGTTTTTACAGTTGTACCGGAAGCATATACCGTTCCATCTCCATATGCAAAAAGTCCTGCACCGCCAGCTGCATCTGTTGTTACGCTGCCATCCTTTACATAAGCAGTACCGTCTGTTGCCAGAACCGCTGCGCCAACGCCATAGAAACTGGAATTGTCTCCGCCTGTGCTGCTGTCAGAAGTTCTTGTAATGGTATCATTATCAAGGGTTACGCTTGCTCCGGAAGAAATCAAAGCTGCGTTCTCATCTGTACCAGTAGACTCCAAAGTCTCACCAGATACGGTCGTGTCCTCTGTATATTCATTTACAGCTGTATAACTGTCAACACCCTGAGACTGTCCGCTCATTTCCATGGACATTACAGTAATGCTCGCTGCATTTCCGTCTTCATCTAATGTAATGGAAACAATATCCCCTTCCTGAATATCAGAAAGTGAAATTTCCTCAGCCTCTGCACCCTGTCCGTTACCATCTGGCTTCTCCGGTACTCCACCGTTCTGACCGTCTCCGCCAGTCTGGCCCTGCTGCATACCGCCAGACTGTTTCGTAATCACAGTATTCTCTGTAATAGTAATCGTCTGGCCCTGACCATTACCACCCGGCTGCCCCATTTCCTTCATAGTACCAACCGCAATAGTAATCTCCGTATCCGAAACCGATTTCACCTCACCAAGAACCACATTCTCCTCAGCTTCATCACTCTGTGCATTCTCATCACTGCCATCAGCCTTCTCACTACTTTCGTCAGAAGCCTCATCCGCTGCACGCTCCGTCTTAACATTCTCCGCATAAACCATAGCCGGAACAGAAGTTGTTGCTACCATAACACCCATTAAAACTGCTAAATATCTACGTTTCATACCCATTCATTTCCTTTCTGTATTCATATTCATCCGATCCACTCTCAAAGCCCTCATCCACTTCTCCTTTGAATCGTCTTTGTTTTTGTGTTCCTTATGGCTTATACTATACAAACAATTTGTGTCCAAAAAATGGGGAAATGGTGTTCATTCTATGGGTACTCTCGTAAAAAACTGTGAACTCATATTTCAAGCCGAAAAAAACAGGGTGCGCCATCACGCACCCTGCTTCATCCTCTTAATAACCTTAAGTCGTGTAAATTCCTCTCGCTCCTTCTCCTCCAAAGCATTGGAAATATCCTTTGTCAGAGCTTCAAACTTCGGAATCGTAATATTCTTCAGCGCATTCGCCCTCTTCTGCGTCTTCTTAATATTGCTGGCCAGACGAATCGCCGAATTCTCAATCATAGACAGCTTAATCGAAAGCTCCTTCACCCTCTCAAAAGCCGCCTTCGCCTCATCCAGAGACATCTTCGTACTATAATAAGCATACGTAGGAACATTTCCTGACTTGTCATACTCCACAAGCGGAATTTCTGTACCCATGACGCTACGCGTCTTAATACGAATCGAATCCTCAATCGGCACCGTATGCGAAATCTGATCCACAAACGCGATACCCATCTCCATATTCGCCCTCTGCAAAGCCGCATAAGCCGTACGGAACGTCTCATCAATCTGCCCCTGAATATCCTTCGCCTGATCAACCAGATTCATCATCTCACGAATCAGAATATTACGCTTTTTATCCATCAGTTCATAACCCTGACGGGAAAGAGCAAGAGAATTCTTAGCCAGAATTAAATTACCCTTGGTAGGAAACGTATTCGGATCCATTCAAGTCACCTCACTCTTTATTTGGTCGTCTCGTGATAATACTGATCCAGAATCTTAGTATCAATACGGTCAAGCTCTTCCTTAGGAAGCATACCCAGAAGCTCCCAGCCCTTATTCAGGGTATCAATAATACTTCTGTTCTCTGTATCCGTCTGTCCCACAAACTCAGCCTCAAACGCCTTACCAAACTGCAGATACTTCTTATCCAAAGGAGAAAGCTCATCCTCACCGATAACAGAAGCAAGCGCTCTCGCGTCACCAACCTTGGCATAACAGGAAAACAGCTGGTTCGCAACATCTTGATGATCTGCTCTTGTAAAGCCTTCACCAATACCATCCTTCATCAGACGGGAAAGTGACGGCAGAACATTGATCGGCGGGTAAACGCCCTGGCCATGAAGCTGTCTGTCCAGAACGATCTGACCCTCAGTAATATAACCGGTAAGGTCAGGAATCGGGTGCGTAATATCATCATTAGGCATAGTCAGAATCGGGATCTGTGTAACAGAACCTGTACCGCCAGAAACGATACCTGCACGCTCATATAAAGTAGCAAGCTCACTGTAAAGATATCCAGGATAACCCTTACGGGAAGGAATCTCACCTTTAGAAGAAGAAACCTCACGCATTGCCTCACAGAAAGAGGTAATGTCTGTAAGGATAACCAGAATATGCATTCCCTTTTCAAAAGCAAGATACTCTGCTGCAGTCAATGCGATTTTCGGAGTCAGAAGACGCTCAACAGTTGGATCATTTGCCAGATTCAGGAACATAACAACATGGTCGGAAGCACCGCTCTCCTCAAAGGTTCTGCGGAAAAACTCAGCAACATCATACTTAACACCCATTGCAGCAAATACAATAGCGAAATTTTCATCAGAATCGGCACCAAGAGAAGCCTGACGTACGATCTGTGCAGCCAGCTTGTCATGAGGAAGACCGTTTCCGGAGAAAATCGGAAGCTTCTGTCCACGAATCAGTGTGGTCAGACCATCAATGGCAGAAATACCTGTATTGATGTAGTTTCGCGGATACTCACGGGTAACCGGGTTCAGCGGTAAACCGTTGATATTCAGACTAACCTCAGGAGTGATCTCACCAAGACCATCAATAGGCTGTCCAATACCGTTAAAGGTACGTCCCAGGATCTCCGGGGAAAGTCCGATTTCCATCGGATGACCGCTAAGGCGTGTATGAGTATTTCCAAGGGACATATTGTCTGTACCCTCGAAAACCTGGATAACTGCTTTATCCTCGTATATTTCAATGATACGGCCAAGTTTTTCGGTACCGTCATCCATACGGAAGGAGACGATTTCCTCGTAGGAAGCGTTCTTAACGCCTTCCAGAACTACAAGAGGGCCGTTTATTTCACTAAGGCCTAAATATTCGATTGCCATAAAAAACTTACCTCCCTATCAGCCGTTTCTCTCTAATACGTTATCATAGAATCTGTCGATGTCAGCCTTATACTGGTCAAACATCTCAGGTTTGTTATTCGGAACATCATATTTGATGGCAATTACACGCTCAAAAATGTTGTCCTCCTTCAGTACGGAAACCGGCATTCCCTGGTTTACAAGGGAACGGCATTTCTCATAAAGATAAAGGATAATCTCCATCATATTAAACTGCTTGCTCATTGGCACGCAGGTATCCTCTGCATGGAATGCATTCTGCTGAAGGAATCCAAGACGAATAACCCTTGCGATTTCCAGTGTCAGCTTCTGATCATCCGGAAGAACATCGCTACCGATCAGCTTAACAATCTCCATAAGAGAACTCTCCTGGTTCAGAATTGCCATCAACTGATTACGGTCGCTGACAAATTTACCGGAAACATTATCTCTATACCACGGACTTAAGTCCTCCAGGTACTCACTGTAGCTTGTCAGCCAGTGGATTGCCGGGAAGTGACGGGCATAGGCAAGAGACTTGTCCAGTCCCCAGAAGCAGCGGACGAAACGCTTTGTATTCTGTGTAACCGGTTCAGAGAAGTCACCACCCTGTGGGGAAACCGCTCCGATAATGGAAACGGAACCTTCTGTACCGTTTAAGTTCTGCATCATACCAGCTCTCTCATAGAAAGCAGAAAGCTTGGAAGCCAGATAAGCCGGGAAACCTTCCTCAGCAGGCATTTCCTCCAGACGTCCTGATAACTCACGAAGAGCCTCAGCCCAACGGGAAGTGGAGTCTGCCATGATCGCAACATCATAACCCATGTCTCGGTAATACTCAGCAAGTGTTACACCTGTATAAATAGAAGCCTCACGGGCTGCAACAGGCATGTTGGAAGTATTGGCGATCAGGGTTGTACGGTCCATCATCAGGTTTCCGGATTTCGGGTCGATCAGTTTACTGAAGTCTTCCAGAACCTGTGTCATCTCGTTTCCACGCTCACCGCATCCAATATAGATAATAATATCTGCGTCAGACCACTTTGCGATTTGGTGCTGTGTCATTGTTTTTCCAGTACCGAAACCGCCAGGAATTGCTGCTGTACCGCCTTTTGCAATGGGGAAAAGGGTATCCAGGATACGCTGTCCGGTTACCAGCGGAACGCTTGCAGGGAAACGTTTGTAGGTTGGTCTTGGAACACGAATCGGCCATTTCTGAGCAAGGGCGATCTCTTTCTCGCTGCCGTCAGAAAGACGAACAGTTACGATAGGCTCCAGAATGGTATAAGCTCCATCCGGAACAGCCTTAATAACCTCAACCTCTCCTCCAATTGTAGGAGGAACCATGGATTTGTGAAGAATGGAAGCTGTCTCCTGTGTCTCAGCAATAATAGTTCCTGCGCTTACCACATCTCCAACCTTAACGGTTACGTGTACATCCCATTTCTTGGAAGTGTCAAGGGAATCAACGCTGACACCACGGGAAATATATTTACCGGAGGACTTGGCAATCTCCTCCAGAGGACGCTGGATACCATCGAAAATATTGTGGATGATTCCAGGTCCAAGAAGAACGGAAATGGCATCGCCTGTTCCTATTACTGTATCTCCTGGCTTCAGTCCTGTTGTCTCCTCGAAAACCTGTACAGTGGTCATGCCCTTTTTCAGGCCGATAACCTCTCCTACCAGTTTCTCAGGTCCAACATAAACCATCTCGGAAATCTTGAATCCGGGATCACCTTTCAGATAAATAACAGGACCGTTAACGCCGTAGATAATACCTGTTTTATTCATGGCTCAGCCCTCCGTCAAATTTAAATTCTTTCTTCAGTGTTTCATAAGCGCCCATAAAAGAGTTGTCAATCAGGATGTTCTTCGCCGGGATGGTAGCTTTGATGCCGCCCATAAACGGCTCATTAGAAATCTCAACAGCAAATCCTGTTTTTGCCACAATGGAACGCTGCAGTGCTGTATCTTCCGGGGAAAGATAGATGAAGATCTCATCATTTCCCGCAAACTCTCTTGCCTTCTGGATCTTCTGGCAAAGATAATCCTGATATTCCGGGCTTGCCATAAAGTCTTCCAGATGATTCTTAACTTCTACAAAAAGCTCATTTCTAAGCTCATTCTGTTTGGTTGTCCAGTCACGTCTTAAAGTCAGCTGCTCAGCAGAAAGTGCCTTGTTTACCTCGCGGGTTGCATTTTCTGTCTCGGCCTTGATCTGTGCCTCGGCATCCATTTTTCTTGATTCTTTATGCTTTTCCAGCATTTCTTCCAGGCTCTTCTTATGGGCTTCCAGTGTATTCTCAGCCTCTGTCTGGGCTTCCGCAACGGAAGTGTCATAGAAATGCTGCAGTTTTTCTTCAATTGTCATGCTTGGTCTTCTCCTGCCTATAACTTTAAGCCAATGGCTTCGTTAACATATCCGGTAATAAAATCAGGTTTACGGCCTGTACCATGCCTGTCAGGGATTTCGATGATCAAAGGCGTTTTATGGTTCAGCTTTACATCGTCCACGATCTGGGGAAACTCCCGGCCGAATTTCTCGGTCAGAAGGAGAATCCCGATTTCTTTGTTGGCGATCGCTTTTTCCAGAGCGTCCTTCAGTTCGTCACGCTCATGAACTACAACGCCTTCCACACCTGCCAGTCTCATCCCTGTGCAGGTATCGATGTTGTCACTGATCAAAAACATTTTCATAATTATAATTTACCGATGATCATGAAGGAAATGATCAGACCATAAAGAGCAACACCTTCGGCAAGACCTACGAAGATAAGAGATTTACCAAGAATGCTCTGATCCTCGCTGATTGCACCAAGAGCTGCACTTGCCGCACTGGCTACGGCAATACCACCACCGATACAGGAAAGACCTGTAACAAGAGCTGCTGCGATATATCCAAGACCTGTTGCAAGACCTGCATCAGCGCTTGTTGCAGCCTGTACAGAAGAGCTTCCTGCAAACATAACCATTGCTGCTACTAACATGGTACCAAAGAAGAAAAATGCGTTTGTTGCAATTGTTGTTTTGTAACGTCCACGGCTCTTCTCGCCGATGAAATAATAACCAAATGGAACGATAATGCTTAATACAAGCGCTACTGCTAAGATAATCTGTGTCATAACTGTCATGATAATTGACCTCCTCGTAATTCAATCTTTCATAAATTAAATTTATTTTGCCTCCGCATCAGAACGGAACGGCTCGAATTTTCTTCCGCTTCCTTTGTAGAAACGGCTGAACATCTCGTAATATTCAAGTCTGAGTACCTGGATACCAACGATCAGGCCCTCAAGACCGCATACGAAAATATTTCCAAGAACGATTACTACCCAGTTCGGGCTTCCGTTCTCAGCACCGGCCAGCATCAGCACAACCTGCATCATAGCCGCATGGCTGACTGCATAAGCTCCGATACGCACGAAAGAAAGTGTGTTGGAGAAGTAGCTCAGAAGAACCTCGAACATTTCGAAAAATCCCTGAACGATAAACATTCCCACACCGCCTTCAAAAGCTGCCGGTTTCTTTTCCACAAGGTTTGTAAGAGGCTCTTTTAAGAACATTACAAGCAGCGGAAGGATAAACATAATGCAAAGAACGATACCGCCCGGAAGCTTATGGCCTGTCATAAACAGAGCAATTACAATAACTGCGGAGCCATAGAATACAAGGCCTGCAACAGAGTTGGTATCGAACCATACCTTCTCTGTATCTTTCGCTTTCAGGGAATTCATAATATTAAAGATCATACACAGAAGAATGATTCCCATACCAAAGCCGATGGCGATAATAAATACGGTGTTCAGTTTTCCAATAAAAGGCACATCCATCATGGCATCCATTGGGCGCAGCCAGACAGGTTCTATAATATCCTCAAATCCAAAGAAGCTGCCGAACATGAAGCCAAAGAATGTGGAAAAGATTCCGGCACAGCTGATGATTCCGGCAAGGTCAATATGCTTGAACTTGTAAAGAAGGAATCCGCCAATAAGTAAAACCAGTCCCTGTCCTGCATCTCCGAACATTGCGCCGAAAATAAAGGAATAAGTAAGGGCGATAAACCAGGTGGGGTCCATCTCTCCGTAAGCCGGAAGGCCATACATTTTGGTGTACATTTCGAATGGCTTGAAAAGCTTGGGGTTCTTCAGCTTGGTAGGCGGTGTCTTGTGGGCATCCTCCTGCTCATTCTCATCGATCAGGCAGAAGATACGGGCATCTCCGGAAATATCATTCTGGAAAGCTTTTGCATCTTTCTCTGTCATCCAGCCGCAAAGAATATAGAACGGCTCCTTCGGCTTATAATCAGCTGACGCATCCGCGCTGTTGTCTCCATGTGTGCAGGCTGCCAGCTTACGGATATCAAAGTTCCGTGAAAACTGGGAAAGTGTCAGCTTGCTTGAAGCAATGTCAGATGCATATTTCTTAAAGAAAGCTTTTCTTGCCGCTTTGTTTGCATCCAGGTCAGCGATCGTCTTCTTATACTCTGCTTCAAGTGCTGTGAAAGCAGCCTTGGCAGTTCCATCATACTGATCCGGTACATAAATTTTTTCAAAGTGCATAGCAGAATATACGGCATGGATCCGCTGTGCTTCGTGAACGGGAACAAAATAAATTCCCCAGATATAACGTTCGTCTTCATCACATTTAATGAAAATCGTGTCCAGATTGTCATAAATGTAGGTTTTGAATTTCTCGAAATAATCTTTCTCGATCCGTCCAAAGCGATAATGGATATAACGCATTTTCAGGATAGACTGCACATCAAAGTCTACATTTCGGAACGGATAGATGATTCGAAGTGATTCTGACAGGGAATCACGTTTCTCTTCCAGTTCCTGGCGGGTCTTATTCAGAACGTCCGCTTCGTCTTTGATCTGCTGTACAAGAGAGAGCGCTTTTTCGATTGGAAGCTTCTTCGCAGAAGCCTGCTCCGGGTTCTCAACCTCTTCATAGAAGCTTCCGATGGTGCTTAAAGCTTCTTTATACGGATTGATCTCAAGGTACGGGGAAAGATTCTTCACATCTGTCAGCTCTGTAAGAGCATTTTCCAGATGAATCTCATACCGGCTGAGGTAATTGTTTACAACTCGGTCGATATCCTCCCTTGGCCCGGTAATGCTGACAAATTTCATTTTCTCAATCACATTGCTACCTCCGGGTTACTAATTGTTGTGAACATAACGCATTGCCTCGTCCGGATCAACCTGGTAACGAACACACTCCAGTGCGATGGTCAGACGGTTTACCTCATGTTCTTTGTGATAAAGATAAGAATACAAAACAGCTACGGAATAAGGATCTTTGCGAGCCTCTTTTTCCAGGACAGTACGGAGCATGTTGTTATAAAGCTCCTCCATGGAAATCAGGTTCATCTGCTGATATTTCCGGCCGTACCAGGTACGGTTGAAAATCTGCTCACCTTCTTCTCTGCTGGTAGCTTCTACCATGGCTGTGATTTCTTCTTTCTTTAGTTTATAATTCACGGGAATCAGCTGTGCGTAGATGGCTGCAGGCTCCATTTTGTAATAACGCTTGGATCTTAAGATAAACTGCAGATTCAGCATATCAAATTTCTCGCCGTAAGCCTTGGTGATCTCGTCTAAGTCATTTCCCTTGAATAACTTTTTGCGGACACTCCAGATCTGATTGAAATAATAAAGATCAAGAGCCATTCCGTAGTCAAATAAAAGTCCATTGCCGTTCTCATATACGCTCAAAAGAGGAGCGTAAAATTCATTTCCCTTCAGGGCTGTCATGAATTCATCCATATTTCCGGCACTTACCAGTCTGTCAAGATCCAGCTTGGAATGGTGCAGGAAAAAGTCACGGTAAGGACTCATATCCACAGGATTGGTGCTTCTGTGATCAAAGAGATTCGTAAGGATCTCTTTCAGAACACGGATTTCGTAGCGCTTGGAATAAAGTGCCAGGAATTTGCGCTGTTCCTTGTTTGCAAAATTATAAATGCGGGAGAAATTTCCGAAAATGGATTTCTTCAGAAGCTTCTCAATCTCACCTCGATGAAGATTGTTCTCATCAAGATCAGACCAGGCCTTCGCATATTCCGGCGTTTTTTTCAAATAAGCAGCTACCTGTGGAACATCCGAAAAACGGACAATTTCCTGAAGCTGTTCATCTGTTACCAGATGACTGCTCATAGCGCGTATTTTCGTGGAAACTCCGCTGTAGGAAAGAACGCTTCCCATTACATCACTTCCTCCTGAATGATCTTTTCAAAAATTTCTTTGGAAAGGCGTTCGTGATTCTTCGCGTAGTAAGCGTCGAGCTCACTTAAGGCTGCCTGTGTATCTTCACGCAGGGAAGCAAGGCGCTTATCCTTCTCACCTTCAAGATTACGGCGTATTTCCTGAATCTGCTCTTCGGTGTGTTTCTCCAGCTGGGTGTCAAATTCCTTGGACTGCCTTTCCATCTCAGCTGAAAGAGCTTTCTTCTTCTGCGCGGCATCATTCATAATGCTCTGTGCAGTGGTCTCTATCTCGGATAATTTACCGATTATCTGTTCCATTTTTCCCCTCCTTTTCAATTTTTAAGTATTTTACATCTATTTCACAGAAAAAGCCAGTCAAAGTTTGCCTAAATTTTTTATAAAAATGCGCCAAAATTCCAGATAATGTGACTAAAAATTAACAATCTTTTCAAAATCTGTCATACCAATTTTTAATAATGGGTACACGTATTTACTATAATAAGAAAGTTTACCTGCCAGTTATTAATTTTCCAGTCCCTGCCTTCCATATCCTATTATTGCGAAAACACGGAAAATCATGTATAGTAGGTTTCATGAAAACAGATATCGTCTGCATGAAATCATAAACAGAGCCCATATGAATCTGTCTTAATTTTTGCTGTATCAGCAGTTTTAAATATCAAAACATTATGTCAGGAGGCATTTATGCGACTTAGAAATATCCCCGGCGCCAAAGACGCCATTGAAGAAAGTATTTATGTAATCCAGAATCCCCAGGAAAATAAAGGGTGCTGGGACAAGGTTTTCCCACAGAACCAGCCCATCCACCTGGAAGTAGGCATGGGAAAAGGCCGCTTTCTTATGGATATGGCCCGGCTTCACCCGGAGATCAATTATATCGGAATCGAAATGTATGACAGCGTGCTCCTTCGCGCTATCCAGAAGCGGGAGGCTCTTGCAGAAGAGGGAGAAAATCTTTCCAATTTAATGTTCATGCGCATGGACGCCAGACTTCTTCCGGAAGTTTTTGAAAAAGGGGAAGTGGCAAAAATTTATCTTAACTTCTCCGATCCATGGCCAAAGGCCCGCCATGCCTCCAGAAGACTGACTTCCCGTGAATTTCTCGCCCGCTATGACCAGATTCTCACCCTGGAAGGCACTATTGAATTCAAAACCGACAACCGCGGTCTCTTTGATTTTTCCCTGGAAGAAGTTCCGGAAGCCGGATGGAAATTAGAAGCCCACACCTTTGACCTTCATCACAACGAAGAAATGATGAAAGGAAATGTCATGACCGAATATGAAGAGAAATTCTCTTCTATGGGAAATCCCATCTGTAAAATGATCATCAGCCGATAAATTTCACACACTCCTGTCAGGTATGCACCTTTTTTCTGTGTCTTCATATTGTAATAAAGAAGGTTCTACCCCGACAGGAGATTTTTATTATGAAACGAACCACCCCACTGCAAAAATATGCTGCCCAGTTCCGCTACGAACACAAAAACATGAACGACCGCTTCTCCGGCGTCAAAAAACACGCCAACGAACTCTCTAAACTTTTAGACGGCATGTTTCCGAAAGATAAGAAAGAGAAAGAGAAAAAATGATAGAATGGAAAAAAAACCTCTCACCCACTACCACCAGCAAGGGAACGCAAAATGATAATATGTATCAGTTACTTGGCGGTGCCCGTAACAACAATGATTCTGAAGATGATTCCGCATTAGAAGAAAATCTCCTTAAGCTAAAAAATTATACTTATTTTGACGGTGACAAGATTCTTGCATCTTTGAAGCTTTCTGCTAAAGATAAGAAAAATGGCGAAGCAATCTACCGCCAGAATAAAGTAAACATCTCAGATATCTCAAGCGGCTATTCTCATCTGGGAGAACGATGCGGACAGGCAGATGCTGTCTTTAATGTCGGAAGAGATACCTTTCATACAACAATTATCTTCAATAATAAGGAAATAACTTACTCTAAATGTTACTGCCCGGAATGCAGCAGGAAATACTGGGGCTGGTACTCTGACAATGCCAAGTGCCAGTATACCGCTGCCCTTGCCTTTTACATCAAAGATTTTGTAAAACAAAATAATTTTGCAGATGCAACTGATATGAATGGCAATTATCTTCTGTCCACCTATCGAAAAGGACAGATAAAAAATACCCAAAAAGAACAGCCTGCTCCTTCTGCTCCCAGTGTTTCCCTGATTCCCCGCCTGACACAAAAAGACAGCCAGTTATCTGTTTCATTTAAAGTCGGTACAGACAAACTATTTGTTGTGAAAAAGCTGGACGATTTCTGCAGTCAGGTCCATAACAGTGAAACTGTCAAATACGGAACAAGCACGGTAATCAGCCACAAGCTGCAGGATTTTACGGAAAAAAGTCAGAAATGGATCCGTTTTATCGACCAGATTGTCCGGGAAGAAGCACGTTTTGTTAATAAAATCGAAGCTTCCGGCACATATCTCCCTAAGAAATTTAATGTTGGCAGTTCCCTGGAGCTGTTTGGCTGGCGCCTGGACAGCTTTTATGAAAATCTGTCGGAGGACAAAATTGAGTTTGAAAATAAATCTGACTCTGCCGCAAAAAAGAAAGCCCAGCTTCATTGTGCTATTGGAAATCCCCGGATCACCATGCAGATTCTGGATGCTTCCAAAAATAACAACCAGTTTGACGGTGTCACTGTAAAAGGAAGCCTGCCAGAGTTATTTCACGGAATGGACTTTGCGTATTTCATTCAGGATGACCGCTTTTGCAAAGCAGAACCTGATTTTATGGAAAAAGCAAAGCCCTTGTCAGACCTTTCCCGCAATGGACAGTTTCATTTCCAGATGGGCCGCAATACATTATCTAATTTTTACCACAATGTACTGCCCCAGTTACAGGATATTGCTGATATTACGGAAGAAAATCCTGAAAAATTCAGGCAGTATCTGACTCCGGAAGCGCATTTTGTATTTTATCTGGATATGGAAGACGACAATATCACCTGCAAAATAAGCTCTTTTTACGGTCAAAAAGAGTATTCCTTATGCAAGGCCTTTTTCGACAACAGCATTCGCACGGAGCAACAATTCCGTGATTTTCCTCTGGAAAACAGTGTTCTTGGACAGGCAATGGAATGGCTGCCTTATTATGATGCCGACTTTGACGTCCTGCACTGTGCCGGAGAAGAGGATCTGGTTTATCATATGATGGAATCTGGAACGGACGCTCTTATGGAGCTTGGTGAGGTACGCTGCACCAATCGTTTCCGAAGCAAGCACACCCTGAAAACAGTAAAAGTTTCTGTGGGCGTATCCTTGTCCGGAGGGCTTCTGGATCTGAATATTTCCACAGATGATATTTCCAGTCAGGAGCTTTTGGATGTCCTGAAAAGCTATCAGCAGAAGAAAAAATATTACAAGCTGAAATCCGGCGAGTTTGTAAACCTGCAGGAGCAAAATCTGGAAATGCTGGCGGAGCTGATGAAAACCCTCCACCTTACCCCCAAAGAATTTGTCAAGGGGAAGATGCACCTTCCTGCATACCGTACCTTATATCTGGATCAGATGCTGGAAAGCAATGAGAACATTTATGCCAACCGTGACCGTCATTTCCGTGAAATCGTAAAAGGCTTTAAGACTATCAATGACGCTGATTTCGAAGAACCGGAAAGTCTTTCCAAAATTATGCGTCAATATCAGAAAAACGGCTATAAATGGCTTCGCACCCTGGAAGCCTGGAAATTTGGCGGTATCCTTGCTGATGATATGGGTCTTGGAAAAACACTGCAGGTTATCGCAGTTCTTCTCGCTGCAAAGCTTGAGGGAAAAACGGGTACTTCTCTGGTAGTCGCCCCGGCGGCTCTTGTCTTTAACTGGGGTGAAGAGCTTGCCAGATTTGCTCCTGCTTTAACGGTTTCCCTGATTGCAGGAAGTCAGGCAGAGCGTCAGAAAAAGCTTCAGGAATACCAGAATTTCGACGTTCTGGTGACTTCCTATGACCTTTTGAAAAGAGATATCGACCAGTATGAGGAAAAAGAATTCTTATACGAAATTATTGACGAAGCACAGTATATTAAAAATCACACAACTGCAGCTGCCAAATCTGTAAAAGTGATTCAAAGCCAAACCCGTTATGCCCTTACCGGCACTCCTATTGAAAACCGCCTCAGTGAGCTTTGGAGTATTTTCGATTATTTAATGCCTGGATTTCTCTATGGATATGATACCTTCAAGAAGGAATTTGAAACTCCAATTGTAAAAAATGAAGATGAAGCAGCTATGACGCGCCTGCAGAAAATGGTTTCCCCATTTATTCTGCGCCGTCTGAAAGAAGATGTACTTAAGGATCTTCCGGAAAAGCTGGAGGAAATCCGTTATGTCAAATTCGAAGATGCTCAGCAAAAGCTGTATGACGCACAGGTTGTACATATGAAAGAAAAAATCGCCCAGCAGAACGAGGGTGAATTTAATAAAAATAAACTGTGGATCCTTGCTGAGCTTACAAAACTGAGACAGATCTGCTGTTCACCTTCTCTTTGCTTTGAAAATTATCGGGGAGAAGCTGCCAAGCTGGAAGGCTGCATGCAGCTGATCCAGAGTGCCATGGACGGCGGTCATCGTATGCTTTTGTTTTCCCAGTTTACCTCTATGCTGGCCATTCTTCAGGATAAGCTGGAAAAAGAGGGAATTCCTTATTATATTATTACCGGGGAAACGTCCAAGCAAAAGCGTCAGGAGCTGGTAAAGCAATTTAATTCGGACACTACCCCTGTATTTCTCATCTCCCTGAAAGCAGGCGGCGTGGGATTGAATCTTACAGGAGCAGATGTGGTTATCCACTATGATCCCTGGTGGAACCAAGCAGTGCAAAATCAGGCCACAGACCGCGCCCACCGCATTGGTCAGACCAAAAAAGTAACGGTGTACAAGCTGATTGCCCGAAATACTATTGAAGAAAAAATCCAGAAGCTTCAGGACGCCAAGCAAAATCTCGCTGAACAGATCATCAGCGGTGATATGGGACAGCTTGGCAGCATGAGCAGGGAGGATATTCTGGAGCTGTTATAGGAAATATTTTTTATTATTTTCTTCCATTACTTAGAGCGTGTTTGAAAAAGACTTTCTGCAAGGTGTACATCACAATTTGCCGAGGTGTACATTTTGCAGAAATGATTTTTTAACCCTCGAATACCTGCAAATAACTGCATTTATTGCCCAGGCGACAGCAATCGTAAATATTTTCGAAAAAATTTAAAAAAATTATAAAATTCCTATTGACTTTTATCTTCCATATGCTATAATACATCTTGCGTTGAGGAAATAACAAATCAACGAAATAAAAAAAGCGCCTTTAGCTCAGTTGGTAGAGCACCTGACTCTTAATCAGGGTGTCCAGGGTTCGAACCCCTGAAGGCGCACTGAAAGCACTGTTTTTGCGGACAAAGCGATTGCCGCGGGGACGGTGTTTTTTTGTGCCCTGGCTACGACAACCGAATTCGGGTGAAATATACCGCAAAGTGGGGCGTGCAGATTGCAGGAATGATTTTTCAAACATGCCCTAGAAAACAATGGCTATCTGGGTTCTTGCATATTCCTTATGCGTCATCAAAAATAGAACCAGGAAAACATCAGCACATAGTACTGCCATTCCCTGGTCCTGTAAAATTAGGTATTCAATCTTCTGCTTACTTGCCTTGCATTAAAGCAAGCTTTTCTTTTAGAAGTAAAAGTTCCTTTTCCGCATTGTCAGCACGTATTTTCTCTGACTCTGCACGACGATGTTCTTTTTCTGCGTTCAGCCGCTGTTTTTCTGTATTCTTTCGTTCCGCTTCTCTCCCAGCCTCGAACTCTTCTTTTCGTAAAATCTCTTCTTCCCACTCCCGGTCATATTCAAATATACTCATTGCAACCACCTCAGCTTTATTCACCAGGAGAAATTCCCGCAGAATTCCTTCCCGAATGCATTCTTCCACTGCTTTTTCTACCGCTTCATTTAAACTCAGCGTTTTCTTGTATGTTCTTACTTTTGATACGTACTGGGCATATTCTTTCAGGATCTGGCAACTCTCCATCAACTTTTGGTTGTAGCCTTCATTGATATTAATCACCAGGACCTTCAGTTCCAATGCAGGCTCTCCATTGGATGTTTCGTATGCATCGGACAGGCGGTGCTCCATACGTTCTCCGATCTTACGGTTCCCGTTGTAGAATACAATAAACTGCGGTGCGGGAATTTTCTGCTGTCTATTGGAGTACAGGGAAATTCCTTTTTCCTTTATATACTTCTCGTATTCCTTAGCTATATACATCAGATCACGCAGGGGAATATTAGGATTATATGTAGACTGATGCTCCCACAGAAACAAGGCCAGATCCAGGATAAATGCCAGATCATTTTTCATGCTCATGTAGATGGCATTCTCCAATGTTACAATCTCCAGCTGATCACAATCGCTGTAGTTTTTCCCATTTAGTGCATTGTACAATGACAGCAGATTTTTCTTATCTGAAAAAAGCATTCGAAAAATAGTATCCTTGTACTTCCTGTTTGCTACCGGGAAGATGCTCTGCTCCTCCTGTACTCCACTGTCAGCTTGTAGTTCCATCATAATAGGTACTCCTTTCCCAGGAGACCTGAACACGCTTATTTCGAAATCTCCTGCTCTTAAATGTTTTTGGATTAAAAGCATAGATTTCTGAAATGTGTTTAGATAATACAAGATAGTGCCAACGCACTTTGATAATTGAAAGAAATATGCTTTGTGTTTATCTTAGCACAGTCTGGGCTTTTTGGAAATAGGAAATATATTAAAAATATATAAAATAAATTTTATAAGTCATAGATTGAGGACAATATTTTACAGATGGGTTTTTTCTATGCATTTTTCTCGCTTTTTAGGGCGTCAATGCTTTTTCGGAGGATTTCGGGGAGGGGCATGCCCATGAGGCCGGCGTTTTCTATGATGGAAAGTGCCTCATTGCAGATAAATCCGATGCATACAGCGTCACGAACATATTCTGTACCCATCAGGGAATCTAACTGTGCGCCTACCAGAACATAAAATAGTGTCATCGCTTTTCGACAAAGTCCTTTCCAGCCTGCATGGCTTTCCAAAGCACCATTTTGAGATTTGGGGCTTTTCTGGAAGACTACGGGCAAAAGGATTCCGCCAGTCAGCCAGTCGATGGTCATGAAAATTATCAGGGTCTGCAAGGATTTATCCCATCCGCCCAGCAAAGAAATGACGGCGCTGCCGATAAAGCTTATGATCGTTATAATTCGGTACTTCATTTTTCACCTTCTTTCAAAAAAGAGTACAAAAAGGGAATGGTTAGTCGAAAATACCAACCATCCCCTGTGGTTTTGATTTACACTAGCTTGGAAGTATACATTCTAAATTTTACATATCACCGCTTTCTTTTTTTGCTTTCTTCATAAAGCCTTTTACGTTCTTCTCGCATTTTAGTTTTTTCTTCCAGTATACGTTCATGTTCTTTTCTTTGCGCAAAATCTCTGTCAGTGGTAACATTCACATCCCATTCTTTCAACAGATTCATAATTTGTTCTTTCTCTTTTTCATCATTAAAAATAACGAAAAACTGTTCAAAAATGTTCAAGGAAAAATAAATTCTCTCGATCGTCGTCATTCGTTTGCCTTTTGGCGTCAATGCTTTATTAGAGAAAAAAATTCCTTCCCACCTTTCCCCCCTTACTACCCCAATGTCTCCATAAGTAATCACTTCGAGCTCTTTCCATTTAAAATTCCTTTTTACTCCAAACCAAGATACGCTTCCCCCTTCTTGATTTAGTTCTACCATTCTTAAATGT
>NZ_JAOQJM010000026.1:0-28188 GCF_025566865.1 Blautia acetigignens
TTTTACAGCACAATGTAGAGAGTTGAAACACTTTCATTACTATTTGTGCCGCCAGCCGAAGGCGGCGGAATGGAGATTAAGATGAGAAAAGTAATTATTTCTCTGGCACCTGTACAGGCAGGAACCAGTGTGGATGCAGTAAAACTTGCAGAGGATGTTGAGAAAAGCGTAAAGCTTGGCGCAGCCATGTGCCATCTTCACTGCCGTAAACCGGATGGAAGCCTTACACCGGATATTTCTTACATGTCTGAGTGCTTTGACGAGATTTTGAAACGTACAGATGTAGTTGTTCAGGCTTCTACAGGTGGTGTCTCTGACATGAATATTCAGGATCGCTGTAATCCCTTGGATTATCCCAAGGTAGAGAGTGCATCACTGAACGGTGGAAGCACAAACCTGGGAGAAGCAGTATATATCAATTCCTTTGACGATATCCGCTACTGTGCAGATGCAGTTTATAAAAGAGGGATTCTTCCGGAAACTGAGGTTTTTGATATCGGAATGCTGCACAATATGGCAGTTGTGAAATCTGAGCAGCCATTTGCAGACCCCATGTTATTCAACCTGGTATTCGGTCACAAGGGTGGCATGCAGCCTACACCTGAAATGTTGGCAGCTTTTCGCTCCTTTGTTCCATCCGATGCACTTTGGGGTGTTACTCATTTCGGACGCGATAACTGGACCTTCCTGGCAGCCGCTATCGCTATGGGCGCAACTGTAGTCCGTGTGGGCTTTGAAGACAGCCACTATCTTGAAGATGGCGTGGATGCAAAGTACAACTGGCAGGTTGTTGAGAAGCTGGTGAACCTGATTCGCGCTATGGGTCTGGAGCCTGCAACACCAGATGAAGCAAGACAGATGCTGAAGCTTAGAAAACGCTAAATGAATTCTAGAATACAGGAATCATTTGTATAAAGAAAGGTCAGGGATAAGAAATGCTCGCAATTAAAAAAATTTATATGGATTATGAAACTGCTCCTGTAGGCGTTTCTCATATGCCCCAGTTTGCCTGGGAGCTTGTCAGCGATAAGAAAAATGTAAAACAGAAATCCTATGAGCTTCAGATCGCAAAGGATGCTGATTTTACAGATTTGATTTACAACAGCGGAAAAACAGAGTCCGAGGAGTCTGCTCATGTTTATGTCCAGGGGACATTAGAAAATGCAAAACGCTATTTTGTCCGCGTGAAAGCCGCAGATGGAGAGGAAGAAACTTTGTGGAGCGACACCGCTTCCTTTGTAACTGCACTTGCAGGCGCAAATGGCGAGTGGGAGGAAGGTGCACCTGCATGGAAAGCACCTTTCGTATCTGCCGAGACAGACGATTCCTACAAAAATGCTTCCAAGGGAACCTATGTAAGAGGAAACTTTGAAATTAAAAAAGAAGTAAAGGAAGCCTATGCATTTACCACTGCCCTTGGCCTGTATCAGTTTTATCTGAATGGCAGAAAGGTTGGCGAGGATGAAATGACACCTGGCTGGACTTCTTATAGGAGACATCTTCTTTACCAGACCTATGATGTAACGGAATATCTGCAGAAGGGTATAAACGGTGCCGGCGCTATGCTTGCTCCTGGCTGGTATAAGGGTGTTATGGGACTTACAAAAGCCCGCAACAATTATGGTGATCAGACAGCTTTTACCATGGAGATCGTGGTCCGCTATACAGATGGAACCACAGAATCTATCTGCACAGATACCTCCTGGACCGGCTGTGATTCTCCTGTTGTTTTTGCGGAAATTTATGATGGTGAAACCTATGATGCAAATCTGGAAATTCCAGACTGGTCAAAGGCAGAGACACCGTCCGGAAGCTGGAAGCCGGTACAGCTTGTATTTTTTGATACAGAGGTAATGCGCGCTCAGTATGCAGCTAAGGTTCACGTAATGGACCGCATTCCTGCAAAGCGTATTTTTAAAACTCCTGCAGGAGATACGGTTGTGGATTTTGCACAGAACATGGCAGGCCGCATTGAAGTCACTGCATCCGGAAAACCAGGAGATGTAATTGAGCTTCACTGCTTTGAAGTTCTGGATAAAGACGGAAATGTTTATCTGGACAACCTTCGTGCTGCCAAGGCTACTATGAAATATACATTTGCCAAAGAGGGAACTGTTACCTGGCATCCGACCTTTACATATATGGGATTTCAGTATGCACTGATCGTTTCCTATCCGGGAGAGCCAAAGGCAGAAAACTTTACTGCATGCACATTGCATTCTGATATGGCTTCCACCGGAAAGCTGGAGTGCTCAAACCCGCTTCTGAACCAGCTTCACCATAACTTCCTGTGGGGACTGAAGAGTAATTTCCTGGATGTGCCTACAGACTGTCCGCAGCGTGATGAGCGTCTTGGCTGGACTGGCGATGCGCAGATTTTCTGCCGTACAGCAACCTATCTGATGAATACATATACCTTCTATAAGAAATGGCTTCGTGATCTGGAGGTTGACCAGACACCGGAGGGCGGCGTACCGCACGTAGTTCCGAACATTGAAGAAGGCCGAACAGATGGCAACTGGCTTCTCAGCCAGGGACCTCATTCTGCAGCAGCATGGGCCGATGCGGCAATCATCAACCCGTGGACCATGTATCTGATGTATGGAGACAAGGATATTCTGAAAAGACAGTATAATAGCATGAAGGGATGGATCGATTTCATGCGTGCCCATGCTGTGGATTATATCTGGAATTATAAGCTGCAGTTTGGTGACTGGGTTGCTCTGGATGCAGAAGAGGGAAGCTATTTTGGTGCAACTCCAAATGATCTGACCTGCACTGCATACTATGCATATTCCACCGGACTTTTCGTAAAAATGGCGAAGGCTCTTGGAAAGGATGATGTGGCAGCAGAATATGAGGAGCTTTACAGTAAGATCGTGAAGAAATTCCAGGATACCTTCTTTGACGCAGAGGGTAATATGACAGCTCAGACACAGACCGCACATATTGTGGCACTGTATTTCCAGCTCACTCCTGAGAAATATATTGAAAAAACAGTGGAAGGCTTGAAGAAACTGCTGGCCAAGGAAAACGGACATCTGGTTACCGGATTTGTAGGAACTCCGTATTTCTGCCATGCGCTGAGTCAGAACCATGCTCTGAAGGATGCTTATGACCTGCTTCTGAAGGAGGATTTCCCATCCTGGCTGTATCAGGTAAAGAAAGGTGCTACCACAATCTGGGAACACTGGGATGGACTGAAGGATGACGGAAGTATGTGGAGCGCAGATATGAACTCCTTCAATCATTACGCATACGGTGCCATCGGAGAGTGGATGTACCGCGCAATGGCTGGAATCGAGGCAGATCCGGAGCAGCCGGGCTTCAAGCATGCAGTGCTTTATCCGCGAATCGGAGGTAATCTGAAGTACACAGAAGGAAATTATCATAGCATTTATGGCAATGTTGGTGTAAAATGGGAAGTCCAGGGAACACAGATTCTTTTGACTGTTCAGATTCCGGTAAACACAACTGCCCAGATTCGTCTGGATCAGGCGAAAGCTGTTGTAAAAAGCGATGGGCTTACCTTTACGAAGGCAGCAGATTACATGAGTGCTGAAGCAGGAAGCGGAACTTACCACATTGTGTTTGAACAGTAATTTAAAATATTTTTGCGGCACAATATGAAAGGGTGATGAGAATATGGAAAAGAAAAAACAGGCTTCGGGAATACAAAAAGCATGGAGGCAGCTGAGTATTCAGAACCAGATTTTTCTTTCCATGTTTCTTATCACCCTTTTAGGTGTTGGGGTTTTGATGAATATTGTATATAAAGCCTCTGTTGATGCGATTGAGCAGAATTACCGGGCTTCTTATCAATCTACGCTTAAGAATTCCAGCCGTGTGCTGGATATGAATCTGAAAAATATTGTGGATGTTGGACGAAGCTTTCTCAATGATAAGTCTTTTCAGCAGATTCTGGAAAACGGAAATAAATATGGAGGAAGTAAATTTTCTTCCGGCGACAGGACAAAGCTTCGAAAAGTGGCAAATGAGATGGCCAGTCAGCAGGTTTGGGTAAATTATATTGTATTTACAGATTTGTACGGGCATGTTTACCAGCTGAACAATATTAACCAGGGAACCTATGATTTCTATATGTATTATGCAGATAAGGATATCCTGAAAGAGGACTGGGTGAAGGTTGCCAATGAAGCTAAGGGACGAGAAGTTTTTTTTAAGGACAGCATTCTGGCAGTGGGATCTAAAGCAGGCTTTTGTTATGCAAAATATATGATCAATCCTTCTGATGGCGAGGGAATGGGATATATGGTAGTTGGCCTTAGCCAGAAGCTTTTGGGAAAATCCTTTGTCATGGGAAATGAAGGCTTTAATTCCAGCAATTTTATGGTGTTGGATGAGGATGGCGAGCTGATTTATTTTGTTGGAAATGAGGAGAGAGAAACTGCCATCATGGAAGCCTTTTCCAATCCGGAAAAAAACAGTCTGTATCTTTTTTCTTCTGTCACAAACTATACTACAGAATGGAGCATTGTAAATGTAGTAGAAAAAAATGAACTCAGTGAGGAAAGCAAGGGAATTCGGCTGATTTCATTTTGGGTAGCAGGCTGTGTTCTGGTTGTAGGCTTCATTATGGCGAGAATCATTTCCAGAACTATCAGTCAGCCTCTGAAACAGCTGGAGAATACTATTGCACAGGTTGGCGAGGGTGAACGTCATATTACAGAAGAATTCGATTACAGTGAGGTTGGCCGTATTGGTCAGAAGTTTAAGGAAATGGTTAATACGAATCTGGAGCTTTCCGAGCATCTGATGGCTGTAAAGCTGAATGAACGTGAAGCAGAGCTTTTGCTTTTGCAGTCCCAGATTAATCCTCATTTTCTTTATAATACTCTGGATTCTCTGTATTTCGTGGCAATTATGCACGGGGATGATCAGATGGCGGAGATGGTGGAAGCACTCTCCGATAATTTCAAGCTGGCACTAAATAACGGAAATAAATACATTAAGGTTGCAGATTCCGTAAAATGGATGCAGGGCTATATGAAGCTGCAGAATATGAGGTACAATAACCGTTTTGAGCTGTTTGTAGATATCAGCAGAGAAATCCTCCAGAGGGAGACGATCACCTTTATTTTCCAGCCATTTATTGAGAATGCTATGTATCACGGTCTTGAGCCCAAAATCGGTAAAGGTAAAATTTCCCTGCGAGGCTGGCAGGAGCAAAACAATATGATTTTTACCATTGAAGACGATGGTGTGGGAATTGACGATATGTCAAGACTGGAGAACGGTTACGGTGTGCGAAACGTAATTGAGCGTATAAAGCTGAATTACGGAGAAAAATATGGAGTAATCTTTGAGAGCAGTCCGGGAAAGGGAACGAAAGTGACGATTGTAGTTCCGGTAAAATAAGGAGGAATTTATGTATCGTTTAGTTGTGATTGATGATGAATATATTGTAGTGCAGGGAATCAAGGCTTTGCTTTCCCGGCTGAAGCTGGATTATGAAGTGGTAGGCGCTGCTTATGATGGTATCCAGGGGCTTGAAGTAATCAGAAACGAGAAGCCTGATGTGGTAATTACAGATATCCGTATTCCGGGGCTGGATGGCTTGTCTGTTATCGAAGCTGCCAAGGATGAATGCCCGGATACAAATTTTATTGTAATTAGCGGGTATTCTGAATTTGCGTATGCGCAGAGAGCATTGACCCTGGGTGTAAAGGATTATATCGATAAGCCGGTTACTGCAGAAAAGCTGAAAAATGCTCTTGCCCGTGTTGAAAGCGGGTGGGCCAAAACCAGATATGAGGATGATAAGAAGGCACAGGCTAACAGGGAAAAATTCCAGGAGCTTGACCAGATATTTGAAGGTGGAGTACGCAGCGTCACAAGAGGAGATGCCGGATCATTTCGGGAATATTCCAGACAGGCGCTTGCCTGTCTTAAGGAACTTTATCCGGATGTACAGGATTTCCGGCGGGAATTTTACAAGCATCTTTGTGTACTTAGTGATGTGCTGATCGAGAGTCAGAAGCAGGTGGAGCGTGGTTCACTGGTTTCATTCCAGGAAATGGAAAAATGTGAGACTATGGAACAGATACAGGCCTACGGTGAGGGGGTACTTTCAGATATCAGCAAGCATCTGACAGCAGACCAGACAGGAAGCAGACACAGGGTGATCCTGGAACTGCTCACATATCTGGACGAACACTACAACCAGGACATTGGACTGAGCGAGCTTGCTGACAGAGTGGGAATGAGTACTGCATATTTAAGTGTTCTTTTTAAGACAGAAGTAGGAACCTCTTATGTAAAGTATCTTACAGACCTGCGCATTAAGAAAGCAAAAAAGCTGCTTCAGGATGGATATAAGGTTCATGAAGTAAGCGAGCTGGTAGGATATAATAATTACAGATATTTCTGCGATATTTTTAAAAAGCATGAAGGCATGACTCCCAATGAATACAAAGGAAATGTGTGGAATCCAGAGGGATAATATAAGAGTATATACAAAGTGCACGTATTCATCGTTTTGGATATGTGCATTTTGCATATTTAGCATAATAAACTACCTGAATGTACTACAATTTTTATATAAAACAGTCTAAAAAAACTGTACATTACCATAAAAATTAGGCACTGGTAAATGAACGGGAAACTGGTATTATATAAGCATAAGATATTTCCCGGGGATACAAAGACAATAAGCGAAAAACATTAAACGAGACCGAAAAAAGTAACTGGCTAACCAAAAATCAAAAATTGAAGATTCTGGAGGAATTATAATGAAAAAGAGAGCATTAGCTATTTTGATGGCAGCATTAACAGCAAGCACCATGCTTGCAGTTCCTACATTTGCAGCAGATTACTCAGGAGAGGATCCACAGCTTGAGAAAAACATCAAAATCCTTACCATCTGGGCAGAAGATAATGACAACGGTGTGCTGTTAAATAAGATTTGTGAAGATTATCAGAAAAACGTAAACCCGAACTTCACATGGGAGTATGAGATGGTTGCTTCTGACAACCTTCAGCAGAAAATTGCTACACTGGCAGCATCCAATGATCTTCCGGATCTGTTCGCTTATGAAGCAGGTGCTCCGCTTAGCGTACTGATCGATTCCGGTAAAGTAAAAGATATTTCCGAAGCAGTTGATGAAATCGGAACAGCTGATTACTTGAACAGTGGTGCTGTTGAGCTTCTGAAAGGATTATCCGGAACAGATGATCTTTATGATCTTCCTCTTGGACTGAACGTAGAAGGCTTCTGGTACAACAAAGCTCTGTTTGAGCAGGCAGGATGTGAGGTTCCTACTACATGGGATGAATTTGAAGAAGTTCTTCAGAAGCTTTCCGATGCTGGTATCCAGCCTCTTACAACCGGCGGATCTGACAAATGGGGTGCAACCCGTCTGATCAACGCTTACGCAGTAAGAACAGCAGGAAACGACATCATGACAAAAGCAGCTGACGGCGAGGTTCCTTACACAGATGAGAAGCTGGTTGCTGCAGCTGATAAACTTGCAGAGTGGGCTGAGAAAGGATACTTCGGAGAAGGTATTACAACAGTTGATATGAACACAGCTGGTTCCATGCTGATGAGCGGAAAAGCTGCTATCTTCTACAATGGTTCCTGGTTTACACAGAACCTGACAGATGATTCCCAGAACCCGGCAGGCGAGGACGGAATCGGATTCTTTAACATTCCGGTTGCAGATGAGTCCGTTAGCTCCGCAACTTCTTACTCTATGAACTGTGGTAACATTCTTGCTCTTGATAACGATAAATATGACGAGGCTACTGGCTGGTTCCTGAAATACTTCATGGAGAACATCGGAAACCTTGCAATGGAAGAGCAGGGAACTGTTAAAGGTTACACATATGATGTTGCAGCAGATGATATGGATGGTTACACCAAGCTTGTTCTTGATGAGATTGACAAATCCACAGAAGGATTTGCATGGTGGGAAGCAAAAATGCCTAGCGAAATCTCCAAGACTGCACAGGAAAATGTACAGCCTCTGCTGAACGGCGAAATGACTGGCGAAGAATATATGCAGTCCATCCAGGACGTATATGACATGCAGTAAGTATCAGCTTTGGCAATATAAGCTTTGAACTTCAAATGGGAGTGTTTGCCAGCAGACACTCCCATTTTTATGTCAGAAATCAGAAAGGAAGGAATTTTATGAACAAGGTATTAGGTAATAAGAAAGCGATATCCCTTTTCGTAATTCCGGCGTTAATTGTTTACACTATCATCGTAATGGTACCGGTTATCTGGTCGCTGTACTATTCATTTTTCAGCGGCAGCCCGGGACTTCAGTGGGAATTTGCCGGATTTGACAATTATGCAAGACTTTTTAGAGACAAGAACTTTTTAAATGCATTAACAGTAAACTGTAAATATGTATTAGTAGTAACCATTGGCCAGGTTGGAATGGGACTTTTACTTTCCCTGATGTTTAAATTCTGGTTGAGGAGATGCAAAACTATTGTAAGAACCCTGGTTTTCTTCCCTGTAGTACTTCCTACTGTTGCAGTAGGTCAGCTGTTTGCAAAGATTTATGAGATTCAGCCAAACTATGGTCTGTTAAACTCCTTACTTGACTCGCTTGGTTTTACAAACCTTGTTCAGCCATGGATCGGCCAATCCAGCACAGCTCTCTGGGCATTGTGTGTAATGGATATCTGGGTAGCCATGGGATTCTATTCCGTAATTTTCTATGGTGCACTCCTTGATATCTCCGATGATATCCTGGAAGCAGCAAGAATCGATGGCTGCGGCGGATGGCAGTTATTTAAGAACATTCTTCTTCCACTGCTTCGTCCGATGGTAATCACCAGCCTTGTATTCAGCTTCTCCGGTACTGTAAAAATGTTCGAGTCCGCTATGGCTCTTACAAAGGGCGGTCCAGGAAGCGCAACCAAATCACTGTCCATGTATATGTATGACGTTGCATTTACATACAATAAGGTGGGTTACGCCAGCGTTATCGCAATCGTGATTTTCCTGATCTGTGTAGTCGGTTCTCTTGTTATTAACAAATTTGATGTGAAAGACTGAAAGGAGGAAATATTATGAAAAAAGTAAAAGCAGCTTTTCGAGGAATTGTAATTTTCCTTCTTTGCATGATTGAAATTTATCCGCTGTTTTGGATGCTTACAGCATCCTTCAAGAAACAGGCTGAGTGGAGTGAGAAACCTGCCTATGCATTAAACGATGGATTTTATTTCCAGAACTACTCTGATGCATGGACAAGAGGCCACATGTCCACATTCTTTAAGAACAGCTTGATTACCACATTAGTGGCACTGGTATTTATCGTATTCTTCTCTGTGACAGTTGGTTTCGCTGTAACCAAGATGAAATGGAAATTCAGAAATGCAGTTGCACAGTATTTCCGTTTCGGTATTATGATTCCGGTTGCAATCGCATTGATCCCGCTGTTTCAGATTTACAGCAAAACAAATCTGCTGAATACCAGAATCTGTCTGATCATTACTTACATAGCTTTCGGTTTGTCACTTTCCATCTATCTGGTTCAGGGATATCTTCGTTCCTTCCCGGATGACATTATGGAAGCTGCCGTTATTGATGGCTGCGGTATCTACAGACTGATGTGGCATATTGTAACACCACTTATGAAGAACTCCATTGTAACTGTACTGGTACTTCAGTTCTTCTTCAAATGGAATGACCTTCTGTTTTCCATGACATTCATCAGCGATTCTGCACTGAAGACAGTTCAGACAGGACTTCTGTATTTCTCTGATGAGTTTGGATCCAAGAACTGGGGTGCAATCTTTGCTTCTGTATCCATGAGTGTATTCCCGCTTCTGCTTCTGTACATGGCACTGAATAAGAAACTGATGGAAGGTATGACAGCAGGAGCTGTAAAGGGTTAATATTATGGAAGATAAAAGGACAGAGCGGTACAGACAGGAACTGAAAAATTTTGTAATGTCTCACACGGAGGATGTGCTGAAGAATCCGCGAAGCTTTATCCGCTATCCATTTATTGATCCAGGCTCTGTTTATGATGGAAATGTATGGGACTGGGATACCTACTGGTCCGTATACGGCTTCCTGAATCTGGCGGATTCTTATGAGGATCCGTCTGTGAAGCCAAGAATTATAGAGCATGCACAGGGAAATATCCGCAACTTTTTTGATCATCAGCTTGAAGACGGATACATTCCTATGATGATCGAGGTTGCAGACTGGCCGGAGCCGTATCTGAATATGCGACACAAAGAAGGAAAAATTATGAATATGCATAAGCCCTTCCTTTGCAGCCAGATGTGCCTGATCAGTGATTACACAGGAGATTACAGCTGGACTGAGGAGTTTCTCCCTGGTGCAGCGAAATATTTCGACTGTTATGATCACTATTATTTCCACGAAAACAGTGGGCTGTATGTATGGCAGGATGATATTATGATCGGTATGGACAATGACCCGGCAACTTTTGGACGCCCGCCATTTTCCACTGCAAATATTTATCTGAACAGCTTTATGTGCGTAGAGCTTGAGGCTGGCGCAAAGCTGTACCGCCAGTTTGGAAAAGAGGAAGAGGCAAAGAAGCTTCTTGGGAAACGCGATGCTTTGATTACAGCTATCCAGCAGGAATGCTGGGATAAGCGTGACCGCTTTTTCTATTCCGTCGATGTGGATATTAAGACCAGAAAATACGATTGGTTCCATCAGGGACTTGGAGTTTTCTGGAAAACACTGCCTATCAAGATTCGTGTATGGTCTGGCTTTATCCCCATGTATGCAGGAATTGCTACTAAAGAGCAGGCAGCAGATATGGTGAAGCATATTTTTGATCCCGATACCTTTGGTTCAGACTTTGGCCTGACCACGCTTTCAAAGGATGAGAAAATGTTTGACCTGTCTGTTACCAATAATCCGTCCAACTGGCTTGGCCCGATCTGGCTGGTTGCAAACTATGTGGTATTTCGAGGCCTTCTGAACTACGGATACCGCATGGAGGCGGAAATTATGTATAAGCGCACCATGCGCCTTCTTGGAGATGATCTGGAAAAAACAGGCAGTCTTCATGAGTATTACAATCCATTTAACGGGGAACCGGTTATGAATGGAGGATTTATCAACTGGAATATACTGGCACTGAATATGGCAGATGAGCTGGAAGGAAAGAAACCGATGTGTCTGCAGTCGTTGTATGAGAAATAAAATGATGATGTTGGGGTCAAAAGGTCTTTTGCCACTGGTATCATAAAATGTATATTGAAAAAGATTGTAAGATTGTAGCAAGGTTGCGATTTTACAATCTTTTTTTATAAAGTGGAGGTAAGAAGAGATGATTCAGAATCCAATTTTGCCGGGATTTTGCCCGGATCCAAGTATTATCCGTGTAGGAGATGATTATTATATTGCAAATTCAAGCTTTGAGTGGTGGCCGGGTGTGAAAATTTACCACTCAAAGGATTTGAAGCATTACGAGCAGCTGCCGTCACCACTGACCAGGATGAGCCAGCTGAACATGGTAGGAGAGCCGGATTCCTGCGGCGTGTGGGCTCCGGATATTTCTTGGGACGGGGAGTATTTCTGGCTGATTTATACAGATGTGAAGACTCGTACTGGAGGACTTTTTAACACCCACAATTATCTGGTGAAATCAAAGGATATACGCGGCTGGTCGGAACCGGTTTATCTGAACAGCTCAGGATTTGACCCATCTGTATTTCATGATACAGATGGAAAAATGTATATTGTGAATATGATCAATAATTTCAAGGGAATTCTGGTACAGGAGTATGACCCTGAGAAGGAATGCCTGGTAGGAGAGGCGAAAAATGTCTTCCCGGGAACCGGACGAGGCTATACAGAAGGTCCCCACATTTACCATATTGGAGAATATTATTATCTGCTGATGGCAGAAGGGGGAACCAGTTACGAGCATATGGCGACCATGGCAAGATCCCGTTCCATCTGGGGACCATACGAGGAAGATCCAGGCAATCCGGTTCTGACTTCTGATGTGGAAAATCCGGAGGAGCTGCAGAAGTGCGGACACGCAGATCTTGTATGCACTCAGAATGGGGAGTGGTACATGGTGCATCTATGCGCAAGACCACCCAAAGGAACCCGCCAGTGCGTCCTTGGCCGCGAGACCGCAATTCAGAAAATGGTGTGGAACGAAGATGGCTGGCTGCGCCTGGCCTGCGGCGGAAGGTTTGGCCAATGGGAGACGGAAGAACCGGAGGGAATTGCAGAATATATTTTCCCGGAGGAAGAGGGGAAGGATTATGGGAGAGATGACTTTGGGAGAGTTTTGGATGTGCGCTACACATCTCTGCGCCAGTCTTATGACAGCTACGCAAGTTTGACCGAGCGTCCGGGCTATCTGCGCCTCTATGGCCAGGAATCCCTGAATTCTTGCTGCAACGTCAGCATGATTGCCAGGCGCCAGCAGGCACGTCATGTTCAAGTAGAAACCAGCATTGATTTTGTGCCAACATGCAGAGAACAGATGGCTGGCTTGGCTTACATGTATGATACGGGAAACTTCTATCTTCTGGTAAAAACCAGAGACGAGGAATATGGTTGTCCGTCACTTGACCTGAAGATTCCAGCGAAGCTTCGTTTAATCCGAAGCAGCCACTTCGCAGTGGATGATGTAATCACTCCGATTGCCATCCCCGAAAACGGCCCCCTGTTCCTGCGCACCGTCACCACCGAGGATGGCCTGCACGCGAAATTCTACTATTCCCTGGACGGACAGAATTTCCTTGAATTGGCCGAAGTCCCCACCAACATCCTCACCGACGAACAAAGTGAGGGCTTCACCGGCGCCCACTTCGGCATGTACTGCCACGACATGACAGGCGGAAGAAAATGGGCAGATTTTGATTATTTTGAGATTTTGAGGAAATAAAAAATTAGTATCATACTAAGACTTCCCATACCTAAAATGGGATTCGCACCTTTGTTAAAATGGTTTTTCGACAACTCTATTATACCAAGAGGAACAGGTTTATGCCTTTTTTATTGGCCGAAATATTGAATTTTCAATGTTCAACACACCGTACTGGTGTGGGAAGTTTTAGTATCATAGCTATAAATGAGCAAGTTCGTGATTTTGCATAAAAGAAATTGCAACAATTAGTAAGGCAGTTGTAAGTATAATTTGCAATTCCTCATAAGTACTTATAATGATTACTCCCTTCTGGTAAGGTGTCCAGATCGAGTGAAAGCACGTCCCCCGGCTACCCGGTTAAGTATATTATATTGTCAAGGTGCTATGATCCTCTTTTTTCTCGTAAATATCATCTCAAAATACGAATAAAGTACGTCTATTAATATATTAAAACCTGTTAAAATGAATTTGTCAAGAATAATATAAAAGCTAAAAGGAGCAGTTAAAGTTTGAAACAAATAATGAAAGGATTGCTCTTTTTGGTTAATAAATTCCTACATTTTCTTAATAAAGTTCCATTGCAAAACCCATGTTTCCTGGCGTATTATGGTAGCAGGAAACATGGGTTTTTATGTTTATGGAAAAAGAAATTTTTTAGTAAAAGGAGTATCTGATTATGGAAATGAACTATGCAAAAACTGTGGAAAAATGGGGAACCCTTGAGGTTGCAGTTAAGGGGCCGAAGGAGGGGAATCCTTTCTGCGACCAGTGGATCAAGGGAACTTTTGAGTGTAAAAATGAGAAGAAAACAGTAGACGGTTTCTATGATGGAGACGGTGTTTATAAAGTAAGATTTATGCCATCTTTTGTGGATACATATACATTTAAAATCGAATCTTCCTTCCAGACAGAAAGCGCAGAAGAAGTCAGCGGCAGTTTTGAAGCTGTAGCCCCTTCCGCAGACAACCACGGTCCAGTCCGCGTAGCCGGAACCTATTACCTGGCTTACGAGGATGGCAAGCCTTATCATTGTATTGGAACTACCTGTTATGTATGGAACCTGCAGAATGAAAAGCTTCAGGAGCAGACCCTGAAAACCCTGGAAGAAAATGCGTTTAACAAAATCCGTTTCTGCATTTTCCCGAAGCACTACGATTACAACCTTCACGAGCCAATCACCTACCCGTATGAGGGAACACCCTGCGACACTTCTGAATTAAATGAGAACAATTTCGCCGAATACAACGGCTGTGCACCTGGAAATGACTGGGACTTTACCAGATTTAATCCAGCACATTTCCAGCACATTGAAGAATGTATTAAGAAGCTGATGGCCCTTGGCATCCAGGCAGATCTGATCGTAATGCATCCATACGATAGATGGGGATTTTCCATGATGAAGGCAGAAGATGACGACCGCTACTGGAAATATGTTCTGGCACGTTTTTCCGCATATCGCAATGTATGGTGGTCACTGGCCAATGAGTACGATTTGATGCATGAGAAAACTCTCGCAGACTGGGAAAGATATGCCGCAATCATCTGCGAAAAAGATCCATATCACCACCTGAGATCCATCCACAACTGCAAAGCTTACTACGACTATAACCTGCCATGGGTAACTCACTGCAGCATCCAGCGAACCGAAACCTACCGTTCCTCCGAGCTGGTAAACGAGTGGCGTGAGAAGTACCACAAGCCAGTCGTTCTGGATGAAATCTGCTATGAAGGAAACATTCAGTTTGGCTGGGGAAACATCAGCGGAGAAGAAATGACCAGAAGATTCTGGGAGGCATTCTGCCGCGGCGGATATCCGGGACACGGTGAAACTTACCTCAGCCCGGACCGCATTCTCTGGTGGTCACACGGCGGAGTTCTGCACGGAACCTCCCCGGAGCGCATTAAATTCCTGGCAAAAATTATGGAAGAAACCCCAGGTCTTGGCGTAGAACCAATGCCATGCAAATGGGATGAAGTTGCCTGCCGCGCAGCTGGCTTCCCGGCAAGAAAAGACTATTTCATTTATTACTATACATTTATGCGCCCAAGCTTCCGTGACTTCTATTTCGACGATACCACAGAGTATCAGGTAGAAATCATTGATACCTGGGAAATGACCATCACAGACGGCGGAATCCACAAAGGACAATTCCGCGTCCAGCTTCCAGGCAAGGAATATATTGCGGTGAGAATTAAAGCTGTAAAGTAAAAGGCAGCTGGAATGATGATGCAAATATTTCAGCTCCAATATTAGATTTTGTATGAAATAAGGCCGATCACTTGTGCGATAAAAAGCACATAAATGATCGGCCAACTTACATCGTTTTTACTTAAACGATATTTTTCATAGATCGTGATACATATATTATACGAACTTTTCAGATATGCGTTAGCAATAACTTTCTGCGACAGCGCCTATCCGCGGCAGTTATTTCACTTCTTTCATCCTCACCGCCATATACTGTCTAGCCCCCATCTTAATCCGAATTTTTCCTTCATAAACTTCCGGAAGTTCTTCTGTGGTCATATTCCAGGTGTCGATCAGTTCAATCTTGTACTTCTTTCCAGCTGGCAGCGTGTAGTTGCGGTACAGTGGGCGGAAGAAGCCGTAGTAGTACAGGAAGTAGCTTTCGCCGTCGTGGAGGCATACGGAATCCCAGTTTTCTTCGTGGTTTTCCGGGGTGAGAGTAAGAGGCTGGATGTCATCTGGAAGCTGAGCCATCTGCTCTTTCAGGAAGGCAATTCTGGCTGTGCTTTCCCCGTGAAGGGTGCCGCCGTGAGCCCACCAGATCTGGTCGCCCTGGTCCACATAGGTCTCGCCGTGGGACAGATATCCGCCGCGCATGCAGCCTTCCCAGAAGCGTCTGGTCAGCTCCTGTGCAGTCAGGCAGCCCCATCCGAAATCAATGTTTCCTTCGTATCCAACTTCGTCTACAATCACAGGCTTGCGGTACTGGTTTCTCCAGTCTGTAACCATTTCTGCGGTCTTGTAAACATCTACACGCTGAACGCTTACATGTGTGATCCAGGATCTGTTGTGGTCAAAAAGAGGAACGCAGTTGTGGATGGAACGAAGGTGTCCGTACGGGTCATTTTCCATTACAACTCTTGCGTAAGTATCCCAGTCTTCTACGGTTTTCTGAGGCATCAGATCGTATTCATTTGCCATGGACCACCAGATATTTTTGAAGTGGGAAAGACGTCTTGCAGCATAGGATAAGTAGAAAATATCCTGCTCCTTTGTCATTTTGGAAAAGCCCCAGCGGTCGTATGGATGAAGAAGAATGATGTCTGCTTCGATGCCAAGCTCGTCCAGCTGCTGGATTCTTTTTTCCAGATTTTCAAAGAACACATTATCAAATCTGGAGAAATCAAAGCCGTCTTTTGCGTTTCCCTGGAATGCATATCTTTCCGGATCTGTGGTGTTGTAGGTGTAGAATTTTGGGAAAATACACATTCTGATCTTGTTAAAAGGAGCGTTTTTCAGTGTTTCCAAAGTCTGCTCCTGCACCTGTTCGGACTGGTTGACCCATGCGTAGCAGGTGGTTCCAAAAGGCTGGAATCTGGTGCCGTCCTCGTATGCAAAATGGAATTCATCTTCTGTTACATAGAAGTTTACTTCCTTCTTTGGAAGTACATCTTTTTTCAGGCACACACGTCCATGGTTGCCTGCTGCGGCTGGTGTGCAGAGAAATTCACCTGTCTGGCCGTCCAACTGCGGGTCGCTGCTGTGTGTCTCATAAGTCCAGTTACCTTCTGCCTGAGGCATGAAACGGATGCCATATTTTCCCTGATCTTTGTAAAAACCTTTTACGGTAAGCTTCTGGATTCCATTGGAAAAATCAGCGGTAAGCTGTACATCCTGAAATGGATTTCCCTGGGATGTTCCGGAAAGTTCCAGGTCAAATACTTTATATTTTTCTACTGTTTTTGCCATAATTTTTCCCTTCTTTTTGAAAACTTTTATGCTCTCTTAGCACGCTTCTCCAGGTCTTCTACAATATGTCCATACTCTTTGTCCAGCTTGTAGAATAACAGGATGATGAACATGATCGCGAACACAACAAGCGGTACATATAAGAAGATGACGCGGATTCCGCTGATTGCGGAAGCTGGCTGTGCAGCGGAGGAGCTTACGAAACCAAATGCTGCAAGTACCCAGCCAAGAACTGCGGAGCCGATACCGGAACCGATTTTCTGTCCGATGGAGTTTGCGCTGAAAACAAGGCCCTCTGCGCGGATGCCGGATTTCCAGTCGTTGTACTCAACTGTGTCAGCAAGCATTCCGTACATAACACCGGAAAGAGCTGCGTTTCCAACACCTTTGATGATTGCTGCAATGTAAAGAACTGCATAGCTGGTTGGATTTAATAGTACCATTGCATATCCGATGAAGGAAATTGCAACACCGGAGATGGCGATTTTCTGTTTACCAATCTTGCGGATGATACCTGTGCATATTGCAAATGCTGCGAAGGAAGCGATGTTCTGGAAAATGGAAAGGTTTCCAACCAAGCTGTCATCGTTCATAATGTACTGTGCATAGTATACGTTTACACCGATAAAAGCGTTTACTACGCTGTTTAAAAAGAAGATTGCAAGAAGAATCATCCAATATTTGTTTTTAATAAGGCTTTTCAGAGCCTGTGGGATGTTGACTTTTTCTTCAGATCCGGCTTTCTTTGCTTCTTCGGTAACTGCTTCTTTGGTGGTGAAGAATACGATCAGGAAAAAGATGATCGCAACGACACCGTAGATCAGGAATGTTTTCTGCCATGCGGAAGAATCATTTCCGAAATATTTAACAAGTGGAAGAGTTGCTGCGTTTACGACCATACCGCCGCCAAATGCAAATACCATTTTGGAAATATTCAGATAGCCGCGCTCGGTTTGGTTCTTGGTCATAAGAGCTGCAAGGGAACCGAATGGCAGGTTGATCGCTGTGTATACAACAGTTACTGCCAGGTTGTAAGTGAGGAACGCATAGATGATTTTACCTGTGGTTCCAAAATCCGGTGCTGTGAACATGAGAACAAGTGACACTGCAAATGGAATGCACCACCACAGAAGCCAGGGTCTTGCTTTACCGTGTTTGCTGTGGATCTTTTCCATCAGGGAACCAACGATCAGGTCGCTGACGCCGTCCAGGAGACGGGAGATCAGAAGAATGGTTCAAACCACACCTGCGCCAAGTCCTGCAACATTTGTGAGGAAATAGGTGAAGAAGGAGTTGACTGGTGTGTACATCATGTTGTTTGCGAAATCACCGACGCCGTAGCCGATACGTTCTTTCATATGCAGGGAACGGTTTTCGCCTTCGTATGCATTTTCTGTGCCTTTCATTTTGTTTACCTCCGTACGTTTTCTTAAACTTGTTTTAAAACTATATTTTAATCATAATTCAACAAAAATTCAACAGAATAATCACAAAAACAGGGTTTTCTCTGTTTTATATAAAGGAATTCTGTGGAATTTGAACATAATGATGTAAAAATAGGACGAATTTAAACGATTCTGTTTAAATCCGCCCTGGATGAGGGTGTTTGTTTACAGGCTTTGTCTCAGCAGAATATCTGGCTGTGCGTAGATTTTGACCCGGGTAGTCCACTGCTGATGGATTTCTTTGTCCAGCAGGTCCATGGCCATGGCAGCGCGCTCAGCATGAGGGATTCTGACCTGAGTCAGCTTGGCACCGGAAAGGATGTAATCCGGAATCTCGTCAATGCCAATGGCTTTTACGCGGTCTGGAAATTTAATTCCACGTTTGCGAAGGGCAGTGGTGACGCCAATGGAAATCTGGTAGTTTTCAAAAAGAAATCCTTCCGGGAGGGGATTGTGCTCCAGCCAGGTGAGCATATTTTCGGTAATTGTGGGAATGTTGTGGCCAAGCTCTATGATATCGCTTTTGGCGGGCATGTGGTCGTTGCCGATCATGGTGTTGCGGAAAGCATCACGCCGTTTCTGGAAATTGTAGATGCTTTTGCCGGTGCACAGGTATTTGATATCGGATGCACCTGCCTGGTACAGAAGGTTCAGGCTGTTTTTCACCGCGCTTTCATTGTCGATGCAGACGCTGTTGTATTTGCCGTCGGGGGCTTCGTAGTCGTAAAGGACAATGGGCTTGTTGATTTTTTCCAGAATGGGATAGTCAGCAGGCTGCATTTCCGTGGCAAAAACAATCACGCCGGCAACAAGTTCGGTATTGCATTCTGCAATGACGGCGTTGGTTTCGTATTCGGTTTCATTGATATAGGAAAGGCCGTAGAGGTAGCCGCGGTTTCTTGCTTCTGTGTCAAAGGTGCGCAGAACTTCGGTCCACAAATCCAGCTCCGGGTCGCAGACAACCTGTTTGCGGTGGTTGATGATGAGCACCTTGATCAGACGGTGCGGTGCGTCGGGACTCTGGAAGGAGGAGTTTTCCGGGAGCACGCCGCCGTTGTTTTCCAGTTCTTTTATGCATTCCAAAACCTTCTGGCGGGTCTGTTCGTTTACGCCGGGTTTGCCGTTGACTGCGAGGGAGACGGTGGCTTTGGAAATGCCAAGATGTCTGGCGACATCGACCATTTTTACTTTCATAGGGATACCTGCCTTTCCGGGGAAAATGTGGTTGGTGAAAATTGCTTACGGGTGGAGCTGTATGGTTTGCTCATGTTTATATTTAAACATTTTAAACTATTGATTTAAACAAGTCAAGGAGGAAAACAGGTGCATATGAAGTCTAATTCTGGTTGGCGGATACTTCCTTCTCTACCCACAGCTGCAGTGCTTCAATAGCACGGGAAACTTTTTCCAGATTTTCCTGGATATTGGAAAAATCAGGAATCTCGTCCTCGGAGATCTTTCCATCTCTGGAAATTTCGATAAGGCGGTTGGTGAGCGGGTAAACAGCATTTAAGGAGGCAACGGTTTCCAGAATGATTGCCGGAAGCTCGGTCATCTCTATAGAAGGAACGTATTTCATACCGATCGGACATTCATGTGAGCAGTAGTAGTTGCAAAGCTCCGGGGCATTGTAAACCTGGGACATGCGGATCACGTCCTCGGGGGCAGGCTGTACCTTCTCATTTTCGATGCGCTCTAAGCGGTCCTCGGAAATAAATGCGAGAAGTTCAGAGGCTTTTTCCCGGGGGAGGTTGTCTTCCTCACGCAATTGCTGGTAAATGGTTTTATTTTCTCTGGTGGATTTTCTTCCCATGGATTTTTCCTTTCCCTGCTGTATTACGAACATTTCGGATGCGTTTGGTTTTTTGTGCTGCGTTGAAATTCATATTACGCAGCGTCTGCGGAATAATTGGGGTTATTCCGCAATAAATGCGGTGTATTTTCCCAGGCAAAAACACTATAATCATCCCATAAAGTTCAATACAACATCTGTTAAAGATTACGGAAAGCTTTTTAAACTGGCTTTCCGGTCTGGATTTAGTATAACACGAAAGAAGAGGGAAATGAAATGGAAGGTTACAATTTACAGAAAGAAATGAGTGAAGCGATACAGGCTGGTGAAAACGCATTGTGCAGTCTGAGGGCAGCAAGGGAAGAACTTCAGAAAGCTGGGAACTGGGGAATTGTGGATTTGTTTGGAGGCGGATTTATTACAAACCTGATCAAGCATTCCAAAATGGATAACGCTTCCCACCTGATGGAAAATGCCAAGTATGATCTGAAGAAGTTCCAGAAAGAGCTTAGGGACGTGACGATCAATACGGATTTGTCAATTGACTGCGGCGGTTTTCTTACCTTTGCCGATTTCTTCTGGGACGGCGTGGTTGCCGACTGGCTGGTACAGTCGAAAATCAATGATGCAAAGCGTCAGGTCGATGACGCGATTGCACAGGTGGAGCAGATTCTCAGGAGACTGAAGCAGTATTAAAATTTTGAATGGCAAGCTAAATTATTGATTAGATAGAAAAAATGGAGGAAAAAATTATGTTAACACTTATTATAATCGTTTTAATTCTCATGGCAATTTGCAGACCGCGTCGCTACAGAGGCTTTGGCCCGTATCACCATCATCACGGCCCTGGCGGTCCATTTGGTCCTGGCCCTGGCGGACACAGAGGTCCTGGCGGCCCATTTGGCCCTGGTCCAAGATGGTAAATGATTTACAGAGAAAATATTAGAATTGGAATTTGATGACTGGAAATGTCTCTAACATTCTATGTGGAATGCAGGGACATTTCCGGAGAACAATTCAGATTATAAGGATAAAATCCGGAACTTTAATTCTTTGTCAAAGTTCCGGGTTTTTTATGCGTGAAAAGTAATTTGATTTATTTCTTTCTTTGATTATGGAATAAATTTAGGAATACTGCTTCTTATAATTTTCTCCCCAGGCCCACATTGCATCCATGATGGGCTTCAGGCTGTAGCCAAGCTCGGTCAGGGTGTATTCTACTCTTGGCGGCACTTCGGCGTAAACCTTGCGGGTGAGAAGTCCGGATTCTTTCATCTGGCGAAGCTGTGAGGTGAGAACCTTCTGAGATACCGTGCCGATGGATTTGCGCAGCTCACCGAACCGCTTGGTGCCAGTAAGCAGATCGCGGAGGATGAGCACCTTCCATTTATCGCTGATGAGAGTGAGGGTAGTCTCCACGGGGCAGGCTGGGAGATTGGGAGCTGTGGACTGGGATGTTGATTCATTATGTTTTTCCATTGTGATGATACAAATAGTTCTTCAGGACAAGGTGAAATTCCTGACCGGCAGTATAGTCTGCGCGCCATATGGCTGATACGGCGAAATCCCGTAACCGACGGTAAAGTCCGGATGAAAGGAGATAACAATGAATACAGAAATTATAAAAATTGAGAATGTAAATAAAGATAATAATTTTAAAGAAAAAAATAAGATAATGCTTCAGGTGAGAATGCTGACAATGACGGCTGTATTGGCTGCAAACTATGTTATTCCGTCTGTCCACAGAAATGTATTGATATTAGTAAAATTCCGGTGGAAATCGATCAGAATCATTGTCTTCACTGTGGAAGATGTGTGGAAACTTGTCCTGCTCAGGCAATTATGAAGAGAGGACAATAATCGGAGAAAGGACTGGATAGTGGCAGGTATGAACCAAAATGAGAGACGAATTTTCCTGATTTAAGAGCTTTTAAATGAGCGGGAGAATGAAAATTATGGAACAATGTCCATTCCAAGAGAGCGGGAAGATCAGAAACTGCTTTTGCGCGGGCTGATGAATGTTCGAGTGCCGAAGAAAATAAATCCCAGATTTTTGCAGATCCAGGACGAATATTTGAGGGCAGAAATGGAAGAAAAGAATATTCTATTTAAAGAAAAAAATCAGTTGTTTTACAGAAGAAGGATGGCGAAGATCCAGCAGCTGAAAGAGGCGATTGAAGAAGCGGATGCGGTTGTGATTGGTGCAGGAGCCGGGCTTTCTACTTCAGCAGGGTTTGTATATACAGGGGAACGATTTTCGAAATATTTTGGAGATTTTGCGGGAAAATATGGATTTGAGGATATGTACTCAGGCGGATTTTATCCATTTGATTCTTTGGAGGAATATTGGGGGTACTGGAGCAGATATATTTATATTAACCGATATATGAATGCGCCGAAGCCAGTGTACGAGAATCTTTTGAGACTGGTACAGGAGAAGGACTATTTCGTGCTTACAACCAATGTGGATCACTGTTTCCAGAAAGCTGGTTTTGATAAACATAGAATGTTCTATACACAGGGAGATTATGGTCTCTGGCAGTGCAGCAGACCATGCCATCATGAGACATATGATAACCGGAAAATTGTGGAGAAAATGGTAGAAGCACAGGGCTATACTGTGGCAGCAGACGGCACATTACTTGCTCCGCAACGCGCTGCACTGAAAATGACAGTTCCGTCAGAATTAGTACCTCATTGTCCAAAATGCGGCGCTCCAATGACCATGAATTTACGTGCGGACAGTACCTTTGTGGAAGATGATGGATGGCACAAAGCTGCCTCCAGATATGATGATTTCATCCGCAGACACCAGAGAATGAAGGTTCTTTTCCTCGAGCTTGGTGTGGGTTATAACACTCCCGGCATTATCAAATATCCTTTCTGGCAGATGACCGCAGGCAATCCGAAGGCTGTTTATGCATGTATCAATTACAGAGATGCCGCCTGCCAAACGGAATTACAGAACCAGGCGATTTGTATAGAGGGAGATATTGAGAGATTGTGACTATGTAGCCGCTAATATATTAGCAAGGGAAGTATGTTTTGCAGGAGTCGCTCATGAAATATTATCAGAAAGCAGTTTCTACTCCGGGAATACCGTACTATACATATGAAGAAATGCAGCAGGATCTTGCCGCTTTGCAGGCGGAGTATCCTGCTTTTTTGCAGCTGCATTCTGCTGGGAAAAGTGTAGAAGGAAGAGACATTACAGAAGTAATTCTGGGAAATATAGAAAGCAGATTTCATATTCTGATTCAGGCTTCCATGCATGCCAGGGAATATATGAATACAATTCTGATGATGAACCAAATAAATGATTATTTGCGGCAAAAAACTGGAAAATATTTGGAAAATCAATCCTGTAAGCGATACGCTTCATCTCAAGATGTATATGGAATTCATACATTTTCCAGAGATAAAAAGTATATTCATAGAGCTCTAAATAACATCCAAGACATATGCTTTCATATCATCCCCATGGTAAACCCCGACGGCGTCACATTATGCCAAAATATGAATGCAGCACTGGCAAATCCTATCGTAAAAAAGTGTGCAGCAAGCAGGCAGGAAGCAAATAATTTTATCCAGAGGTGGAAAGCTAACGCCCGCGGCGTAGACCTAAACCGAAACTTCGATATAGGCTGGGCGTCCTACATAGGCGCACCTGCTCCATGCGAAGAAGGCTATAAAGGCCCATCCCCAGCCAGCGAACCGGAAACCCAGGCCATTCTTCACACTGCCAGCAAATACAAGTTTGCCTGCTGTATTTCCTATCATTCTTCCGGAAATCTCATTTATTGGGACTACGGCTGTCGCGGAAATCTCCGCCAAAAAGAACTGGCTCTTGCCAACTATGCATCCACCATAATTGGCTATCCTCTCCATTCTACCATCCAGGATGCCGCAGCCACCGCAGGCTGCAGCGACTATTTTGTTCTGAAACTGAAAATCCCCGCTATAACCATCGAAACCGGAGCCGGAGAATGCCCGTTAAGCACAGAAGAATATCCCGAAATTTATAAGAGAAATAATAATTTATGGATAAATCTGTATAGAGTAATGCAATATTTGATATAAAAAAGGGGCGCCTGATTTTCAGGTGCCCGATGTCTTATGCAATCAATTCCTCAAATTTCCCCATCTCCATAGGCTTGTAATAATAATACCCCTGCAGTTCATCGCAGCCTTCCTGAATAAGGAAATCCACCATTTCTTTGGTTTCTACGCCCTCGCAGACGATAAATTTGTTGGTGCGTTTCAGCAGGTGGAAGATTTCCTGAAGTACGATTTTGCCTTTCTCAGTAAGGTCATCAGAGAGGAAACGCTTGTCGATTTTTACCTCGTCAAACAGGATATCCTTCAGTGTATTCAGAGAAGAATAGCCAGAGCCGAAGTCATCCATAGAGATGCGGATATTCTGCTCATGGAAGAACCGAATCATGCTGTTAACTGCCTCAATGTTGTGAATATAAGTAGTTTCCGTAATCTCAAAAACCAGATATTCAGACGGAATTTCGTATTTCTGGATCAGCTGCAAAACCTTTTTCGTAAAGGTATGGATCTTCCGGAAATGAACCGGAGAGACATTTAAAGACAGCGGCAGCAGTTTCAGTCCTGCGCTTCTTCTGTTTGCAAGCCACTGGAAAGCCGCCTCATAAACATAGTAATCCAGAGCCTCGATTTCCCCTGTTTCTTCCAGAATCGGAAGGAAACTATCCGGGAACCACAGCTCCCCATCTGCACGTTTCCAGCGAATCAGCACCTCGGCACTGGCAATTTTCTGGCTCTTTCCGCTGATCTTTGGCTGGAAATAAATCTGGAATTCTTTTCGTCCAAGCGCTTCCAGATAATGGCGCTGTTTTTCCAGTCCGCATACTTTATTAATGATGTAAAAGTGATTAAAATCTGTTAAGTTTAAAGGCACGAGGAACCCTCCTTTTTTGAATGGTTACAGGAACGGACATACTGTGCAGGCAGGTGTCCGCAGTAAGTTTGGTTACAAAGGTTAGTATAGCCTAACGAGTAGTATAACACTCATTCCAGGAATACGGTATAGAAAATACCTTGTTGATAAACTTTTTCAGTATTCAAAACAGGAGGGCGTTTTTTGCAGGGGAAAAATATCTTCAACAGCATTTATTTTGCCAAAGGCCTGTGTTACAATGCTTTAAGTACATATGAATATAGAAAGAACGGTAAAAAAATTTATGAGCAGTTTATCAGAACAGATAAAGAAAAACAATGCGTCTGCATTCACCCACAGTGGAAAATTCCACGCAGACGACGTATTTTCAGCCGCATTGCTGCTGTACCTGAATCCGGAAATCAACATTTCCAGAGGAAATAAGGTTCCGGAAGACTTCGACGGCATTGTTTTTGACATTGGGCGGGGGCAGTATGACCATCACCAGAAGGACAGCCGCGTCCGGGAAAACGGAGTGCCTTATGCGGCATTTGGACTTCTCTGGGAGGCTCTTGGAGAGAAAATTCTTGGTCAGGAACTGGCGGAAAAGTTCGACCAGTCCTTTGTGCAGCCCCTTGATAACAACGACAATACAGGGGAGAAAAATGAGCTTGCCACATTGATCGGCAACTTTAATCCGGCGTGGGACGCACAGGGCGGAAACGATGAAGCCTTCTTCCAGGCCGTAAGTGTAGCCGGGATGATTCTGGAAAATAAGTTCGAGCGGTATCGTGGAAATGAGCGTGCAGATAAGAGGGTGGAGGAACTTCTGGAAGCCCATGAGAAGGCAATTCTTTCCGGGAAAAAAGGAAAAGAAGAGTCGAAAATTCTGGCTTTACCTGAGTTTGTTCCCTGCCAGAAACGGCTGTCTGAGACGGAAATTGCTTTTGTGATTTTCCCCTCAAACAGAGGTGGATACTGCATTCAGCCGCAGAAAAAAGAGTATTCCCTGAACTATAAATGCAGTTTTCCAGTGGAATGGCTGGGCCTGGAAAATGAGAAACTGATAGAGAAAACCGGGCTTGAAAGTGCAGGATTCTGTCATAAGGGCGGCTTTCTTATGACTGCCGGAACCCTTGAGGACGCCATAAAAGCCTGTGAAATCAGCTTGGAAGAGTTCCATGAAAAGCCCATTATTGTGAACTTCGGCGGAGATTTTTCCGTTGATGAACTGCTTCTGCAATTGCCCAAACTGCAATCTGCAAAGGTGGTTCACATTGATTTCCCAGAGCTTCCGGAACTGGAAATGCAGGGCATTTACGGGGAAATCCTGATGGAAAGACAGGAGTGGAAAGCAGCTGTGAAGGATCAGGTAAAGATGATTCTGAAGTATAAACCAGAAGCTGTTTTTGTAGGAAATAACACATTTGCGGCGTACCCAGTGGTGCACATGCTGCGGAAAAAACACATTCCAGTTCTGACATTAGCCGAGAAAAATGGGGAGCAGATTCTGGTGAGAATCCCCTCTGGTTCGTAATAAAAAACAGAAAATATGTGACATATTTCAGCGGAATTTAATTGTGCTTGGAGTATGCTTGAAAATATGATAAGAAACAGGAGTTAAAAATGACGGAAGAGAGAAGACAGATTACAGGACATATCCTTGCCTGCGGAACCCAGATCATGTGGGGAGCAACGTTTGTATCCACTAAGGTTTTGCTTAACTATTTTTTGCCTGCGGAGGTATTGTTTACCCGCGCGGTGCTTGCATTTCTGGCGCTGCTGATCTTTTATCCCCATCATCTGAAGCTGAAAAATCCCAGACAGGAGCTTGCGTTTGCAGGTGCAGGATTATTCGGGATCGTGCTGTATTTCATGCTGGAAAACACGGCGCTGACCATGACATATGCTTCCAATGTGGGGATTATTGTGGCATGTGCACCCTTTTTTGTGGCAGTAATGGTGGGGATTTTCTTTAAAAATGAGAAGTCTGGACTTTACTTTTATATTGGATTTGTAATTGCCATAGCAGGTGTAATTCTGATTGGTATGAACGGACAGAAAAGCTTCAATTTGAACCCGCTTGGAGACGGCCTTGCATTCCTGGCCATGATTTCCTGGGGCGCATATTCTGCCCTTGTGAAAAAGATCGGGGAGTGGGATTATCCGACTATCGCAGTGACAAGAAGAATCTATTTCTATGGAATTATTTTCCTGATCCCTGTGCTGATTCAGCAGAAAGCGTTCTGGAATCCGGACCTGATCCGCAATCCTCAGGTTGTGGGAAATTTCCTTTTCCTGGGACTGGGGGCAAGTGCACTTGGCTTCCTGTTATGGAACCTGGCAACCAAATGGATCGGCGCTGTGAAAACCAGCGTGTACATTTATGTATCACCGGTGGTGACAGTCGTGCTGTCCGTGTTTGTTCTCCATGAAAAAATGACAGTGGCATCCGTAATCGGCTCCGCGTTGATTTTTGCGGGATTGATCGTTTCCCAGAAGAAGACCACGCCGGCTGTGGATGTACAGGAGAGCTAAGTGTTGAGGTAAAATACAGATAACAAAAAGACTGGTATTCTACGTGCTGCATTCAAACTTTCTAATTGAATGAGCATGTAGGATACCAGTCTTTTTTATTCCAATCCAGTTATTTTATCAGGAAAAATTTAGTGGCAGGAATGACTTCCGCATCCATGATCCCCGCAGCTGTGACCTTCCTCATGATGGTCATGGTGATTGCAATGTACATCCGGATCATATCCCAGATTGCCTGCAAGCAGTGCGTTCACCGCATCATCAGCACTTCCGCTGACACCGCCGAAAAGACGAATGCCTGCCTGCGCAAGTGCATTCTGTGCACCGCCGCCGATACCGCCGCAGATCAGGGTATCCACCCCATGCTGCACCAGAAATCCAGCCAGCGCACCATGTCCGCTTCCGTTGGTATCAACCACTTCTGCGTTCACAACTTTGCCGTCTGCAACCTCATAGATCTTGAATTCTGCTGTGTGTCCAAAGTGCTGGAAAATCTCTCCGTTTTCATAAGTTACTGCAATTTTCATAGTAAAATCTCCTTCTCCATTAATCATACTCCCAGTATACCGCTGAAATACTTTATTTTCAATGATATTTACCTAGAGCGTGTTTGAAAAATCATTCCTGCAATCTGCACGCCCCACTTTGCGGTATATTTTGCCCGAATTCAGTTGCCGTAGCCCGCTACGGCGCCCTCATCCGGACAAAATCTCCCA
>NZ_JAOQJM010000027.1:0-25054 GCF_025566865.1 Blautia acetigignens
CGTAGCCCGCTACGACGCCCTCATCCGGGCAAAATCTCCCACAAATTGTGACGCACATCTTGCAGAAAGCCTTTTTCAAACACGCTCTAGGGATATGGAACAATCTGAGTACAAATGAGCAGGAAACAGTAATGTCAATGCTGCGTGGACTTCGGAAGTAGGAGAACAGTTCGAGTATATGTATCGGCTGTTCTTTTTTTGTTTTTAGGCGTTAAAACGGTAATGTTTTTCTTGTATACAGTAGAGCATTAGAGTATAATAAAATCAGTTTTTTTTCATACGTTTAAAAGCTATAATAAGAAAATCGGCAAAACAGATGAAAGTCTGCGATGCAAAGCTATAGGGCCTGTAAAATGGCAGCCAGTTGCCACGTTAAAGATGCATTGTCTGCAATGACAATGCTTTTTTCATTTTTGGAGATCAAAAAGAAACTAAAACAGGCAGGTAATAATTGGTGGCTGCTAAAATATAAAAATGGAGCAGATAAAAATGTAGGTGTAAAGGAAATCGGTTATGTGAAAGAAAATTAAGTCAGCACAGGAACGAAAAAATACATTTAGGATAAAAAATTTGATAAGGGATTGACCAGACCGCATCAAATTCCATTGCAGATGCAATGGCACCCGGTGCAGAAAAACTGATGTGCAGTACCCGACAGGAAATGATGGAAGCTGTCCGTAAGGGTAAAGCCAATGCTGCTTTCGTCTACTATTACATGGCACAGGCGTTTGTGAATAGTGACACTACGGGCACCATGACATATACGCTGCTGGAACAGCCTACATTCACCTACCGCATGGTAGTTTCGTCAACAGAGAACCATGCGATGGCTGGTATTCTGACGAAAGCAATGTATGCCATGCCCGAAAATTTTGTCGAAGATCTTGCGGCACAGTATACTACATACAAAGCAACATATCTGACATTTGCTGACTGGATCCGTCTGCATCCTGTTGTTACTGTTTTGGTTCTTCTTGTTTTTGGATGGCTGCTGACTACTATGGCTGTGATCATGATGCGTCTCAGTGCAAGGAAAAAAGCTCAGATGGCAGCCCAGCAGAATGCGAAGAAAATGGCGGAACTGGCAGAACATGCACAGGCTGCAAACAAGGCAAAAACAGCATTTCTGTCACACATGTCCCATGACATGAGGACACCGATGAATGCGATTATTGGATTTACCGGTATTGCAATAAAAAATAACCCATCAGGTGAGGTGAGAAACTGCCTGGAAAAGATTAACGAAAGTTCAGAACATTTGCTGTCACTGATCAATGATGTATTAGATCTGACTCGCGTGGAAAGTGGAAAAGTGAAATACAATCCGGTACCGGCAGATGTGAAAAGTATCACAGATTCTGTCCGCCTGCGTGATGTGCTGGTCAATATTCTGAGTAATGCTGTGAAGTTCACTCCGGATGGAGGGACGATTACTTTTGAAGCCCATTGTCAGGAAAATAGTGAGGATGGATATATAAATATGCATTACTGCATCTCTGACACCGGTATCGGAATGAGTGAGGAATTTATAAAAGAAATTTTTGAGGAATTTGCACAGGAAGATTCCGGTGCGAGAACGCAGTACCATGGAGCCGGACTGGGAATGGCTATCGTAAAGAAGTATATGGAAAGACTGCTGTTGAGATTTTCAGAATTCATCCGGAAGGCACATTTGTCAAAGCCGATTGTGATTGATGAAGTTATAAAAACAATTTTGAGACATGTACATTTTGATAAAGAATGATTCGTAGAGGTATTTCATGAATTAGTGGAATACCATTGGGGTCGCGGGGGATAAAAAATGAAAACAAAAGATGTTCAGGAACTCTATCAAATAAAATTACATAGCATGGATACGATTCTGCATCAGATATCGCTTATGGATCAGGTGGAAAATGAGCAGGAGTTGTCAGAAATCATTCACTCTTTGCTGCAGGCAATCGGAAACTATACAGGGGCAGACCGGGTATATGTTTTTGACTGGGAAACCGATCAGAAGGACAGCCTGAGCAATACATTTGAATGGTGTGCCGATGAAGTGACACCAGAGATAGACAACCTTCAGGCAATCCCAGTCAGTTTGATGCCAAACTGGGTGAAACGATTTGAAAACAAGGAAGTAATCGTGATCCATGATCTGGAAGCAACAAAATATTCTGAACCGGAAGAATATGAATTGCTAAAAACACAGGAAATATGTTCATTGATTGCAGTGCCGATTTATGCCAATCATCAGATGAATGGATTCATCGGGGTAGATAATCCTGATTTGGGACAGAATGAGATTTCCATTACACTGCTGTCTGATGTTGGCGGGCATCTTGGATGTGTGAGGGAAAATCTGAAAACTACGGTACTGCTGAAAAAGGCTCTTGATGAGGCAACAAAGAGGACAGAGATTATTTCCGCAATTGCTACGCTGTATGTAACAATCATATATGCCAATGTTAAAGAGCGGACATATGAGCTTTTGGAAGGTTATGACCTTGTGCAAAAAATCCTTGGACAAAAGGGAAAAATTGATGATGTTATGGAAAGGCTTCCAGCAGCATTTGCCGCCCTGGAGTGGAGAGAAAAGTACAGAGAGTTTCTTGACTTTGATACATTGGCAGAGAGACTTCGCAATACGAATTCTGTTTCGATTGAATTTATGGGAGCAAACGGAGAATGGCGGCTGTCCAGATTTATTGTAAAGAGCAGAGATGCACAGGGAAACGCTGTGGATGTGCTTTATGTCGCCCGGGATATTACGGAAGAAAAATCCCGGGAACTCATGTATCAGAAACAACTTAAGGCAAGCATGGAAGATGCTCATCGCGCGAATCTTTCAAAAACAGCCTTTCTGAGGCGTATGAGCCACGATATCCGTACACCGCTAAACGGAATCGTGGGGATGATCCATATCGCTGAAAAATATAACAATGATGTGGTCAAATTACGTGAATGCAGGCAGAAGGTACTTCAGTCCACAGAATATCTGCAAAATCTGATCAACAATGTCCTGGATATCAGCAAACTGGAATCCGGTTCCCTTGTGTTGGAACATAAATCCTTTGATCTGGCAGAGCTGTTAAGTAATAATCTGACGGTTGTTGCAATGAGTGCTTATGAAAATGGTGTAAGATTTGAAGGCGGCGTGGAAGCAAGTACAATCCGCCACAGATATTTGATTGGAAGTCCGATACATCTGAGCAGGGTTTTAATGAATCTTTCTTCCAATGCGATTAAATACAATCATTTTCATGGAACCGTGAATGTTTATTGCGAAGAATTATCGGATGATGGGAATATGGCTGTTTTTCGGTTTGTATGTTCAGATACCGGTCTTGGTATGAGTGAAGAATTTCAAAAACATGCGTTTGATGTTTTTGCGCAGGAGGGCAAACTGTCAACTACAACCTTCAGTGGCTCCGGTCTGGGACTTTCGATTGTAAAAGATATTGTTGAACTGATGGGTGGAACGATAGAACTGGAAAGTGAAGAAAATGTAGGAAGCACGTTTACGTTTACGGTTCCATTTGAGATAGATCATCTGGCTGAAAACAATGATCCGCAGGAGGACAGCTGCCCACAGAGTATGAATCTGCTAGGGAAGCGGGTGCTTCTTGTTGAAGATAATGCCATTAATATGGAGATCGCCCATGCAATACTGGAAGAAGAGCATCTGAATATTACAGAAGCGAAAAACGGAAAAGAGGCACTTGAAATATTTCAGAATTCCAAGCTGAATGAGTATGATGTCATCATCATGGATGTGATGATGCCGGTCATGGATGGTCTGGAAGCAACAAAAGCAATTCGTATGTTGGAACGTGAAGATGCCAAAAAGATCCCAATCATTGCCATGACGGCAAATGCTTTTGAGGAGGATCGGAAAGCATGTCTGGATGCCGGGATGGATGAACATATTGGAAAGCCGATTGATATTCCGCTATTAAAAAGAACGATCACAAAACTGCTGACAAAAAATCATAAAAACCGCATAAATTAAAAAGTATGATCTGAAACTGCATACCTTATGGTCTTCCTTAAAGAAAGATGGATACATAGGAATTGTCGGATATTTTGATGGTATCAAACAGGAAATGGAATGCCTATTATTGCAATGATCGCCAATGCTTTTGCGGAAGATGTACAAAAATGTTTAGATGCAGGCGACTGTAGCCTGGAGGGTGGGAGAAAGATGAAGAAGTGCAAATTAGTACAGAATATAAGAAATTTCAAACTTTGTTACTTTATATTTTGCACAATGATATGTTTGACTGTTTTTCCTGTTTCCGCATCTGCTAAAGAAAAATCGGATCATGTTATCCGGATAGGATCTTTTGAGGAAACTTATAATACAGTCAATGAAAAGGGAGAAAGAAGAGGCTATGGTTATGAGTATCTTCAAGACATTGCAGGTTACGCAGGATGGACCTATGAATACGTGACAGGTAATTGGGAAGATTGCTTTACACAGCTGGAAAATGGAGAAATTGATATTCTTGGCGGCATTTCCTATACAGACGAACGTGCTGAAAAAATGTTATTTTCTGATATGCCTATGGGGGAAGAGAAATATTACATCTATACGGATGCCTCAAATATGGATCTTACAGCAGGAAATCTGGATTCTTTTGAGGGAAAAAATATTGGCGTGTTTAGAGATCATATACCAGAGGTTTTGTTATGACAGAAATTAAGTATATATTTCCGAAGCAACTGCAGTCTGTGGCTGCGTTGGCTTTTATAGCCGTGCTGATCGTTCTGCTTCTCATCCTGACTGTAATGGTACATATGAGGAACAGAAAACTGAAAAGTACGCTGGAAGAACAGATGGCGGAAAGACGGCTTCTGGACAAGATATGTGGAGATTTTACAGCTGTCTATTATGTTGAATTAAATACCGATTCCTTTGAAATCCTCCATATGAATGACGGAACCAACGCAAAAAAATGAACCTGAAGCAGTGTGATAATTTCAATTATGCTGCTGACCAATATGCGGTTCAGTATCTATATGGGAAAGAAAGACAGGAATTTAAGGACCGGGTTTCGACGGGGCATCTGAAGGAACGGCTTTCCTGGAAGGAGCGCATTACCTACCATTACAGAAGCAAACCGAATCCGAACCAGCATGAATTTTTTGAGGCACAGGCAATCAAAATATACCAGGATGAGAAACATTTATTCGCACTGGTGGGTTTCCGGCATATTGATGATATCATGGAAAAGGAAACTACGATCCAGAATCAGTTAAAGCAGGCACTGGACGAGACACGGCTGAGCAATGAAATAATTTCGGCAATTGCCAAGAGCTACTGTTCTATCTACAGGATTGATGTGCAGAAAGATTTTTTTGAAGAGGTATCAAATGACAGTGAAATACACAAACTGACAGGAAACAGAGGATGTGCATCGGAGAAGCTGTATCAGCTTTGTGATACCATGGTTGCACCGGAATACCGTCCGCTGATACGGCCTTTTCTGGATGTTTCTACACTTTCCACAAGATTGAAGACGGAAGAATGTATTTCTACAGAATACAGGATGTGTGATGGCAGCTGGCACAGGATGATTTTTATTGTAAAAAACGGGATGAGTCTGGGAATGTAACCCATGTTTTATGTACGGTCCGTAGTATCAGCGATTCCAAAAGACGTGAAGAGGATCTTAACTTTGCAGCGGAAGCAGCAAAGCGGGAAGCCGAAATGAAAACAAGGTTTCTGGCAACTATGAGTCATGATATCCGTACACCACTGAACGGTATTATCGGTATGGTAAATATGGGAAATCAGTACGCAGATGATCTTCTGATGCAGCAGAAGATCAGAGAAAAGGCAATGGAATCTCTGAAATATCTTGTATCTCTGGTAAATGATGTGCTGGATATGAATAAACTACAGAGCGGAGATTTGAAGGACCAGCAGCTTTTGTTTGATCTGACAATAGTACTGCGGGAACTGAACCAGATTTATGATGAGCGGGCTGCAAAGAAAGGCATCCGGTATGAGGTTGACTGGAAAAATGGTACATATAGCCACATCGCTCTGATTGGAAATCCGGTATATCTTGGCAGGATCCTGTCGAATATTTTGGACAATGCCATAAAATTCAGTCAGGCGGGCAGTGTAATCACGGTCTGGGTTAAGGAAGAAATTCTGGATGATGGCAGGGCATTTTTTGCTTTCTACTGTAAAGACCAGGGTGTGGGTATGAGTGAAGATTTTATTGCCCATGCTTTTGATATGTTCTCTCAGGAAAGCAAGACAAGCAGATCCAGGTATGAAGGCACCGGACTGGGGCTTGCAATTACGAAGCAGCTTGTGGACAGGATGGATGGAAGTATTGAACTGAAGAGCAAAGTTGGTGTTGGTACTACAGTTATTGTAAAAATACCGTTCAAAATTGGCACACAGGATGAAAACAGTAATTTATCAGACAAGTCGGTAAGCCTTGATGATTATTCAGTGGAAGGCATGAGAGCATTGGTTGTGGAAGACAATGAGCTGAACATGGAAATTGCCAGATGTATACTGGAAGAAAGCGGTATGGAGGTTACATGTGCAGCGGACGGGAAGGAAGCAGTTGAAATCTTCGAAAAATCTGAACCAGATTATTTCGGGGTAATTTATATGGATATTATGATGCCGAGGCTGAATGGACTGGATGCGGCAAGGACAATCAGGGAAATGAAAAGAAGGGATGCCATGAGGGTTCCGATCATTGCAATGTCCGCAAATGCCTTTGCAGAAGATATTATCAACAGCCGGCTGGCAGGAATGAATGTCCATCTTGCAAAGCCGCTGGATGCGGAAAAAATGATCGTTGCCTTAAAACAATGCATGGCAGATAATAGGGATGTAAAACTGCACGAAGATTTGTAGGAATAAAAAGACAGGGCATATAAAGGGGGTATATTGTATATGGCGGTTACTTAATATTCGCTGTACTGGTTTCTGCATCAGATACCGGTTCAGCTAAAATAACATTACATACGTGATATATTATTTCTGCAAGTTTATGTGAATGAATGTTAAAATCATTATTAATCCAGTCAACAATTATATTTCAGCAACCATGCATCATGAATGAATATATATTGTTCCTCACATTTATCAGATAATCCGGGGATAATTGACTGTATGTAAGACTGCACACTGTTCATTATGCCTTGCTGAAATGCGTGTGTTTCCATCTGGCATAATAAAATGCCAAATGTTGTTTTATTATCCTTTATGTAGTTAAGAAATATTTCATAAGTAAACATCATAAAAAGATGGTGACTATGTTTGGAAACTCCAATTTGACCTTTCACAACTTGAGACATTCAACAGCTTGTATTTTATATGAGCAGGGGTGGAAAGCAAAGGATATTCAAGAATGGTTAGGTCATGCTGATATTGTAACAACTATGAATATATACACACATATTGACAGAGCACATAAACAGAGACAGGCAGAGTCCTTAAGCGGAGTTTACGAACATCCGTAAAATGACTTTACGAACACTTTTGAAAAAAAGGGGAAAAGCATAAAAAAACACCGAAACCCTTGATTTCTCAAGGCTTTCGGCGCCCCTGCCAAGTAGTCGAAGTGACGGGATTCGAACCCACGACCTCTGCGTCCCGAACGCAGCGCTCTACCAAACTGAGCCACACTTCGTCAACGACAAGTAATATTATACATAGAGAATGCCATCTTGTCAACACAAAATTTGAAAAAAATCAAAAAAATTTAAAAATTTTATGAATGAATAAATCGCAGCTTCATATACATTAATGAATGAAATGAAAATGCTTATAAAAAGGACAGGGAGGTCGTCATTTGGCTGGATATCGCCGTTTTATCGCATATGTATATGAGTACCGCAAAGGAAAAAAGGAAAACAACTGCGGTTTTATAAAGGTTGAAGTCCGAAATTCCATATGTACAATTGAAATTCATCTTCATGTAGAAGGGCTGGCAGCAGAGGAAGAGGCCAGGGTATTTTGCTTCCTGAGAAAGGAAGGTCTGATGAATGGAATTCTCATCGGAAGCTGCATGACGCAGACGGACCGGGTTGATTGCCTGATTGAAACAGATGCATTAAATATGGGAGATTCCGGAACGGCCCTTGGCAAAATGGGCGGCATGGTAATTCTGACAAAATCCGGCGGCTTTTTCGGCACAGAATGGGATGACCAGGCAATCCGTCCGGAAAATTTCAAAGAAATGAAAATTGGAGAAGAAACAAAGAGGTCAGAAGAGGATAAACAGGAAGAAACGAAACAGGAAACTGCTCAACCAGAATCGCCTCAAAACGAAATGGAAAATAACAGTGACGCCGAAAACGTGCCTGAGTCTGAGATGGAAAAAGAAAATGCAGAAGCTTTGGGCCAGGTCACACCTAATGATGAAGTGCAGAATGTAGAATTTTCAGAAGAGACAGAAACCAATACTTTCAAAACAGAGCCGCCAGCATCAGTAAGCAACAAAGAATTTACGACCAATCCGAACCAGACTGATTCAGAAAGCAATCATGCAAATATGCCAGAACCTATTCCTGGTGACGCTCTGTCGGCAGAGTCTATACTTCCGGCAAACGCTTCAGAAGAACTTTCTGTCCCCGTAAGCAGTCCAGATTCTTCTTCAGACAGCACCAACACTATTTTACAAGAACCAAAGCCCAAAACAAGTTCCGAAATCGAACTGAATCCAGCACCTCAGACCTCAGACGTCCCGTCCCCCACCGAAGAAATCCACATACAGTCCATCCACTCCAAACCCGAAAAACACTCCCTCCCCTTCGGTCAGCCCTTCTGCCCCTTCGCAGACGGCGACCTGTTCCAGTGCTGGAAAATCCATCCCCAGGATCTGGTACACTTCCCAAGAAGACAATGCGGCCTTAGAAACAACCGCTTTCTGCAATACGGCTATTACAACTTCGGACATCTGCTCCTGTGCCGCCGTCAAAACGGAAAGTACATCCTTGGTGTTCCCGGAAGCTACGATCAGCAGGAACAGTTCATGGCAGGCATGTTCGGCTTCCCAAGCTTTAAAGAAAGCCCGCTCATAAAAGTCCCCAAAGGAAAAGGCGGCTACTGGTATCGTTCCATTGACCCGCCTGTCTGTCATTAACTTAAAATACCATTTTTACACACTTTTCAGGCAAAAAGAGCACTTCCCCAAAATTGACATCCTCATCAGAACTGCCTATAATAAAAGCATTCCCAGTGCGTTTTATCCTGGAACCTGTTTGAAAAAAACAATCCTGCGATCTGCCTGCCCTGGGAAATAAGTGTGCATTAGATGAGGAAAAAAATGAAATGAAACAACGAGACCTGACAAAAGGCAGCATTACCGGAAATCTGATGCTGTTTGCCCTGCCTCTCATGGCCGGGAATTTTTTGCAGCAATGCTACAATATCGCAGATACCCTGATCGTGGGACGGTATCTGGGAGCCAATGCCCTTGCCGCAGTTGGCTCGTCTTATACCCTGATGACCTTTCTGACGTCCATTTTGATTGGAATGTGTATGGGAAGCGGTGCCGTATTTTCCATCCGCTTCGGCGAGCAGGATCACAAAAAGCTAAAAGAAGGAATTCTCCATTCCTTCGGCCTGATCGCGGCAATGACTGTGGTGATCAATGTTCTGGTTTACGCAGGTTTGCCCCTGATCCTGAAAGTCCTTCAGGTGCCGGCAGAAGTGGTTCCCTACATGCGGACCTACCTGCTGGTCATATTCGCCGGAATCAGCGCCACATTTTTATATAATTATTTTGCAGCACTGCTAAGAGCTGTGGGAAATTCAGTCGTCCCCCTGATTTTTCTTGCAGTATCTACTGTCCTGAATATAGTACTTGATCTGCTCTTTGTTCTTGGCCTTGGCTGGGGCGTGGCAGGAGCCGCAGGTGCAACGGTCCTTGCGCAGTTCATATCCGGAATCGGAATTACGGTATACACCTTGATCCGTTTCCCGGAATTTCGCCTTTCACGTGAAGAACTGCACTTTGACAAAAGGGTTCTGGGTGAGATTGCCCAGCTCTCTTTTCTTACCTGCCTGCAGCAGTCCGTTATGAACTTTGGAATCCTCATGGTCCAGGGCCGGGTAAACAGCTTTGGAACCGCAGTTATGGCAGCATTTGCAGCAGCGGTAAAAATCGATTCTTTCGCTTACATGCCGGTACAGGATTTTGGAAATGCATTTTCCACCTTCATTGCCCAAAATTACGGCGCCGGAAAAGAAAAGCGAATTTCTCAGGGAATCAAAAGTGCGGTAACAGCTGCATTTGTATTCTGCCTGGTGATCAGCGCAGCGGTCTGTGCATTTGCCGCGCCGCTTATGGGCATTTTTGTAAATGCATCCCAGACGGAGATTATTTCCATTGGTGTCGGATATCTGCGAATTGAAGGCGCATTTTATTTTGGAATCGGACTTCTTTTCCTTCTGTATGGATATTACCGTGCAGTAAAAATGCCTGGAATGTCCGTGATCCTTACCATCCTTTCCCTTGGAACCCGTGTGGTCTTGGCTTATACTTTGTCCGCCGTTCCGGCAATCGGCGTCACCGGAATCTGGGCATCCGTTCCCATTGGATGGGCACTGGCAGACATTGTGGGCGTCACCTATTACTGGAAAAAGATGCGAAGAAAATCAGAGCTTGGTTAATGTGCCGCACATTTTACAGATAACATTTTTCATTTCACACAACAGGAGAACTTTATGCTTACAGATCAGGAACGTTTTATGAAAGAAGCCATCCGCCAGGCGAAAAAAGCCCGGGCCCTGGAAGAGGTTCCAATCGGCTGCGTGATCGTCTGCGATGGACAGATTATTGCAAGAGGCTACAACCGCAGAAATACAGACAAGAACACCCTTTCCCATGCCGAGCTGAATGCCATCAAGAAAGCCAGCAAAAAGTTAGGAGACTGGCGGCTGGAGGGCTGCACCATGTATGTGACCCTGGAGCCCTGCCAGATGTGTGCCGGCGCCCTGATGCAGTCCCGCATTGACCGTGTGGTGATCGGAAGCATGAACCCCAAAGCCGGATGCGCAGGCTCGGTTTTGAATCTTCTGGAAATGGACGGATTCAACCACAAGGTGGAAGTAATCCGCGGCGTTTTGCAGGAAGAGTGCTCCTCTATGCTGTCCGATTTTTTCAAAGAGCTTCGGGAAAAGAAGAAAATGCTGAAAAAATCTCTGGCAGAACAGGTTGGAAATTCAGAAAAATAGTGGTATAGTAAAGAACTAGAGCGTGTTTGAAAAAGCATTCCTGCAATCTGCACGCCCCACTTTGCGGTATATTTTGCCCGAATTCAGTTGCCGTAGCCCGCTACGGCGCCCTCATCCGGACAAAATCTCCCATAAATTGTGACACACATCTTGCAGAAAGCCTTTTTCAAACACGCTCTAGAAAAGCCATCGAATTTCAGGAGAAATAAAGGATGGCGAAATTGACAGGAGGAAAACACAATGGAACTTGAAGCATTAAGAAAAGACATGGTTGCTGCTATGAAAGCAAAGGATAAAGTAACAAAGGACGCAGTATCTTCCCTGATCTCAGCAGTGAAGAAAGTTGCAATTGACGAGGGCTGCCGTGATGATATCAGCAGCGAGCTGGTTGATCGCGTGATCCTCAAGGAACTGAAATCTGTAAAAGAGCAGATCGACACCTGCCCGGAATCCAGACAGGATCTGAAGGATGAATACCAGGCAAGATATGATGTTATCGCTAAATACGCTCCGAAGCTGATGGATGCTTCCGAGATCAAAGCTTACCTTCAGGAAAAACATGCCGAGCTCATCGCCTCCGGAAACAAAGGCCAGATCATGAAGACCATCATGCCGGAACTGAAAGGCAAAGCAGACGGCAAAGTAATCAACCAGGTAGTAGCTGAGTTTTGCAAATAATTTTTGCAGAATATACGGATAGATCCTAGAGCCTGTTTGAAAAATCATTCCTGCAATCTGCACGCCCCACTTTGCGGTATATTTTGCCCGAATTCAGTTGCCGTAGCCCGCTACGGCGCCCTCATCCGGACAAAATCTCCCACAAATTGTGACGCACATCTTGCAGAAAGCCTTTTTCAAACACGCTCTAGAGCCTGTTTGAAAAAGGTACATGATGTAAAGGACGCGAGTGCATTCCTTTCATTTATGTATCTTTTTTATTGACCAGATTTCCCCTGGGATGGCAGTACAGACAGTTAGGCGACGGAGCATCCCCCCGAAATTCACCGTTGTCTGTACTGCTTCACCAGGGGGAAATCGTCCGTCTTGACAAAATGCACAAAAAAAGAACGTCCTCTCAGACGTTCCACAACTTTCTTTATTACGCGCGCCGCACTTCGGAATGGTCTCACAGACGTTACCTCTACAGTTAACTCAGCCCAGGCACCCTCACGGCACACAGGAGATTCTACTTAGTGCTGCTACATTCCTGTCCTGACACGGTTCATAGAGTCCTGTTGCGTAAGACCCAAACGTCAACGCCACTTATAAAGGGCAGCTCCACAAGATACAAGCCTCAGATTGGCATCACCCCTGCTGTAGCGGATTGCAGGTACAGGGCACCGCTATCTCCCCGGCTGCGCTGAATTTAATTATAAGGGACAAACGAAAATTTGTCAATAGATTTGCACATTTTCCCTTTCATAAATCTGGTTTTTCTCTGGCTTTTGCCGCATATGGAGGAAGAATCCAGCCGCGCTAGACAAATTCCTTGTTGTGTCAGCCCACGAAATATTATATAATTAAATCCAAGCATTAAAATGTGTGTGCAAAAAGGTTCATAAGGACCGCACAGACGCCGGAAGCGACGGCGCCTGTTTGCCAAAGACACAGAAATGGAGGGTACTATGATTAAAAGAATCGGCTTATTAACAAGCGGCGGTGACTGCCAGGCCCTGAATGCCACCATGCGCGGAGTAGTAAAGGGACTCACCAACAGCATCGATGATCTGGAGGTTTACGGATTTGACGATGGATACAAAGGACTGATCTACGGCAAATACCGTATGCTCACATCCAAGGACTTTTCCGGAATCCTTACACAGGGAGGAACTATCCTTGGAACATCCAGACAGCCGTTTAAGCTTATGCGTGTACCGGATGAGAAAGGTCTGGATAAGGTAGAAGCAATGAAGCAGACCTACTACAAGCTCTGTCTGGACTGCCTGGTAATCCTTGGCGGCAACGGAACCCAGAAGACAGCCAACCTTTTACGCGAGGAAGGCCTGAATATCATCCATCTGCCGAAGACCATCGACAATGATATCTGGGGAACAGACATGACATTCGGCTTCCAGAGTGCAGTAAACATTGCGACCAACGCAATCGACTGCATCCACACAACAGCAGCTTCCCACGGCCGCGTATTCATCGTAGAGGTTATGGGACACAAGGTAGGAAGCCTTACCCTGCATGCAGGAATCGCAGGCGGAGCAGATATTATCCTGATCCCGGAGATTCCCTATGACATCAAGAAAGTAGTTGCAGCTATCCAGAAGAGATCCAAGGCAGGCAAGCGCTTCACCATCCTTGCTGTGGCAGAAGGTGCCATTTCCAAGGAAGACGCTCTGCTTTCCAAGAAAGACTACAAGAAGAAACTGGAAGACCGTGCAAAGAAGTATCCTTCCGTATCTTATGAAATCGCAGACAAGATTACCCAGGAGCTTGGATCAGAAGTCCGCATCACAGTTCCGGGACACACACAGCGTGGAGGAGCACCGTGCGCATACGACCGCGTGCTTTCCACAAGAATCGGAGCAGGTGCTGCTGAAGCTATCCTTGACGGAGAGTATGGTATCATGATCGGTGTTGTAAACGGCAAGATCAAGAGAGTTCCTCTTGAAGAGTGTGCCGGCAAGCTTAAGATGGTTTCTCCAAAAGACCAGACTGTCAAAGCTGCAAAACAGATCGGTATCAGCTTCGGCGACTGATTCTGCTTTTCAGAAAGGAGTTTCCATAAATGAGCTATACTGCTCTATACCGGAAGTTCAGACCGGATAATTTCGATGATGTCAAGGGCCAGGATCACATTGTGACCACGCTGACCAATCAAATCAAGGCGAACCGTATCGGACACGCCTATCTGTTCTGCGGCACCCGAGGAACCGGTAAGACAACCGTTGCAAAAATACTGGCGAAGGCAGTAAACTGCCAGCACCCGGTAAATGGAAGCCCCTGTGGTGAATGTGAAATGTGTAAGGCGATACAGGCCGGCACCTCGATGAACGTGATCGAGATCGATGCCGCATCCAACAACGGTGTGGACAACATCCGTGAAATCCGCGAGGAAGTGGCCTATCGCCCTACAGAAGGAAACTATAAGGTATACATTATCGACGAGGTTCACATGCTTTCAACAGGAGCATTCAATGCTCTTCTGAAAACACTGGAGGAACCTCCGTCTTATGTTATCTTCATTCTTGCAACCACAGAGGCACACAAGATCCCGATCACCATTTTGTCCAGATGCCAGAGATACGATTTTCACCGTATTTCCATTGACACCATTGCGGCAAGACTGGATGAGCTTTTGAAAATCGAGAATGTGGAGGCGGAGGAGAAGGCAGTCCGCTACGTTGCGAAGGCAGGAGACGGCTCCATGCGAGACGCCTTAAGTCTTCTTGACCAGTGCATTGCCTTTTATCTGGGACAGACCCTGACCTATGACAAGGTTCTGGAAGTGCTTGGCGCAGTTGACACAGAAGTGTTCAGCAAACTTTTGCGCCAGGTCCTTAAGGGGGATGTGACCTCGGCCATCCGCACTCTGGAGGATTTGATCATAGGCGGAAGGGAGCTTGGACAGTTTGTAGGAGATTTTACCTGGTACATGCGTAATCTTCTCCTTGTGAAAACGTCCGAGAACCCGGAAGAGGCCATTGACGTCTCTTCCGAGAACCTGAAGCTTCTGCAGGAAGAAAGTGAGATGGTGGATGTAGAGACGCTGATGCGCTACATCCGTATTTTTTCTGATCTGTCCAGCCAGATCCGCTATTCCACCCAGAAACGTGTTCTGGTGGAGATCGCACTGATCAAGCTGTGCCGTCCGGCCATGGAGACCAATCTGGATTCCGTTCTAGACCGTCTGCGTGTTCTGGAGCAGCGTATGGATGAGCGCCCGGTTCAGCAGGTAATCGTGCAGCAGGGAAGTTCAGGAGCGGTTTCAGGCGGCGTGGATGCGGGAATGGCGGCACCTAAGGCTGCGGCTCCGGTGAAAGCCGCGCCAGAAGATCTGCAGAAGATTGTAGCCAGCTGGCGGGTAATTGTAGGACAGACCAGCGGCATTTTCAAGCAGATGCTTCAGAAAGCCATCCCCAAGTACAATGGTGAGACAGGCGAGCCTGTGCTTTACGTGGAGTTTCAGGATTTCCTGGGCAAAACCTACGTGGACAATCCCGAAGCCGAGAATGAGCTGAAATCCATCATTGCGGCGCAGACTGGCAAATCCGTGGAACTGAAAATGGTAGTGGCAAAAGAGCACCACCACACCAATCTTGCCCAGGTAACAGTAGACCAGGCGATCCGGGAGAATATCCATATGGATGTAGTGGTGGAAGAAAATCCGGATGATCCGGAAGAATAAAAAATACCGGGGGACGGGACAAATTTGTCCCGGTAGGACTTCGGTGTGGAAATATTGAATTCAGGAGGAATGTGTAATGGCAAAGCGTGGAGGTTTTCCGGGCATGGGAATGCCGGGAAATATGAATAATCTTATGAAACAGGCGCAGAAAATGCAGCGTCAGATGGAAGAGAACCAGAAGGCTCTTGAGGAGAAGGAATTTACTGCAGCTGCAGGCGGCGGAGCAGTAGAGGTAACCATCTCCGGCAAGAGAGAAGTAACCAAAGTAAAGCTTGCAGAAGAGGTTGTAGATCCGGACGATATTGAAATGCTTGAGGATCTGATCGTTGCGGCAACCAACGAAGCTCTTCGCAAGGTTGAGCAGGAGAACCAGGCTGTGATGTCCAAGCTGACAGGCGGCCTTGGCGGACTAGGCGGAGGTCTTCCATTCTGATGGAATACTACAGCAGTCACATTAACAAACTGATCGAGCAGCTTTCCCATCTGCCTGGAATCGGTGCGAAATCAGCCCAGCGCCTGGCTTTTCACATTATGAATATGCCCAAGGACCAGGTGCAGCAGCTGACAGGCGCCATCACAGATGCCAGGACCAATGTACAGTACTGCAAGTGCTGCTACACCCTGACAGATAAGGAAATGTGCCCGATCTGCAGCAATCCCAAGCGTGACCACAGCACCATTATGGTAGTGGAGAACACCAGGGATCTTGCTGCTTATGAAAAAACAGGCAAGTTTGACGGCGTTTATCACGTTCTTCACGGAGCTATTTCCCCTATGCTGGGAATCGGCCCGGATGACATCAAGCTGAAGGAGCTGATCCAGCGTCTGCAGGGAGATGTGAAGGAAGTGATCATTGCCACCAACTCCAGTCTGGAGGGAGAAACCACAGCCATGTATATCAGTAAGCTGATCAAGCCTACTGGAATCAAGGTAAGCCGTATTGCAAGCGGCGTGCCTGTGGGCGGCGACCTGGAATACATTGACGAGGTAACCCTTCTTCGTGCACTGGAGGGCCGCGTAGAACTTTGACACAGAACGAAAACGGTGGGAGGTGATTTCCTGTGGCGCGAAAAAAAGTGACTTCATCCGATGTAGCAGAGAAAGCAGGGGTTTCCCAGGCTACCGTTTCCATGGTGCTGAATCACAAATATAACGTTTCTTTTTCCCGGGAGACCGTAGAAAAGGTAGAAAATGCCGCCCGCGAGCTGGGCTACCGTCTTCCCGGGCACAGAAGCAAAAAAGAAAACAAAAAAGAGAAGCTGATCGTTGTATTCTGCCCCACCATCACAAGCCCTTATTATGTGCTGCTTCTGCAGGGCATTGAGGCTGTGGCGAATGAGCGGGGGTATGGGGTTTTCATCTGCAATACCCAGCGTGATGCAAGACTTGAGGAGAAATATCTGCGGATGATCCGCGCAATGGCACCCCAGGGAATCATTTATGCCTGCAATCCTCACCCGGACTACATCAGCCAGGTGGAGGAGATGGCAAGGGATATTCCGCTGGTCATCATCAGCAACAAGGAGAAGATCAGCACCGTAGATGCCATCAATCAGGACAACACAGAAGTGGGCCGTCTGATGGCAAGGCACCTTCTGGACCTGGGACACCGGGATGTGGCATTTATTACCCCGCCTCTTACCAGAAGGCAGTGGCAGCGTTCCAAGCGAGTGGATGGCTTTGTCCATGAGTTTGAGAAAGCCGGGCTTGCCGGACATGTGATCATCCGGGCCGCAGACGAGTCGGTAGACCGCCGCAATCCCCGGACGGATTCCGAGTATTCCATGGGCTATGCCCTGACCAGGTCTCTTCTTGAGGATGGCAGCAGATTTACCGCCATTGCAGGGCAGAATGACATGATGGCCATCGGTGCGGTGGATGCGCTTCAGGACGCCAGACTGCGTGTGCCCAAGGATGTATCGGTGATCGGCTGCGACAATATTTTCTATTCCGGGATCCGGCGTGTGTCGCTAACTACTATAGACCACTTTGTGGCATTGAAGGGCCGTGATGCCTGCGATATTATCATCCGCAAGATCGATACGGACAACCGTTTCGGAGAGGGAATACGTCCCACAAGCGTGTACAATATTGAATATAACCCCAAGATCATTGTGCGCAAAACCACTGGCTACGCAAGGCTGGACAAGCTGGAGCCGACAGTGGAAAAAAACGGATGAAAATAAGATTAAATAAATGATTCAACCGAAATTATTAGTAATAAAATCTGGAAAAACACATGGAAAAAACTTTGCAAAAGCTGATAAACACTATAAAAAATAGATTGATGGGTAAGTGACAAACCTGGAAAATATTAATAAATTTGATGAATTATTAATTGAATTTTTATTAATAAAAAGCACCCCGTCTTGACCTGCAAGTGAAGTCTGGTATAATGAAAGCATGTGAAAAACATGTGCAAAAGCTTAAACAAATTCAGGAGGATAAGATCATGAAATTTTTTATTGACACAGCAAAAGTAGAGGATATTAAAGCAGCGAACGATATGGGAATCATCTGCGGAGTAACCACAAACCCATCCCTGATCGCAAAAGAGGGAAGAGACTTCAACGAAGTTATCAAAGAGATCACAGAGATCGTTGACGGACCAATCAGCGGTGAGGTAAAGGCTACTACAACAGACGCAGAGGGAATGATCCGTGAGGGACGTGAGATCGCAAAGATCCATCCGAACATGGTTGTTAAGATTCCGATGACATGCGAAGGCCTGAAGGCTGTTAAGGTTCTTTCCAAAGAAGGAATCAAGACAAACGTAACCCTGATCTTCAGCGCAAACCAGGCACTTCTTGCTGCAAGAGCAGGCGCTACCTATGTATCTCCATTCCTTGGAAGACTTGATGATATCTCTACAGATGGCGTTGAGCTGATCCGTCAGATTGCTGACATGTTTGCTGTTGCAGGCATTGACACAGAGATCATCGCAGCAAGCGTTCGTCATCCAATGCATGTAACACAGTGTGCACTTGCTGGTGCTGACATCGCAACTGTACCGTTCAAGGTACTTGAGCAGATGACACATCATCCGCTGACAGATGCCGGAATCGTGAAATTCCAGAATGATTACAAAGCTGTATTTGGTGAATAATTGATACTTGGAATTGCGGGAACTTACAGACAGGTCGCAATCCGCGTATCATGGAATAATAAGGAGAATTGATAATGGAGAATTTAGAGCTTCAGAAAACTGCAAACGAAGTCCGCAAGGGCATCGTAACTGCACTGCATGCTGCTAAAGCCGGTCATCCGGGCGGATCTTTATCTGCAGCAGATGTATTTACATATCTTTATTTTGAGGAGATGAATATCGATCCGAAGGATCCAAAGAAAGCAGACCGCGACCGTTTCGTCCTTTCCAAAGGTCACACTGCACCGGGACTGTACTCTGTACTTGCACAGAGAGGCTATTTCCCGAAAGAAGATCTGGTAACACTCCGTCACCTTGGATCTTACCTTCAGGGACATCCGGATATGAAGCACATTCCAGGCGTTGACATGTCCAGCGGATCTCTTGGACAGGGAATCTCTGCTGCAGTTGGAATGGCACTTTCCGCAAAATTATCTAATGACAGCTATCGTGTATACACACTTCTTGGAGACGGCGAGATCCAGGAAGGCCAGGTATGGGAAGCTGCTATGTTCGCAGGTGCCAGAAAACTGGACAACCTTGTAGTGATCGTTGACAACAACGGCCTTCAGATCGACGGTAAGGTAGAGGACGTATGCTCTCCATACCCGATCGATAAGAAATTTGAGGCATTTAATTTCCATGTGATCAATGTTGCAGACGGAAATGATATGGCACAGCTGCGTGCTGCTTTTGACGAAGCAAAGGCTACCAAAGGAATGCCTACCGCAATCGTTATGAAAACCGTAAAAGGCAAAGGAGTTTCCTTCATGGAGAACCAGGTTGGCTGGCATGGAAAGGCTCCGAATGACGAAGAATACGCACAGGCTATGGCAGATTTGGAAAAGGTAGGTGAAGCATTATGTCAGAAGTAAAGAAAATTGCCACCAGAGCAAGCTATGGAAACGCTCTTGTAGAACTTGGAAAGAAACATGATGATCTGGTTGTTCTGGACGCTGACCTTGCTGCAGCTACACAGACCGGAATCTTTAAGAAAGCGTTCCCGGAGCGTCATATTGACTGCGGTATCGCAGAGTGCAATATGATGGGAATTGCCGCCGGAATCGCAACAACAGGCAAGGTACCGTTTGCAAGTACCTTTGCAATGTTTGCTGCCGGACGTGCATTTGAGCAGGTCCGCAACTCTGTAGGATATCCGAAGCTGAACGTTAAGATCGGTGCTACCCACGGCGGAATTTCCGTTGGTGAGGACGGTGCTACCCATCAGTGCTGCGAGGATTTTGCCCTTATGCGTACAATCCCGGGAATGGTTGTAGCATGCCCGTCAGACGACATTGAAGCAAAAGCTATGGTAGAGGCTGCTTATGAGCATGTAGGCCCTGTTTACATGAGATTTGGTCGTCTTGCTGTTCCGGTTATCAATGACAATCCTGATTATAAATTTGAGCTTGGTAAAGGAATCGTTCTTCGCGAGGGAAAAGACCTTACCATCATTGCCAACGGACTTTGCGTAGCTCCGTCTCTTGAAGCAGCAGCTAAGCTTGCAGAAGAGGGAGTCGAAGCAAAGGTTATCAACATCCACACCATCAAGCCTCTTGATGAGGAGCTTGTTGTAGCTGCAGCAAAAGAAACTGGTAAAGTTGTAACTGTTGAGGAGCATTCCATCATCGGCGGTCTTGGCGGCGCTGTATGCGAGTGCCTTGCTGAGAAAGCTCCTGTACCGGTGAAGCGTATCGGTATCAATGATGTTTACGGCGAGTCCGGTCCGGCTGTTGCTCTTCTTGAGAAATACGGACTTGATGCAGCTGGCATCTACAAACAGATCAAAGCATTTATCTGATCGGACTTTTGAATGAAGCAAAATAAGCTGTAAATTATTATACACAGAAGAAATGTCAGGGGCAACTCGAGCAAGCCTCTGACATTTTTTATATGCTGCAAAAATTTATGGACTTTTCTTTACGCGGAAAAGCTCCCAAGAATTCCCTGGGTGATGGTATCCGCAAGGGTGATCACTGTGGAAAGGCGTGTTGTCTGTAAGGTAAGGTATTCCAGAATCCCGGCTATGTTTACGATTCCAGTAATGTAGATATCCCCTACTGGCGGCAGATCCTTCTGTACGGCAGCACCCGGGTAGAGCGAGCCGTTTCCGATACTTACATATCCCAGATGGCGTTTTTCACCCAGAGAGGCATCAATGGCAATCACAAGGGCAGATGGATGGGCACTTGCAATACTGTCCGTTATATGGGATAGATTTACGGCATGAACAGGCTGATTCAGAGTTCCATAGACGAAAATTCCTGGAATCTGGTACTGGCTCAGACGATAGCCCACATAAGGCCCCAGACAGTCCCCTGTTACCCGGTCGCTTCCGATACACAGAAACACAATTTCGGACCAGTCCTTTTTATGACGCTGAATGCATTTTTCCAGAACCCTGGCAATTTCTCTGGAAGAATCCTGGTTTTGGGTATTAATATAAAATGGCATATGAACGCTCCTGCTTTTTTATAATCCATCTTATCCCAGTTTTGAAAAAATTATGCACTCTGCAAAAACTGTCGTTAAATTCTCTGAAACAGGTCTTATATTACGCTAAAATCTGCATTTTCCATATGATATGCTCATACCCGAAGGGGTGATGTGATCATGATAGAGATCGTTTACAAGGAGGAGAAGCAGGAAGCAAAAAATGGGGAAAATCTTTTTAATCTGCCGAGAAATATACGCCAGATCGGTCTGACTGCCGGGAATATCCGGATTTACATTGAGGATTATGTATATACATTCCTCACAAGACTTGCCAGAAACGAAACCGGTCCAGGAAACGAACAGGGCTGTGTGGCTGTATTTACCGGCGACACCAAATGGAACAACGGAATAACCTATCTTTTCATCCGGGGAGCGTTGATGGTGGAAGATATGGAAGCTGCTGCGGATCATATTGATTTCTCGGAAAAAGTATGGACAAAGATTCAGGAAAACCAGGCAAAATATTTTCCAGGACAGGAAATTACAGGCTGGTTTTTTTCGCGCCCCCAGATGTATATGGAAACAGATGAGCTTCTGACCCGCATCCACTTAAGATATTTCGGCGGGGAAAAGGTTCTGATGCTCATGGAACCCGCAGAAAAAGAAGAGGCTTTTTTCTTTTACGAAAACGGACTTATGATCCGGCAAAGAGGATATTACATTTATTACGAAAAAAATCCTCTCATGCAGGAATACATGATTGAGAAAACGAAAGACATGGGTCAGGGAGCTTCGGAAATTGTGGGAGATGAGGCAGTCACCACCTTCCGTAAAATCATCAAAAATAAAAAAACACCAGAGACAGAGGAAAAGCCCCAGAGGGAGACGGAGCATACCTCTGTTTTTTCTTATGCGGCTACAGCTTGTCTGGTGCTTGCCGTCCTTGCTGTAGGCGCAGGCTTTTACAGAAATTACATGCGCATTGCGGAGCCTTCTATGGATTCCACTGTTACGGTCATGTCTGACAACACGGTAGAAGAAAGTGAAGACAATCAGGCAGATGCCGTACGTGAAGTGACGAAAACGCCGGAGATCACCTGGATCGAAGAGATTACGAAAGCACCGGAAGAAACAGATGAGCAGCCAGAGGAAAGCCTGCAGATCACTCCGACCATTCAGCCTGGTGCGGAAAATGGGACAGAAGAAGCTGATGTACAGGAAACAGATACCAAGGAGACAGGAGCGTCTGCTGCTGCGGATTCTGCCAGTGCTGAAGAAAGCCAGGAGACTGTGAGCGAAGATAAATTTTCCCAGGAGGCAGATGAGCGAAAAGCGAAAAAGGAGGAGAGTCAGGTTCAGCTGACGCCTTCTGCCCAGGCATCATCAGACAGCGCTTATGAAACCTATATCATAAAGCCTGGAGATACCCTGTACCAGATCAGCATTTCTCATTACGGGAATATGGATGCAATTTCGGAAATCTGCCGCCTGAACAATCTTAAGGAAAACCAGGTGATTTATCCTGGGCAAATGATTGTATTACCATAACAGGATGTGTTATAATCGAAATGCATGTAAGCTAGAAAATACAAGGCAAGGTTAAATTATGGCAAATACATTCAAAAATATCAGAAAGAAACTGAGGCGGAAACGTCTCCTGGCAGAGAAACGCCGTCTGGAGAAGGCACAGTCCGGTACAAGGAGCAGTGCATCTGTCCGAAGGAAGTTTAAATCTGCTCTGAGGAAAAGAAAAGCCGTGCTAAGGCCTGTGGCTGCCGTGCTTGCAGTGGGACTGGTAGTTTTGCTGGGCTTTCTTTTCCTCGAAAAACGAAGCTATCATAGCTATAAGGTACAGGCCGCCAGTGAACAGGAAGACACCGTATCCACGCAGTATACCAATTTGTCGGGCAAGATCCTGAGGTACAGCTCCGACGAAGTATCGCTGGTGAACACGAAGCTGGATACGATCTGGTCACAGGCTTATGACATGCAGAACCCGGTGGCAGATGTGTGCGGCGACCGTGCTGTTATTGCAGACATAGATGGAACCTCTATGGTATTTGTAGACCAAAATGGAGTCACCGGAACGGTTTCCACATCCTACAGTATTATCAAGGCAAAGGTATCCAAAAACGGAATGGCAGCAGCAATTCTGGATGGAGGAGATCACACCTGGATCAATTTTTACAATCTGGACGGAAGTCTGATCGCAGAAAACCAGACGAATATCCAGGATCCTGGATATCCTATGGATGTGGCACTGGCGGAGAACGGAGTTGTCATGATGGTGGCTTATCAGTTTGTAGACAGCAGTGAGACTACCAGCTACGTGGCATTCTACAATTTTGGAGAGGTTGGCCAGAATGAGGATGACCGTATTGTCAGCGGTTATACTTATGATGGCGTGGTTGTTCCCCAGATCCAGTATCTTGGAAGCAATGCAGTGGCACTGCGGGATGACGGCTTCACACTGTATTCCGGCAGACAGATTCCCAAGGAGCTGAAGACGGTTCAGGTTGAGAATGAGATCATCAGTACTTTTTATGATGAAAACAACATCGGCCTGGTATTTAAAAATGACAGCAAAGATAAACAATACACCATGCAGGTCTACGCCACTGACGGAAAACTGAAGTTCAGCAAGGATTTTAATATTCCATATACTACCATCCGGATGAGCGATGGATATATTATCATGTACAACAGTTCACAGATTTGCGTGCTGAACCAGAATGGCACTGAGAAATATTTTGGAAATATTGACGGTACCGTTAGGGATTTCTTCAAATTAGGATGGAACAAATATCTCCTGGTCATGGACACAGGGGTAAATGTGATAAAACTCAGCTAAGGAGAACAAAATGGATATAAGCTGGACCTGGCTTGGCATTGCTGTACTGGCGCTAATCGCGGCGGCCTGTATCATGGGATTTCGGAAGGGATTTGTCAAAGAAATCGTATCAGTATTTTTTATGCTGATCTCCTTTCTTCTTGTGTGGGCGGTCAATCCATATGTGAATACCTTTGTAAAAGAATATACCCCTGTTTACGATACCATTCAGGACAAATGCCAGACACTGGTGTCCGAACAGATCGGCAATAAGAAAACACTGGATAAGGAAGAGCAGAATCAGGTAATGGAGAATATGGAGCTTCCAGACCTTCTGAAAAATGCCCTGGTGGAAAATAATACGGCAGAGACATACCGCTATCTGGCAGTCAGTACATTTACAGAGTATATTTCTGACTCGCTGGCTGTGATGGCGGTAAACGGAATTTCTTTTTTGATTTCTTTTGTGCTTTCTGCCGCAGTGATCAAGCTGCTGGGATTTATTCTGAATGTTCTGACAAAGCTTCCGGTGATCAACGGCATTAATAAGATTGCTGGTGCCGCTGTCGGAGGGATCAAATGCATCATCTTTATCTGGATCGCTTTCCTGGTGCTTACCTTATTGTGCAATACAACACTTGGACAGCAGGGAATGGCACTGATCCAGCAGGATGCATTCCTTAATTTCCTGTATAGCCAGAACGTTTTTGTTAAGGTATTCATGAGCGTTTTTTACGGTAATTGAGCCTGAAATGTCAAAAAATGCAAAAAAATAAAAAAAATTGAAAAAAGGGGTTGACGAAACCGGACTCCGATGATATACTGAATCTCGCTTCTGAGGAAGCGGGATTTCTTTTTGAAACGAATTAAAAAAGTTTCAAAAAAATTAAAAAAAGTTGTTGACAAACGAAAACAGTTGTGTTAATATAAACAAGCTGTCGGACAGACAACGACAGATAAACAACCTTGATAACTAAACAGTGAAACACATACGATTCTCGAAAATTCTTAACGAATCATCATTCAAAAGAATGAACTTTTTATAACAGTAATGACGAGAGATAACTAAGCTAGTTGGTTGTCTTGAGT
>NZ_JAOQJM010000028.1:0-15680 GCF_025566865.1 Blautia acetigignens
TCCTTTCATTGTATTCCCTACAAATAGGATAGCACATTTTGTTGAAGTTTCTTTATATTTATTTTATCTAGCACAACAAGTTAACTTAATAATTCACGCCAGATTTTCATGCCTTTTCCCCCCTCAACGCTCTTCGTCTTCTTTCATATATCGGAACAGTTTTTTATCATATTTAGCTTCACGGTACCATCCGATTCCGATCATGACCACGCCTAACGCAATGGTAACCGTTCTGGCCATAGTATCTGCTGAGAACAGGCAGGTAATCACAATTCCGGTACCTGCGCCTGTGAAAAAATCAATAACAGATTTTTCCCGTTTCAATGTTCCCAGCACTCTTTCTTTATCCATGGTTTTTACCATCTTGACATCTTCTTTTATTAAGACGTCCAGGGAAATGTCGAAACGGTTGCTGATGTCTATAAGAATCTGCAGATCCGGATAGCTCTTCTCATTTTCCCAGTTGGATACGGTCTGCCTGGTGACGTGAAATATTTTTCCAAATTCCTCCTGGGTTAATCCTTTTTCTTTTCGAATTTTCAGTATCTGACTGCCTATGTTCATATTTGCTTCGCTCCTGTTCTTCCAGTCGTTTTTGCTTTCTTACATGAGATTATAGAAAAAAAACGGCCAAATGAAAAGCAATTTGCCTTTTACACCAGAAAAACAGACGCGCAAAGCTTCTTTGACAAGGGATTTTTGAGTTAGAATAGCATTTTCAGAGTGTATTTCTGTAAATATGAGATGCTTTTTGCAGCAGGCTCTGGCATTCATTCTCTCCTATCATTTAAGTTGAATCTTAATCTTATTCCCAACGGCAATTCCATAATCTGAGTCATCCTCAATGCCAGCTTCTCCCCAGGCATCACTTTCTTCTGTTCCATAAAGCTCGTCATCCGCATTTTCTTTTGGATCCATGTTATCCTGTATCTCTATTTCAGTAGGCGCGTCTGCCCCTCCAATAATTGCGGTTTCAACTGGATCATCCGTAGTCAACACTGTTCCATCGTCAAAAATAATATCCGCATCTGACGCCATGTAACGCTCACGAGCATAAAGCTGCAATTCCAAACCATCGCTGTCAATGTCCGGAAGCAAAAGTACAGGGCCGTCAGAATCCAGCTGATACATACCCCAGAAACTGGTTTTGAAGCTCCAGTGAGGTTTGCCATCCCCCGATTCATTGCTTAGTTCATACTGCACCTGATTTCCTTTACTGTCTGTTCCGACAAGTATCATCTCATAATTATTGTACAGTTTTTCCGCAAGTTCTTCCGGAACTTCTGCTGTCATTGTACTTTGCAGTTTATTCATGGAAAAATCGGTTAATTTAATGGTTCCTTCATCCGTTTCAATGGAAACGTCTTCCAGTTTTTTGTGAACAGTCTGCTTCATAAGTTCCTCATGCGGGATAGAAAAGTCAAACTCAAACTCCGCGAAATAATCTTCGCCTAAATTTTCATCTCTATAGGCACCAAGCACCAAATGTACTTCCGGATTCTCCCCCAAATCTCCATCAGTGGAAAAGCGGGATTCCAGAACAGCATCATAGACATTTTCATCCAGTCCTGTATTTAATAACTCTTCTTCTGAATACGGCAGATAGCTTCCGCTTTCGTACTCATTCATTTTCTGCCCGTTTATGGTAGTTTTGTGATAATCAATATCAAGTTGTGTATTTGCAAAAGTCAGTGCATCCTGATCAGGATCTGCCTCTTCCTGACCAGAAGCTGTTTTTTCTGCATGCACCTTTGCCAGCAAAACTCCATCATCCAGAACTACCTCTTTTAAGGTTACGGTAATTCCTTTGTCCGTCTGAGAAGTGTTTAATACTTCTGTGTAGGAAGCAATACTCTTGGGAAAACCTAGCGTCTCTTCTATAGACAATGTAAGATTTTTCATTGCGGCCTGTACCTTCGGGTTTGAAAAAATTACGGAGCCCAATGCCACGATCACGCATGCTGCTGCCGCTCTGCTCCAAAACGTTGGTGTCCAGATGTTCTTTTTTCCCTTCCATTCCTCTTCTGCTTCACTGATGTACTTCGAATCAATATTTCCGAATTCTTTTGAAAAATCAAATTTCTTCATAGGCGGCCTCCTTCTTTTTCCAGCACCTTCTGCAGTTTCTTTCGATTTCTGTACAGATTCATTTTTACACTTCCAGCTGACATATGATGTCTTTTGGAAATTGCGGCAATAGAATCCAGAAACCAGTATCTTCTTACAAAAATATCCCGGTCTTCGGCTTTCAGCTTTCCAAGAAAATCATTGATGACTTTCAGCAGCTCTTTTTCTGCCAGCTGATCGTCCATGGTATACGCAATATTTAGCTGATCCATTTCACCAAGAACATCTGCCATATGAACGTCCGGACGCTTCCCGGCATGCTTTTTCCTCAGACGGTCAATACTAAGATTTCTTGTAATCTGACCGCAAAACTGGGCTAAAGCCAAAGGGCGTGCAGGAGGAATCCGCGACCAGACCGAAAACCAGGTGTCGTTCAGGCATTCCTCGGCATCCTCTTTATTTGCAAGTAAATTCCAGGCAATCTTATAGCAGTAGGGATGATATTTCGCACTTACTGCTTCAATTGCTTTCTCATCTCTTGCCAAAAATAAATCTATAATCTCATTGTCTTTCATTTACAGATTATCCTCCAGGTTTCTAGAGCGTGCCCCCAAAAGGCTTTCTGCAAGATGTGCGTCACAATTTGGGGGCGCGCTATAAGATTGTAAGGCGCCTTGTGAATGGAAATCCTCCATTGGAATTTTTCCATTCATAGTATATATCGTAAAAAACGAAAGATGGTAACAAAAAAAATCGGAACCACTGATTTCTCAATGATTCCGATTCTTAGTTACGTGTGTTAGAGGATTCGAACCCCCGGCCTTTTGGTCCGTAGCCAAACGCTCTATCCAGCTGAGCTAAACACACATTTGATTCTTACGAGTTTCTTACGCTCTTGCGTTTCTCCCTCGCAACAATGAGTATTCTACACGATACCTACTGTTTTGTCAACACCTTTTTTGAATTTTTTTATTTATTTTTTTGTATGTTTTTTTCGTGTTATTGGTACGATTTGATGTGCAACCCATACTACCGTTATTTTACTGCTTTTCGGCGTTCTTTGCCTGCCAGTTGAGGATGGCTCCTACCATGTAAATTGCCGGGAACATGAGCATGCGGATTACAGATGCAGGATCAAATTCGCCAAAATTCATAGTGACCATCACTTCCGCAATAACCTCCGCAACCAGAAGGATTCCCATTCCTATGCACATTCCTGCGTTTTTTATATTGCCTGCCTGTTTCACGCCCACTACGCCTGCTGCCAGGTAGATTACTCCTGCTGCCAGGACCATCACTGTACTTGCCACCAGCTGGGTATAGGTCATATTATTCTGCTGAAGATACTCTATCACCGCACTGTCAGCGCTGCCTCTTGTTGCCAGGGAAAGTGTGTTTCCGCTGCCAAATGCCAGCATTACCCCCAGAAAAAGGAGGAGCATGCCGCCCACTTTCAGGATGGTTTCCCCAGGTGCCTGTTTTTTTATCATACTGTTTTCTCCCCATTTAAATATTCATCTGCGTTATTTTCCAAATTTGAATGGCTCACTTAACTGCCAGAAAAATATCGGACAGACATCATGTCAATGTCTGCCCGGTACTTTCATTCATTCTATTATGCATCCAGAAGGAATGCCTTGTAAGCCTTATAAGCTTCGTATACATCTGCCTTGCTTGTAACCTCCCACGGTGCATGCATGCTGAGAACAGATACGCCGCTGTCGATTACTTCCATTTCATAAAGAGCAGCAATATAAGCGATGGTTCCGCCGCCGCCCACATCTACCTTGCCAAGCTCTGCAGTCTGGAAAAATACATTGTGATCGTTGAAAATCTTGCGGACTCTTGCCACATACTCAGCGTTGGCATCATTGGAACCGGATTTTCCGCGGGCTCCAGTAAACTTGTTCAGCACAATACCTCTTCCAAGATATGCAGAATTCTTTTTCTCAAAAGCTTCTGCAAATGCAGGATCATATCCAGCACTTACATCAGAGGAGAGCATGCTGGAATTCTTCAGCGCCTTTCTCAGTCTCAGGTCAGAATACTGTCCCAGTGCATCCAGAACATCTGCTACGCTGTTCTCAAAGAAACGGGACTGCATACCGGTAGCTCCTACGCTTCCGATCTCTTCCTTATCAACCAGCAGACAGCAGCTTGTACGCTTTGGAGCTTTCAGCTCAAGAAGAGCCAGAAGGGAAGTGTATGCGCAAACTCTGTCATCCTGTCCGTAACCAGCAATCATGCTGCGGTCAAGTCCGCAGTCACGGGCCTTGCCAGCCGGCACAATTTCAAGCTCTGCGGAAAGGAAATCTTCCTCTTCCACACCATATTTCTCATTCAGGATGCGAAGAACATTCTCTTTCACAGCTTCTTTCTTCTTATCATCCGGAAGATCTGCAAGAGGACGGCTTCCAATGAGGATATCTAGCTTCTCACCCTCTACAACCTCGGAAGCTTTCTTTGCCATCTGCTGTCCTGCAAGATGAATCAGAAGGTCTGTGATATAAAGAACCGGATCTTCCTCATCCTCACCGATTGTTACATTCACAACGGTTCCGTCCTTCTTCACGATTACGCCGTGCATTGCCATAGGAAGGGCAACCCACTGGTATTTCTTCACACCGCCATAATAATGGGTGTCAAGATATGCAAGGTCTGTATCCTCATATAACGGATTCTGCTTGATATCCAGTCTTGGGGAATCGATGTGCGCGCAAAGGATATTCATACCTTCTGCCAGATCGTCCTCTCCAATATGATACAGGGCAATGATCTTCTTCATGCCAACTGTGTAAACCTTATCTCCTGCTTTGAGAGCCTCGCCTTTTTTCATCTTTTCTTCCAGGGAAACATAACCAGCCTCTTCGGCTTCTTTCACGATCTGTGTGATGCACTCACGCTCTGTTTTTCCCACATTTAAGAAATGACGGTATTTCTTTGCTACATCTTCCAGCTGATTCATATCAGCCTCGGAATATGAAAGCCATGCATTTGGACGTTCCATAAATCTATATCCACCTTTCTTCTGTTATCCTTGCAACACCAGGCCAATTCCAGAGCATGCAAACCGCAGAAATCATTTTTTCCACCGCTCTGGTCCCGGCGTTTTCCTCATCCAAAGTTCATTATAACGTATAACGAACCAAAAAGCTACTGACAAATGTGCTTTCCTGCACAAACTGATGGAGGTTTATTCCTGCACGCATGGGCAGCGCCGCGACAGTATTTCGCGTTTATGGTCTTCTGTAACGGTTGAAGCAGGCGTAAATTTCCTGTCTGCGGGGTACCGCATAGCCACAGGAAATGTAACCTTCTGCAAGGAAAGACATGTCTTCTTTTTCCAGTCGGTCACACAGAATCTCCACAATCTCCGGCAGGGTTCTTTTCCCGTCGATCAGTTTCTCTACGGCATACTTCAGAAGCCCGCCAAGGGCCTGGGTCTGCTCGCTGTCGATCAGCTGCTCAATATACCGCAGATCCACGTCCTGTTTGCCAATGGAAAAACCATCACGGCCGTGTACTTTTACCTTCAGGCGCTCTGGTTTATCCTGGGGCTTGAAATAGCCGTAATAGTCCTTTTTGGGGCTTTTGGACGGTGCCGCCTTGGACATGATCCGATGGCTGTGAGGCAGGCAGAATTCGGATGCTGTGCTTTCATTTAAAGGATAGTCCCCGCAAAGCTTCCGCGCCTTATCCGTAATATCCACAGGCCTGTAATTGTCCATCTGAATCACCGTATCCGCAATATGGAAAAATGCGCCGGAGCTTCCGGCCACCAAAATAGTAGAAATCCCTGCTTTCTCATACAGGTCACGGGCACGCTCCAGAAATGGAGTGATGGGCTCTTTTTCCCGGCTGATTACCCGCTGCATAAAGGCATCCCGTACCATAAAATTGGTTGCAGAGGTATCCTCATCCAACAGGAAAACATGGCTTCCCGCCTCGATTCCCTCCACAATTCCAGCTGCCTGGGAAGTACTTCCGCTGGCATCCTCTGTGGAAAAACAACTGGTGTCTTTTTTGTTTGGAAGATCATTGATGAACAGGGAAATATCCACATCCTTTATAAATCGTCCGTCCTCAGAACGCAGCTTCTGGGCAGTGGAATCGGTAATCACATATTCCCTGCCATCCCCCTGGATATGATTGTATACGCCCAGTTCCAGAGCATTCAAAAGGGTAGATTTGCCGTGATAGCCTCCGCCGACAATCAAAGTGATTCCTTTCGGAATTCCCATGCCTGTGATCCTTCCTTTGTGAGGAAGCTCCATGGTCACCCGCAGGCTTTCCGGGGAAGAAAAGTCCACGCAGTTTTTCATCGGTCTGGAAGAAATTCCGCTTTCTCTTGGCAAAACCGCGCCATCGTTTACAAAAGCCGCAAGGGAACGTCTGGAAATCTCCTCACGGATAAACTGCTGATCTTCTGCCAGAAATATGGCATTTTCCAGATCTTTTCCACTTAAATTCCGGTAGAAGAATGCTTTTTCCACACAAACAGGGAGAAACTCAAAGAAAATCTTCTCCAATTCACCTGAATTGATGGTTCGTCCATTCGCCGGGAATCCCACGAAAAATCTGGCAATGATTCCCTGCTCTGTAATCTCACAGGCAGTTCGCTCCAGAACCTCCTGTCCGCACTTCGTCACAGAAATCAGGCCGCTTTTCCCGGAACCTTTGGCGCGGAATGTATAGCGGTTCACCTGCTGCTCAAACTGGCGGGTAAGATAATCCGCAAGCGTAATTCTGGTAAGATGATCTTTATAATACGCAGCGGGAAAGCCTGCTGCCTTATGGGAAATTTTTACGCTCACATGAGATGGGGATGCAAAGGGATCTCCCTGTACATGGTCGATTGCTAAAATATATTTCTGAAACTGGTAAACACCTTTCAAAGACTTGTAAGCAGGATAGCTCTTTCGGTTAATAGACCGCAGAAGCTCCTGCAGCTGAATTGCTGACTGCATATGGATCCTCCATTTTTTTGCATATTTTATTATAAAATGCCAATACTGCTATCCCCTAGTGTGCCGACAAGTTGATTCTTGTAACAATCTTGCAGGATAAATTTTTTATTTCAAGGCGGAGGAAGGAGGCGTAGCGGTGGCTACGGCGACCGACGACAACGCAGAAATAAGAAATTTAGACGCAAGATTGTTCTAGAAATCAGCTTGTCGGTACACTAGCAGCATTTAGCTTAATTGCTCAGGCATAATATTGTCTGTATCCTTTACTATAGTCAATCCTTCAGAACTTGTCCAGATATGCTTTTGCACAACGTAAAACCACCGCCCAGTCGACGTTCTTGCCAACAGACGGTGGTTTATTTATACATTTTTAGGGAAAGGAAAGAGTTTTTCTTAAGAGTTCTCTCTCTTAAGATGTATATATCATATCGCATAAATGTGAGAAATATTTGTCCAAATTCTAATAATTTTATAAAATTTCTAAAATGAAAATAATGAACTCGTAACTGAATACGAAACTTGCTATTACTGACTCTGTTTTTCCCTGTCGCCTATAACACAAATGGAATTTTTATTCAATAAAAAGTTCTTAATCGTGTCTCTGATCTTTATTTCCATAGGCTTCGCAGAATCTTGCGGCGAAAGCCGGCGGCTCGTTGTTGGCATACAGGTGAGAAATATCACCGAAAGCGCTCATACGGAAGGCAGCGATACCCTGACGGCGTTCTTCGGTTGTCAGGGTTGTCACAGATGAGGGCGCAGCTACACAGCCATGCCATAACACCATGGGAGATACATTCAGCAGATGGCTGAGAAGCACGCATTCCAGTCCGAAATGACAGAAGAAAATAATGGTGTCGTTATTTTCCTCATTTACTTTATAATAATGGTCTTCTCTCTCATAACCATGCTTTGCCAGAACCTTATCGAATTCTCCGGTCACATGATCGTACATTTCCTTCACATGACCTTCCTGCATGGCCTCGTTCTCAAACCAGTGGTCATACTGGAAAAAGCGCTCGTCTGCCATCCAGTCCTGGGGCAGCCAGTCCCATGCAATAATTTTCTTATCCTTCACATCCGGGCGCCAGATCTGGCAGGGGAATTCCTGAAGCCACTCACATATCACTGCGGTTCTTCCCATTTTTTTCAGGGTTGGGGCTGCGGTGTCCCTGGCTCTTCCAAGAGGTGATACATAAAATGCCTTCACATCCAGCTTAGAAAGCTTCTGGGAAAGATATTCCACCTCTTTCCAGCCTTTTTCCGTAAGGGAATCTATATCATAATCCGGATCACCATGGCGCACAATCAATACTTTCATAATGTCACTCCTCGTTTTTTATTATTAACGATTTTAGCATATCTTCACAGATAATTCACCATGATTTTCTGTTCATTCAAAAGAAACATCCGCGCTGCTGCCAGAAATCTCCCGGATTTTTTCTGCCAGTATCTTCGCTGCCTTTTTGTGAGACAGATGTCCCGGATGCTCTCTGGATTGCATGCCCTTATTTTTCTTAAAAAATCAATCACAGCCTTTTCAACCTTTTCCATATCCCGGGTGCCGCTGCCGTCATTGGTTCCCAGGTTTACCACAACTACATCTGGCTGGAACTTCTGGAAATCCCATTTTTCCAGAGCGCCCAGTTCTTTATTTCGCTCACCATTTAAAAGGCCGCACACCTGCTCATAATACAGCGGAATCGCCTGCTGCTCATTGCCTTCCCAGGAACAGAAAACGCCCCAGCTGCTCTGGCTGATGCAGTGATATACCGCCCCAAGCTCTTTTGCTGCCATATATGCATAATGATCCACTGCATTGAAGCAGAATGAATTCCAGGTCATCTCCCTCTCTGCGCCGCTGCATCCTTCCCCGGAAGTAATACTGTCCCCAATCACTTCCATTCTAAGCTTTGGCTCCTCAAGCGGGAAAAATTCACCGTCTGTCTCAACACTTAGCACCTGAAGCAATGTTTTCTCATCTGTAGGAAATGCAGGTGTATCCCTAAGAAACTTTACATTTCTTACCTTGTCCCCTTCCATATTACGGAAAAGACAGATTTCTGTTGCTCTTACATTCAATTCAATTCCGGAGGCTGTCCAGAATAAGGTAACGGTCTCCAGACTGTCGTTGGTTCTTCCAAGTACTCTTAAATATGGAAAAGATATTTATCCAAAAGCCAAAAAAGAGTTATTGCAATATGGCTTCCCAGCAGTTTTCTGCTTCTGGCACAGCCACACTTGCAATAACTCTTTTCCTGTTTTAACTTTACAAAATTCCTGTTGTCGCAGCAACAGTGTCTTTGAGCATTCCAAGCCCCTTCAGCAGATTGATGGTATCCCGCACTCCTGCCGCATAGGACAGATCAGAATACCTCTCATCCCTTGTCTGCATGCAGGCGATATAATCGTCAATTACACGCTTCACAGTATGAGGGAGCTGCAGCTGTTCGTATCTGCCTTCCAGATATTTCAGATCTTCATTGTCCTGTTTGATATAGGAATCCTCTTCATCTACTCTATCCTGTTCCTTCACCATCTTCTCAATATTTTGAAGCATGATCATTCTTGTTGTCATTTCCATTGTATTTTCCTCCTGATATGTACTGATTACGCACAGTTCATTAGTAGCTTACTATTTTTCCCTTGCACTTTCCGTCATTATTCTACTTTTTATATCAGAATTTTGCAACAAGAATCGTCCGACAACTTGTACTATAATTCGACAAAAGAGGTCCATCCGGCACTGCTCATACTCCGCAAAAGTCACTGGCATACAGGCTTTCAAGGCATGCCTGTACGTCTTCTTTTTTCATGCATTCAATGGTCCAGGTACGCCCCTGATCCTGGGGCAAAAGCTTCAGGACTTCTTTCCATGGAAGATTTCCCTTTCCCAGACCAATATGAGAATCCCGGTCACCGCAGTTGTCATGGACATGGACATGAGACACATAAGGTGCCAGATTTTCCGCCCATTTTCGAGCATCTACGGTGGAATAGCAGTGCGCATGTCCTATATCCAGGCAAAGCTTGAAATTGGGCTGATTTACCCGCTGGTAAACATCCAGAAGCAGTTCCCAGTCGTTATCAAACACATTTTCCAGAACAATCTCGATTTCCCGCCTATCCTCCATAAATTCCTGCCAGAAAACAGACACATGATCTGCCCAGCCTTCTTTGTAATAGGCATACGGGTTCATTCCTGAGTGAAAAACGATCTTCTTTGCACCAAGCTCCAGCCCGGCCTCATAGCACTGGGAAAAACGGGTCATGGTGGCTTCCCTTACCAGACTGTCGTAAGCGCAGGGATTCACATCCAGAAATGGGCCGTGCAGAATCAGTTGGTCCGTTCCCATATATTTTAATTTTTCCCGACAATACTCTATAGACCTGGAAAGCTGATCCAGGTTGTCCGAAATGGAAAAATCAATGCTCTCCACTCCTACACCGTATTTTTCCACAAAGAATTTCATTTTCTCATCCGGAATGAGATGACTGATGTATATCATTTTTGTTCTCCGTTACACTTTTTTATTTTGCCCAGCTGAAAATCGTTGGCAATGCTGCATTTCTGAGCTTACAGCCAGTCCCCGGCGTTGAATTTTTCATAAAAATGAATTTCTTTTATTTTCTGTATTTCATCCAGTCTTCTTTGCAGCTGTCCATGCGTAAAATCCTGGTTCAATATATTTTTATGAATATAAAGTTCTCCCTTCACGTGTTCCAGCCCGTCCAGATTGCGGATATTGGCCTCTCCGAAGGGAATGTCTGCAACGATCACCGCATCTGCATCTTTCATAAGCTCCAGATTCTTTGCCAGCTCCTCCTGGCCAACGGTCTGAAAAGAGCCGATTTCGACCCTTGGTATATCCAGATATTCACAGATCTCAGCATCGTCACTTTCCCGGTTCACAACTCCTGCTGTCACAGCATGGCCCATGTTGGTCAGCTGCTCCAGAATACGTACGCCGCCTTTTTCCCCGCAGATCACATGAATTCTGAGAGGTTTCGCTGTCTGTTTCTCGTCCATTACGCGAATGGGAATAATTTCCGGTTTTTCAATCAGAGGATTGTTTTTCACAAGAAGCCTCATTTCATACAGCTCTTCCATTTCCTGACGATTGATGATTTCCCGGGGCGTCCCGTCTGCCTTGACTTTTCCATCCTTTAAGATCACAATTCTGCTGCAGAATCTGGATGCCAGATTAATCTCATGGAGAACAGCAAGCACTGTAATATGTTCTTTCTCATTCAACTGGCGGATCAGTTCCATTACTTCGATCTGATGATGGAGATCCAGCGCGGAAGTGGGCTCATCCAGAAGAATAATCTCCGGCTGCTGGGTAATGGCTCTTGCCAGAATTACACGCTGCCGCTCACCGCCGCTCAGCTGATTGTAAAGCCGGTTTCGGAACATATCCGTCTTGGTCAGTTTCATGGCACGCTCTGCAATTTCCCGGTCTTCCTGGCTCTCACGATGGCGAAAATCAATGTATGGATTTCGTCCCATCATCACAATGTCTTCCACTGTAAAATCATAGTCCACGTAATAGGACTGCGGAACCACAGCTACCATCCGGGCACGTTCTTTCGGCTTTAACTTTCTGCTGTTTTTCCCGCAGATTTCAATTTCTCCGCTATTCAGAGGAAGCAGGCCGGATACACATTTGATCAGAGTGGATTTTCCCGTTCCATTTGACCCGATCAGCGCCACGTACTCGCCTTTTTTCACCTGAAAGCTTACATCTCGGAGTACTGTTTTTTCTCCATAACCCACAGCTGCATGGGAAAAAAAAGCATGGTCTGATTTTCGTCTTTCATGATACCCCACCGCCTTTCTTAGATTTTCGAAGCAGATACAGGAAAAATGGACCGCCGCAGATGGATGTGATAATTCCCACTGGAATTTCTGAGGTGGTCAGACTTCTGGCAGCCGTATCGCAGATTACCATAAATGCGCCGCCAAATACCATAGATACCGGAAGCAGCCTGCGGTGCTTGGGGCCTGTGAGCAGGCGTACCACATGGGGAACTACCAGGCCTACAAAGCCAATGATTCCGGTAACAGAAATCACCGATGCAGTGAGAAGACTGGACGCGAACAGGACTTTTCTTTTTACTAATTCAATATTTACACCTAACTGGGTTGCTGTTTCTTCTCCAGTGAGCATTACATCCAGTTCCCGGCAGGAAAGCAGCATGATCACAAGTCCGATGAGCACCCAGGGCAGCACTGCCGCAATCTGGTTCCAGCCTTTTCCATTCAAAGTTCCCATGGTCCAGAACATAATCTGATCCATGCTCTGTTTGTTCATCATCATGATAAAGGACATCAGTGCAGAAAGTGTGGAGTTGATTGCCACTCCCGACAGCAGCAGGGTTGCCACTGGAACTCGCCTGCCCACCCGGGAAATACTGTATACCAGGAATAATGTGGCAAAGGAGCCTGCAAATGCCAGAAGCATGGTGCTGTTAAACACGCCTATGCGAAATGTAAAATGGCATACGATTCCTACAGCAGCGCCCAAAGCGGCTCCTGATGAGATGCCCAGCACAAAGGGATCTGCCATTGGATTTTTGAAAATGCCCTGGTATCCGGCTCCGCTTACCGCAAGGGCAGCTCCGGTTATGAAACCCAGAATAATTCTGGGAAAACGAATGTTCCAGATGATAGTAATATTGCCTTTTGAGATTTCTTCCAGACTTACATTAAGATGAAACAGTTTGTTCAGCAAAATGCGGTTTGCATCACTTATGGATACAGAAGCTGCACCTGTAATGGTACATACCCAGACAATTCCAAGACAAAGAAGAACAGCCAGCACAAGAAATCCGGTTTTGCTTTTTTTGTTTTTCATATAGTTTTCCTTTTTGTATTTGGAAGCCTTCTGAATTCTTAAATATGATGATACAAAAGCAGGGGCAAATTCCTTGCCCCTTACTTTGTACTTCCATTATTAAATTTCAGAATTCCAATATTTACTCTGCGATTTCCGGATAAACAAGCTCAGCAAGTACTTTTAAGCCTTCTACGTAACGCGGGCCTGGTCTCTGGATCATGTCGCCTTCTACGCTGGAACCATCGATATAGATGAATCCGCCGTCTTCATTCAGGCATGCCAAATCAGAAAGTCCTGCAGTCTGCTGTACATCCTCAAGTGTGGAATACAGGGAAATGTATACGTCCGGATTTGCTTCCACAACTGCTTCTGCGGAAAGCTGCGGCCATGCGCTGTCTGCATCGGCTGCCACATTCTCTACCTTGATCATCTGCATGGAATTGTCCAGAAATGAAGATGGTCCGGCGCTGTAAAGGCTTCCTATATCGATAAATGCGCTTTTCTCTTCTTTCACATTCTCAAGCTCTGCGCTTAAGTCTGTCCACTCATCTTCCATGTTCTTTACAACTTCTTCTGCCTCTGCATCATGTCCGATGAGCTTTCCAAGTGTCTCGATGTTTTTCTCTGTGGACTCCAGATCACTTGCATTTGTGATAAAAATGGCGGTTCCGTTTTCTTCTAACTGCTGACGGATGTTGTCATCGATGAATCCGGATGCTACAACAAGATCTGGGGATTTGGATAAGATCAGCTCCATGTTTGGTTCCATGTATGTTCCGATAGAATCTACATCTGCAGCTTCTTCCGGATAATTGCAGTAGTCTGTTCTTCCAGTTACAGAATCGCCTGCTCCAAGAGCAAACAGGATCTCAGTGTCCACTGGTGCAAGAGATACAATGCTCTCTGGTGCTTTCTCCAGTGTAACTTCATTGCCAAAGTCGTCCATTACTGTAACAGGAAAAGCGTCTGTTTCCGCAAAGACAGTTGCACCTGATACCCAGACTGCACCTAATAAGGCAGTTGCTGCTGCAAATAATGTAGCTTTTTTCATTTTGGAAAATTCCTCCTGTAGGTTCATTTCATTTTTATCCGCGTATCTTTTATTGTACCTTATCTAAAGGGATAAAGCTAGTGTGCCGACAAGTTGATTCTTGTAGCAATCTTGCAGGATAAATTTTTTATTTCAAGGCGGAGGAAGGAGGCGTAGCGGTGGCTACGGCGACCGACGACAACGCAGAAATAAGAAATTTAGACGCAAGATTGTTCCAGAAATCAACTTGTTGGCACACTAGTTGTAGAGAGGGATTATTTTTTCCAAATTATTCTATATTAGAATCCCAGTGTATCATTTACCAGAATTACATGGATTCTGCCTTCGTGACGGGAATATCTTGTAATCAGGAACTGGCAGCATATTGTATCCGGGGATTTGCAGTCGAAGCATTTGCCGATTTCTTTGCATGGAGTTTTGACATCGAATCTCTGGGCATTGGCTGGGGCTGCTACATTTCTGGCACGTTTCATTGCTGCGTCAAGGTCGGAACAGACTTTGTTCATTCCCACGATGAATACTACTTTTCTTGGACCCTGGGCAATGCAGGAGACACGATTGGAATTTCCATCAATGTTGACCATAACGCCATCGCTTGTGATTGCATTTGCGCTGGAAAGGAATACATCTGCATCATATGCCGCCATAAGGCTTTCTCTTGGAGACATTTTACTGCGGTCAAGGTAGTTGTAATTGCCATCTTCTAAGGCACTGATCAGCCCTACTTCGGAAGCGCTGGCACAGCCGCCCATTGCAATGGTGCTGCCTTCTGGAATAAGCTCTAATGCCTGCTTCACAGCAGCTTCTTTATCTGCCGCATAGTAGCCGGACATATTGCGGGACTCCAGCCCTTTAATCACCGTCTTCGCCAGGATCTCGTTTCTTTTCTTCATGTTTTCATCCATAATTTTTAACCTCCTGTATTGTGTATATTCGTATATATCAAAAAAGCCCTTGGAAATCCAAGAGCTTTTAATCATGCCGCAGACCGGAATCGAACCGGTACGGGTATCACTACCCACGGGATTTTAAGTCCCGGGCGTCTGCCAGTTCCGCCACTGCGGCATATGGGACCTATAGGGCTCGAACCTATGACCCTCTGCTTGTAAGGCAGATGCTCTCCCAGCTGAGCTAAGATCCCATAAATAAAAGATATTTAATTAGCTGTTAAAAACAGCAGCGACCCGGAAGAGACTCGAACTCTCGACCTCCGCCGTGACAGGGCGGCGCTCCAACCAACTGAGCCACCGGGCCAGGAAAATATTAAATTAAAATGGACCTTCGGGGACTCGAACCCAGGACCGACCGGTTATGAGCCGGTTGCTCTAACCAACTGAGCTAAAGGTCCAAAAAGCCGATGATCGGACTCGAACCGATAACCTGCTGATTACAAATCAGCTGCTCTGCCAATTGAGCCACATCGGCATAATACTTATGAAGTGTATTATACAACAAATGTCAGAGTAAAGCCACACCAAAATCACATTTATATTTAATTTTTCAATGACTCCAAGGGGATTTGAACCCCTGTTACCGCCGTGAAAGGGCGGTGTCTTAACCGCTTGACCATGGAGCCGAATGTTTCCATAAAAAACTCCCCCTGTTGGACTCGAACCAACGACACTTCGGTTAACAGCCGAATGCTCTACCGACTGAGCTAAGGAGGAATAAAGGTTTGCACCTTCAAAACTACATACATGTTACATCCTTGTTCGGAATTTGTCAAGAATCTTTTTTCAACCTTGCGATTGTTGG
>NZ_JAOQJM010000029.1:0-13215 GCF_025566865.1 Blautia acetigignens
CTATCTCCGTTTTCGCTGCAGCATCTGAAAACAGCTTATGGCACTTGTTACAGCTCCAATATTCTTCATATCCGTCTGCAGTACATCCTGCTTCTCGTCTCTCGCTCTTGACTATCTCATAACCTGCCGCTCCATATTGGTGCTCACACTCATTACTAGTAGCATAACAGTTAAAATGCCAAAGCAACATCAATGAGAACATAATCACTGGCATCAGCCAATATTTCCTGTTTATTTTCTTCATTTCCATACTTTTCACACCTCCTACTGATTTCGCTTCATCCACTGACCATTTCATCAAGTATCGTTTCTCCCAATCCTTTTCTTACATTTTAGCAAAAGGATTCCCTCAATGTAATGTCCGTTTCGATGTGAAAAAGTACTTTTTTTATTTCAGCATATAATTTTTCAATTCATCTCTTTTCTTTATGCCTAGTTTCGTATAAATATTACTTAGATAATTTTTTACCGTATTGATTGAAAATCCCAGATGATCTGCAATTTCCTGGTTGTTCCAATCCCGGCTTGCCAGCATGGCAATTGAAAATTCCATACTGGTTAGTGCGTCAGTTACAGAGTTTTCTGATACAGAATTATGGATTGCCATCCATCCTCTGCTAAAAGTAATGACTTTATCAGATAATTTCTTATATATTTCTGTATCCTCCTTGCGAACACAGGATTCCAGAAGTCCCTGAAGCAAACCGTGATGTTCAATAAAGGGTTCTAAGAATTCATCTTCTTTGGCCATATTCCAGGCTATCATCAATGCATCTTTTGCTTCCTGCTGATGCTTCAGATTAATCTGACACATTGCAATCATACAATAAAGATAAATCATGCTGATTAGATATGTACCATTCCTAAACATTAATGCTGACTCACAAATTCCAAGCGCTCTGCCGTACTCTCCCTTTAAATATGCCATATGGGCTATCACGTAGGCAGAAAATAGCCTGATTCCATGAGGTAATGATGTAACATAAATATCCATATCCGGAAGTTCATTCGTAGGAAGATGTAAAAGCACAGATGCCATATATCCCGCAAATACGCAGACAGCTCTATTCTCAGCGGATGAAGCATTTTTCATCTCTTTTTCAAGACATACCTGAATCTCATTCAACCCTTTTCTGGAAGCAGCTGCTCTGCCAAGTGTCAGATTCGAATAAACGTATAACAGACAAGAGGACATTTTCAATTTTATATTCTGACTCATCAGGTAATTTTCTGCAATATTGCTACATTCCTCAGCCTGCCCGGAAAAATAATAATATTCTGCACGCGCAATCTCCTGAAAATCCTGGTCTGCAAAATTTGATACTATATTTTGGGCTTCTCCAGGTTGAAAAGAAGAATTAATCAGCGGCAGGATGCTCATATTAAACATATAATCAACTCCTTAGCACTATTATACTGCTTTATCCATTTTTTGAGTATACTATTTGCACGAAGTCCATATTTTTTACAAATATAAGCCGTGAATAATTCAGGCTACTTTTTGTTTTCTCGGATTTTTCAGATCAATGATGTTTTCCATTTGCTCCTCCTTGAAATTTATTACCGCATAAAAAAAGCTGCGTCCACACCGCCCCTTTCCAAGTTCGGGCATGAACACAGCCTTTATTATTTCTTATACTCTTTTTCGCAAACCCAGTTTGCCTTTTTATTTCTCTGCTGCCTCACTGCTCTTAGTTACAGTAACCTTATCCAGATGCCAGATATCATCTACATACTCCTGGATAGTTCTGTCGGAAGAGAATTTACCACTGCATGCAGTGTTCAGAAGTGCCATCTTCGCCCACTTCTTCTCATCCTTGTAAGCAGCTTCCACTCTCTTCTGAGCCTCAGCATAGGATCTGAAATCTCCGAGAATGAAGTACTGATCTGCTCTGGAGCAGTTCTTTGTGTTCAGAAGAGAATCATAGATATCTCTGAACAGCTCTGTATCGCTGGAGAAGGTTCCATTGATCAGCTGCATCAGAACCTGACGGATCTCAGCATCTGTGTTGTAGATAAAGTCTGGATCATATCCACCATGATTCTCATAATTAATGATCTGGTCAGCGCTCATACCGAAGATGAATGCATTCTCCTGACCAACCTCCTCAACGATCTCTACGTTTGCACCGTCCATAGTTCCAAGTGTAGGAGCACCGTTCAGCATAAACTTCATGTTACCTGTACCGGAAGCCTCTTTACTTGCTGTAGAAATCTGCTCTGAAACATCTGCTGCTGCAAAGATCATCTCAGCATTGGATACTCTGTAGTTCTCGATAAATACAACTTTAATCTTGCCATTGATAGATGGATCGTTGTTGACAACATCTGCTACACAGTTGATCAGTTTGATGATCTTTTTCGCACGCTCATATGCTGCAGAAGCTTTTGCGCCAAAGATAAAGGTTCTTGGATAGAATTCCATTTCCGGATGTAATTTAATCTGGTTGTACAGATAGATTACATGAAGGATATTGAGAAGCTGTCTCTTATACTCATGAAGTCTCTTAACCTGTACGTCAAAAATGGAGTGAGGATCAACTTCAACACCATTGTGCTCCAGAATGTATTTTGCAAGACGCTGTTTATTCTGGAATTTAATGTTCATAAATTCCTGAAGAGCCTTCTCATCATCAGCGTATACCTTCAGCTTGCCAATCTGGGAAAGATCTGTGATCCAGTCTGGTCCAATATGATCTGTGATCCATGCAGCAAGGTTCTGGTTTCCATGAAGAAGGAAACGTCTCTGAGTGATACCGTTAGTTTTGTTATTAAACTTCTCAGGCATCATCTCATAGAAGTCTTTCAATTCCTGATTTTTCAGAATCTCTGTATGAAGTCTTGCAACACCATTTACAGAGAAGCCTGCAACGATCGCAAGGTGAGCCATTTTAACCTGTCCGTCATAGATGATTGCCATCTTTTTGATCTTCTCATAGTTTCCAGGATATTTATTCTGTACTTCGATGATGAAACGACGGTTGATCTCTTCGATGATCTGATATACACGAGGAAGAAGTCTGGAGAACAGCTCGATCGGCCATTTCTCAAGAGCCTCTGCCATAATAGTATGGTTGGTGTAAGCAACACACTTGGTAGTTACAGCCCATGCATCATCCCAGCCAAGACCTTCCTGATCCATGAGGATTCTCATAAGCTCAGCAACAGCCATAGTCGGATGAGTATCATTCATCTGGAATACAACCTTCTCGTGAAGCTTCTTGATATCATCATGTGTCTTTTTGTATTTCTCAATTGCAGCCTGAATACTTGCAGATACAAAGAAGTACTGCTGTTTCAGACGAAGCTCTTTACCGGACATCTTATTGTCGTTCGGGTAAAGTACGTTTACAATATCCTTTGCAAGGTTCTCCTGCTCAACAGCTTTCTTGTAATCACCTTTGTCAAAGGAATCAAATCCAAACTCTTCAATAGCAGCTGCATCCCAGATACGAAGTGTATTTACTACATTATTCTCGTATCCAACGATCGGCATATCGTATGGAATAGCCTTTACAGCCTGGTATCCTTCATGGATGAATTTGTTCTGACCTGTAGCCTGGTCATATTCAACTCTTACATATCCGCCGAAATGTACCTCTTTGGCATACTCCGGACGACGAAGCTCGAATGGATAGCCTTCCTCAAGCCATGCATCCGGAACCTCAACCTGATATCCGTCTCTGATTTCCTGTTTGAACATACCATAACGGTAACGGATTCCGCAGCCATATGCACTATATCCAAGTGTTGCAAGGGAGTCAAGGAAGCATGCTGCAAGTCTTCCCAGACCACCGTTTCCAAGTGCCGGATCCGGTTCCTGATCCTCAAGCGCATTGATGTCAATTCCCAGCTCTTCAAGGGCTTCCTTCACCTCACCATATGCACCAAGGTTTAAAAGGTTGTTTCCGAGGGCACGTCCCATAAGAAACTCCATGGACATATAGTATACGATTTTCGGATCCTGTGCCTCGTAGGCATTCTGAGTATCAAGCCAGTTATCAATGATAACATCCTTCACTGTGTAGCTTACAGCCTGGAAAAGCTGCTCCTGTGTTGCCTCTTCAAGCTTTCTGCGGTAAAGAAATTTAACATTATCTTTTACGCTTTTTTTAAAGGTTTCTTTATCAAACTGTTTGTCAATCATTTTGCTCCTCCTGTAATGTATGATTCAGGCGAGCCTGTTTTCTTATGAAAACACAGCTGCCAGAGTCTCAATCTTATTCGGTTGTACTGCAAACTATCATGATAGCAGGGGCCAAAATTTCGCCCCTGCATTTTTTTATTACAATTTGGTAACTCCAAGTGTTACATGTTCTTTATTAATGTTCCACTCTTTTACATAACCGTCTGTCTCACCATAGACAACTTCCTCAGCAAGAACCTCAGACTTAATCTCTGCCTCATTGGCTTTCATAGTCTCGATAATCTTGTCATTATCTTTTACAGAAACGCGGATCTTATCCATAACCTCAAAGCCAGCCTCTTTACGCATGGTCTGTACCTTACTGATGATCTCACGGACAAATCCCTCTTCAATCAGCTCAGGTGTCAGGTTGGTATCCAGAACAACAGCGGTCTCACCCTCTGTCTCTGTTACATAGCCCTCTGTCTGTGCAGTCTCGATGAGCAGATCTTCTTCTGTAAGCTCAACCTTGTTTCCATCGATATCAAGTACAAGAACACCGTTTGTCTTCAGCTCATTCATAGCCTGGCTTCCGTTGATCTGGGCAAGTGCAGTACGGATTCCGCCAAGAAGCTTGCCATATTTCGGTCCAACTGTACGAAGCTGCGGTTTGAAGCTGTAGGAAATGAAGGATTCCACATCCTCTGCAAATTTCACTTCTTTTACATTCAGCTCGTCTGCAATAATGTCTGTGAAATATTTATCCATAACCTTCGGAGCTTTTACATACATGGTTCCGATTGGCTGACGGTTCTTGATATTTGCTGTATTACGGCATGCACGGCCAAGAACAACAACATCCAGAACTTCTTCCATATTTTCTTCCAGATCTTTGTTGATCCACTCTTCTTTTACTTCCGGGAAGTCACAGAGGTGGATGCTCTCAGGAGCATTTTTGTCCAGAGATCTTACAAGATTCTGGTAGATATCCTCTGTCATGAATGGGATCATCGGAGCTGCTGCCTTTGCAACAGTTACCAGTGCTGTGTAAAGAGTCATGTAAGCATTGATCTTATCCTGCTCCATTCCCTTTGCCCAGAAACGCTCACGGCAGCGTCTTACATACCAGTTACTCATCTCATCTACAAAGCCCTGAAGTGCTCTTGCAGTCTCCGGAATCTTGTAGTCGTTCAGGTCTTCATCAACGGTCTTTACAAGTGTATTCAGCTTGCTGAGAAGCCATTTGTCCATAACCGGAAGCTTATCATAATCAAGTGTATATTTTGCAGCATCGAAGTTATCGATATTTGCATAAAGTACAAAGAATGCATAGGTATTCCAAAGAGTACCCATGAATTTACGCTGACCTTCCTGAACAGCCTTGCCATGGAAACGGTTCGGCAGCCATGGTGCACTGTTGATATAGAAGTACCAGCGGATTGCATCAGCTCCGTAGGTCTCAAGTGCGTCAAACGGATCAACTGCGTTTCCTTTGGATTTACTCATCTTCTGACCGTTCTCATCCTGTACGTGTCCAAGAACGATAACGTTCTTATATGGAGCCTGGTTAAACAGAAGAGTAGACTCAGCAAGAAGGGAATAGAACCATCCTCTTGTCTGGTCAACCGCCTCGGAAATAAAGTTTGCAGGGAACTGCTGCTTGAACAGCTCCTGATTCTCAAATGGATAGTGGTGCTGTGCAAATGGCATTGCTCCGGAATCGAACCAGCAATCGATAACCTCTGGTACACGGTGCATAGTGCCGCCGCACTTCGGACACTTCATAGTAAGCTCGTCAATATATGGACGATGAAGCTCTACTGTCTTAGCACGCTCATCACCTGTTTTCTCATAGAGATCCTGACGGCTTCCAACAGATTCCATATGACCGCAGCTGCACTCCCAGATATTCAGTGGAGTTCCCCAGTAACGGTTACGGCTGATGCCCCAGTCCTGAACGTTCTCAAGCCAGTCGCCGAAACGTCCCTTACCGATGCTCTCCGGAATCCAGTTGATAGTGTTGTTGTTGCGGATCAGATCTTCCTTAACAGCAGTCATCTTGATGAACCAGGATTCTCTTGCATAGTAGATCAGTGGAGTATCGCAGCGCCAGCAGTGCGGATAGTCATGCTCGAATTTCGGAGCGTCGAACAGTTTGCCTTCTTTGTCAAGATCGGTAAGAACCATCGGGTCTGCTTTCTTAACAAATACGCCAGCGTATGGTGTCTCAGCTGTCAGGTTACCTTTTCCATCTACAAACTGTACGAATGGAAGGTCATACTCACGGCCCACACGGCTATCGTCTTCACCGAATGCAGGAGCAATATGAACGATACCGGTACCATCGCTCATGGTAACGTAGTTATCGCATACAACGTAGTGTGCTTTTTTGCCCTTGGATGCTACATAGTCGCCTGTGCATTTGAAAAGAGGCTCGTACTCTTTGTATTCCAGATCCTTACCTTTGTAAGTCTCAAGAACTTCGTATGCAGGCTCCTCATCCTTCGCAAGCTTGCCAAGTACTTTGTCAAGAAGGGCTTCTGCCATATAATAGGTGTATCCGTCTGCAGCTTTTACCTTGCAGTAGGTCTCATCCGGATTTACACAAAGTGCAACGTTGGATGGCAGTGTCCACGGCGTGGTGGTCCATGCCAGGAAATATGCATCCTCGCCAATAACCTTGAAACGTGCGATTGCAGAGCGTTCTTTTACTAATTTATATCCCTGGGAAACCTCCTGGGATGAAAGCGGGGTTCCGCAGCGCGGACAGTATGGAACGATCTTGAAGCCTTTATATAAGAGGCCTTTGTCCCAGATTTCTTTCAGTGCCCACCACTCGGACTCAATATAATTATCCTCGTAAGTTACATATGGATGCTCCATATCAGCCCAGAAACCAACTGTTGAGGAGAAATCCTCCCACATTCCTTTGTATTTCCAGACGCTTTCCTTACACTGCTGGATAAATGGCTCCATACCGTATTCCTCGATCTGTTCCTTGCCGTCCAGACCAAGCTTCTTCTCTACCTCAAGCTCTACCGGAAGACCATGGGTATCCCATCCTGCCTTACGCGGAACCATATAGCCCTTCATTGCACGGTATCTCGGGATCATGTCCTTGATAACTCGTGTAAGCACATGACCAATATGAGGTTTGCCGTTTGCTGTCGGCGGTCCGTCATAGAAGGTGTAAGTCGGGCCTTCTTTACGGTTTTCCATACTTTTCTCAAAGATATGGTTTTCTTTCCAGAATTCTTCTACTTTTTTCTCGCGATCTACGAAATTCAGATTCGTGTCTACTTTCTGGTACAAAGTTTTTTCCTCCTTTTTTTAATAAAAAGTCGATATAATAAGAAAAAGCCCTCATCCTGCAAAAGGACGAAGGCTGTCAGCACTCGTTATACCACCTGTTACAATGTACGGGCTCATGGCCGATACATGCTCCCGGTAACGGGGGAACGCCGTTATTCCCTACTGTGATTTCAGAAATAAAACTCCGGAGTGATGTTCGGCTGAATTTACTTGCGGCGGGCTCGCACCGTCCCCGTCTCGCTGTGCCTTTCAAAGCAGCTTACTGTCTCCATCGCAGTCTTTGCCTATTGTTTTTTCCTGTCCATTATAATGGTGAAAAATTCTATATGTCAAGTATTTAAGGCAAATTTGTCCTGAAAAAGGGGGATTTTATGGGAAAGGAAGGGGCTGGCATTTAAATTTCACAGTCTTTTAATAGTTTTACAGAGGTAAAGGTGGTATAATATGATAACGTATGTGACACGATTGCTTTAGAGAAGCAGAAAGGATTTTTATGAGTAAAAAAATATTTCATATGAAAATAAAGCGGATTTTCTGCGGCGCTCTGGCTGTAGGAATGCTTCTGGGACAGACCAGTTCTGTTCTTGCAGAAGCGGTTTCTTCTCCTACGCCTACCCCTAATCCCCATACCGAGTATTATGCACAGGCTGCGGATACAGATTCTATTGAGGGATGGCCAACCGGGCCCCAGATTGAAGCGCAGTCAGCAGTTCTTATGGACCTGAATTCGGAAGCGATCCTGTATTCCAAGAATGCGGATACCCAGCTTTACCCGGCAAGTATCACCAAGCTTCTCACCTGTCTTCTTGGCTGTGAGAATCTGGATACAAGCGCACAGATTACTTTATCCCAGCAGGCAGCTTATGGAATTGAGGCAGGAAGCTCTACCATTTATGGTGATGCGGGAGAGGTTTTCACCGTGGAGCAGGCTCTTATGGGACTGATGCTGGAATCTGCCAACGAGATGGCACTGGCCATTGGAGAAGAGGTTTCCGGTTCTGTGAAGAAATTTGTGGAACTGATGAATGCCAGAGCCCAGCAGCTGGGATGTACCAATACACATTTTAATAACCCAAACGGACTTCCGGATGAGACCCATGTGACCACTGCCAATGATATGGCGAAGATTGCCAAGGCAGCCTGGCAGAATGCCACATGCAGGAAGTTTTTCACCACGGATCTGTATGAGATTCCGCCGACTAATGTTTTCACAGAAACACGTTATCTGCTGAATCATCATAAGATGATGGCGGGCAGAGATTATGCTTACGATGGTGTCCTTGGCGGAAAAACCGGTTATACGGATGCTGCTGGCGCAACCCTTGTCACTTACGCAAAACGTGGAAATATGCTTCTTGTGGCAGTTGTTATGAATTCGGTGAATGGTGCATGGAGTGATACCAAGAGTCTTCTGGATTATGGATTTGATAATTTCGAACGTCAGAGGATTAAGGTGAGCATGAATCCGGTTCCGAAGGAGAACCTTCCAAGTGAGCAGTATCTTTTAAATAATTGTGGGAATACGTATCCATTCTATTATACGAAGAATATTTATGTGACTGTTCCTATTGGAACGGATGTCAAGACGCTTACCCGGAAGCAGAGGGTTCTTTCCAATGCGGTTGGGCCGCTTCGGTTGAAGAGTAAGTATTATTTTAATGGACAGATGGTTGGATGGGGAATGCAGTATGAACGGTCGATTCTGGCGAATCTGCTGACAGTTCCAGGGGCGTGATGATCACGCCCCTTTTTAATATTCTGATATTTATTGTTTCGCGGATTCCTCCGCTTTCCTGCTTCGCTTCTTTGCTCGATGGGCCTCCCTTTTCTGGCGGATTTCTTCAGCTTCCTCGTCGGACACATTGGTCAGTGTTTTGATGGCGTAATACATGTTATTCTCGGTTTTGCGAAGCCTGATCTTTCCCATGACGAAGCCATGCTCCTGGCAGAGGGAAATGCTGTAATAGACCTTGGAATTATTCATGAACCAGCGGATCTTGCGCTTGGCTGGATTGTGACAAAGCGGACATTTGGTGCTGGTTACTTCACGATCCTTCATGGCTTTTTCCCTAGAATAAAATTCCCTTGAGACAAACTTATCATAAGTTGGATAGGATACATGGATCTCTTCTCTCTTGCTCTTGGGGTTCTGGTATACATCCAGGGATGAGTTGGGCAAAATATATTCATCTTCTATTTTCTGCAAAACGCACGCGGTGTAGTAAGCATCTCCAAGTGCGCGGTGAAACTCCATTTTCTTGGCAATGCCCATCTTGTCTGCGGCAAATTCCAGGGCGCGGCGCTCGTGATTTTCCTCGTAGCGGATGGCAAATAATTTCTGCACGTCATAGTAGGTTACGGGGCCCGGAATCATGGAAAGCTTGCCATAATACTTCATATTCCGCTGCAGTTCCATCACATCCTGATTTCCCCAGGTAAAAAATATATATTCCTCACCGCACCATTCCAGAAATTCTGTCACAGCCTGCGGAAAGGGCGTTCCATTCTGCAGATCCTTATAATTCATGTGGATCACTTCGTGGATGCTGTCATGAATCCAGTTGTACACCTGGGGCTTGATCAGGCGCTGAAAGCTGTCCACAATTTCTTTCTTTTCATTCAGTTTTACTGCGCCGATTTCTATGATTTCGAAAGGCAGACGGCTGTTGGACCACCTTTTCCCTCCCGGACTCTGATTCCACTCCAGGTCAAATACAATGTAGTTCATGATAAAGTTCCTTCTGTTTCCTGCTGTAAATTCTAGACAAGTATAACAGACTGCGGAAATGATGTAAAGAGAATCCCACAACAGCCGTGGATGTCCTTACACATGAAAAAGCCTGTCGGCGGGTACCGACAGGCGATGGGGGTATGAAACTATCTATATGAAAATTTAGGAAATTTTTTTAAATTACAGGAATCTATATGAAAGAAGCTGTTATCAAATGGTTCAGGACTGCCGTGTGCAACGAATACTAATTCGCAGTCATTCAAAATTCTTTACGCCAGCCGCCGCTTCTGGTTCACGGAGGGCGCATTATTTATGGTGTGGTCTGCTGTTTTTAGCCTTCAATAGAAATAAATTTCTTCTCTTCCGGCTCTTTCTTCTTGGCTTCCTTCGGGAAAGTAACGGTCAGGACGCCGTTGTCATATTTCGCATGAATGTCCTCATGCTCCAGATCCTTGCCTACATAGAAGCTTCTGGAACACTGTCCGGTGTAACGCTCTCTATGAACATATTTACCATTATTATCTTTCTCATCTTTATTCTCGGTTCTGGACGCCTGAATGGTAAGGTAACCTTCCTTCAGCTGAATCTTCACATCCTCTTTGTGGAATCCCGGAAGATCCATGCTCAGTTCATAATTGCCATCTACATCCTTAATATCGGTCTTCATCAGCTCCGCATTTCTGTAACCTGCGTTGCTCTGACGCTCTGTCGGAAATCTCATCCAATCATCAAATAAATTCTCTCCAAAAATACTAGGCATTAACATAACTGATTCCTCCTTATATTGTGAACACTCTTGTGTTGAATTATCATTTTCATCAAAGGAACTGGAACTTTTCTTTTTCCTCTTCCTTTGTTCTGTACGTAATATAACACGTATTGTTAGCACTGTCAAGATGTGAGTGCTAATTTTTTGTGAAGAATTTGTGAAGCCTTAAAATGAAAAAACAACTTCTAATATTAGTCTTTGTCCTATGGCGTAAAACAGCCGCTCAGTGGGAGATTGGCTCCGGCTGAACGGCTGTTTGGAATTTTGGAGTTTTTTCAAACATATTTCGTCCCTCTGTAAAAGCTCCCAATTGTAAATATGAGCTATTTTACCCTATTTGGGGACGTTTGCATAGTAGGTATTTTATTATTTTTCTGTTTAACTCAGGAAGTTCTCGATAATTACATTCTCTGCTTCCGCTTCGGTCATGCCAAGGGTACGGAGCTTCAAAAGCTGCTCATCGTTGATTCGACCGATGGCGGCTTCATGGATGATGGCGGCATCTACATGCTTCGCCTGAATCTCAGGGATGGAACCTACCTCTGCGTGATCCATGATAATGGAATCACACTGGATATGAGCATGACATTTATTTTTTCCAACTGCCTTAGGATGAAAAACCTGGGAAGAGTTTCCTTTTCCAACAGAACGGGAAATAATCTGGGCGGAAGAACCTGCGCCATTCATACAAACCTCAATATCAGACTCCGCTTTCTGCTCACCGTCTGTCATCAGACGCTCCAGAACAAACAGCTTGGAATCTGCGTCCATCTCCACATTGGTGGTACGGATCGTGGAATCTACCCCTTTGATCTGCACAGTATCCAAAGTGAATACAGAATTTTCCCCAAGTTCAATATTGGTTACCGGATTCAGGACCCTGCTTCCGGTTCCATTTCCTTCGCCGTAATGCTTCTCTTCATAATGAACATTGGCATTTTTTCCAACATGGAAGGTGTGAATGCCATCGTGACGGCTTTCATTGCATCCGCTGTTGTGGATTCCGCAGCCTGCAATAATATTCACGTCTGCACCGTCTTCCACATAAAAATCATTGTAAACCAGGTCTGTCATGCCGGATACGCTCACTACAACAGGGATGAAAACCTTCTCTCCCTGTGTCTTTCCATCAATAAAAATATCGATTCCCGGCTTGTCTTCTTTTTTCCGGATTTTGATGTGCTCACTGTCGCCATGACAGACGGAAATGCCATTCTGGCGCAGATTGTATGCACCTTTCTGCTCAAAACCTTCGCTGATCTTATCCAGTACGCCCTGGGTGGTTTCTTCTACTTTAATCATCAGCATTTGCCTCCTTCTGTCATGCACTTCTGACATTTTTCCTGCTGAAACAGGGTTGGGAAAACGTCCTCTTTGGTACCGTATTTCTTCACTTCTCCATCCTCGATCACCATGATCTTATCCGCCATGTTGATGATTTTTTCCTGATGGGAAATCAGGATCAGGCACTCTTTTTTCTCACGATGGATCTCCTCGAAACGCTTGATCAGCATGGAAAAACTCCACAGATCAATTCCGGCTTCCGGCTCATCGAAAATGCTCACTTTATGAGATTTGGCAAGAACGGTGGCGATCTCAATACGCTTCATTTCGCCGCCGGAAAGAGTTCCATCCAGCTGACGGTTCAGGTAATCCTCAGAGCAAAGTCCTACTGCGGAAAGAAGCTTGCAGCTTTCCTCCTCGGTCAGTTCTTTGCCAGCTGCAAGAGACAGCATTCTTGTGACTGTCATTCCCTTGAAACGGGGCGGTTGCTGGAATGCATAGCCGATTCCCGCATTGGCACGATGGTCAATATCATATTCCGTAATGTTCTCATCATCCAGATAAATTTCTCCGCTGTTTGCCTTCTCAATACCGGCAAGAACTTTGGCAAGAGTGGATTTTCCTCCGCCGTTGGGTCCAGTGATCACCAGCATTTCCCCATCCTTAACATCAAAACTGATGTGGTTCACCAGGCAGCGCTTTTTCCCTTCTTCATTCACTTCAAAAGTCAGGTTCTCTACTTTCAGCATATCTATACCTCTTTTGTGTTTTTTACTTTCTTATTGAAATGTACTCCTTATGGGAAAAGATGTCAACATTTCCTAGTAAGTTTTAGGACGTGTTTGAAAAAGGCTTTAGAGCGTGTTTGAAAAAGGCTTTCTGCAAGATGTACGTCACAATTTGTGGGAGATTTTGTCCGGATGAGGGCGCCGTAGCGGGCTACGGCAACTGAATTCGGGCAAAATATACCGCAAAGTGGGGCGTGCAGATTGC
>NZ_JAOQJM010000003.1:0-47144 GCF_025566865.1 Blautia acetigignens
ATCTAAGCGTGAAGCCCCCCTCAAGATGAGATGTCCCATTCGAAAGAAGTAAACCCCCTTGAAGACGACGAGGTAGATAGGGCAGGGGTGGAAGTGCGGCAACGCACGGAGCTGACTGCTACTAATCGGGTGAGGGCTTGACCTGAGTGCTAAGCACGAAGGTCGTTCCATCGAACGAAGTGAGATGGAACTTCCGATTTATTCGCAAGGTTGAAAAAAGATTCTTGACAAATTCCGAACAAGGATGTAACATGTATGTAGTTTTGAAGGTGCAAACCTTTATTCCTCCTTAGCTCAGTCGGTAGAGCATTCGGCTGTTAACCGAAGTGTCGTTGGTTCGAGTCCAACAGGGGGAGTTTAATCGGAGCATGAAGCCCGATTCAATAGGGCTCCATGGTCAAGCGGTTAAGACACCGCCCTTTCACGGCGGTAACAGGGGTTCAAATCCCCTTGGAGTCATTCGCTTCGGCGAGTAGTTAAATAATATGGTGCCATAGCCAAGTGGTAAGGCAAAGGTCTGCAACACCTCTATCCCCAGTTCAAATCTGGGTGGCACCTCTGAAAGCTCTTGATGAAGAATCAAGAGCTTTTTTCATGTCATTTCCAGTTATTTTCTTATTCCACCTTCCATAAATGATAAAAAATCTCAACAACTGCATCTCTCAACAATTTTTTCACAAACCCTCTTGCATAATTGAAAAACCCGATTTATAATAGCAAACAAATAAAACCCATTGGTTTACTATGAATTAAAGGAGGAGAACAATGTCAGAACCAATCCTTAACATAAAACAGTTAAATGCAAGAGTAGAAGAAAAAGAAATTCTTTATGATATAAATCTTCAGATCCATAAGGGAGAGACTCACGTACTGATGGGACCAAACGGTGCTGGTAAGTCTACCCTGGGCTATGTACTTATGGGAAATCCCAAATATCAGGTTACAGGAGGAAACATCCTCTTTAAAGGAAAGGATGTTACAGAGGAAAGCGCAGATAAGCGTGCCAAAGACGGCATGTTTTTGTCCTTCCAGGAGCCTCTTGAGGTGCCGGGACTTACCGTATCTGCTTTTATCAGAAATGCGATCCAGCAGAAAAAAGGAGGCTATATCAAGCTGTGGGACTTCAAGAAAGAGCTGGACAAAAATCTGAAATTTCTGGATATGGATCCTTCCTATGCAGAGCGCAGCCTGAATGTAGGCTTCTCCGGCGGAGAAAAGAAGAAAGCAGAAATTCTTCAGCTGATGATGTTAAAGCCAAACCTTGCGATCTTAGATGAGACAGACTCCGGTCTGGATGTAGACGCTGTCCGCCTTGTATCCAAGGGCGTGGAAGAATATCAGAAGGACCGCGACGGAGCCCTCCTGATCATCACCCACAGCACCAGAATTCTGGAATCTCTTCATGTCGATTATACCCATGTTATGGTAAACGGTCACATCGTTGCCACAGGCGACGGCTCTTTGGTAGACCGAATCAATGAAGAAGGCTATGAAAGCTTCGTATCAGAAGCAGAAGAGGTGAAAGAACCGTGAAAGAAAAGACCTATGTAGAGGATATTGACCGGAGCATGTACGACTTCCGAAACGAGGAAAAAGATGCCTATAAGGTAAAAGAAGGTCTGACTCCGGCAATTGTAGAACAGATTTCAAAAGAAAAAAATGACCCGGCCTGGATGCAGCTGTTCCGGCTTCAGTCATTGCAGATTTATAATTCCATGGAAATTTCCAACTGGGGACCGCCAATTGATGAGCTGAACATGGATCAGATCGTCACCTATGTGCGTCCAAACACCAAGATGAGCGCTAAATGGTCCGAGGTTCCGGATGACATCAAGGATACCTTTGAGCGTCTTGGAATTCCGCAGGCAGAGCGTAAATCCTTAGCTGGCGTTGGCGCCCAGTACGATTCCGAGCTGGTATACCACAATGTAAAAGCAGAGGTAGCAGCCCAGGGAGTTGTTTACACAGACCTGGAAAGTGCTATGCACGGGGAATACGCAGATATGATCCGTACTCATTTTATGAAGCTGGTAAAGCCAAATGACCACAAATTTGCCGCCCTTCACGGCGCAGTCTGGTCAGGCGGATCCTTTGTTTATGTGCCGCCGGGCGTTTCTGTGGAAATTCCCCTGCAGTCCTATTTCCGTCTGAATGCACCGGGAGCCGGACAGTTTGAGCATACCCTGATCATTGTAGATGAGGGAGCAGATCTTCATTTCATCGAGGGCTGTTCCGCACCGAAATACAATGTGGCAAACCTTCATGCAGGCTGCGTAGAGCTTTTTGTAGGCAAAAATGCAAGACTTCGCTATTCCACCATTGAGAACTGGTCCAAGAATATGTATAACCTGAATACCAAGCGAGCCATTGTGGAAGAAGGCGGCGTAATGGAGTGGGTTTCCGGATCCTTCGGTTCCCATACCTCCTACCTTTATCCCATGACCATTCTGAAGGGAAAAGATTCCCGCATGGAATTCACCGGAATCACCTTTGCAGGAAAAGGACAGAATCTGGATACCGGAGCCAAGGTGGTGCACACAGGAGAAAACACTTCCTCCTACATCAACACCCGTTCCATTTCCAAGGACGGCGGAATCAGCACCTTCAGAAGCTCTGTAACCATCGGAAAAAATGCAAAGCACAGCAAAGCAGCTGTCTCCTGTCAGTCCCTGATGCTGGATGATATTTCCCGTTCAGATACTATTCCGGCTATGGATATCCGTACAAAGGATGCAGATGTGGGACATGAGGCAAAGATCGGCAAGATCAGCGACGATGCAGTGTTCTATCTGATGTCCAGAGGAATTTCAGAGGAAGATGCAAGAGCCATGATCGTAAGCGGATTTGCAGACAATGTATCCAAGGAACTGCCTCTTGAATATGCAGTGGAAATGAACAATCTGATCCGCCTTGAGATGAAAGGCAGTATTGGCTGATCGCGGAAGGGAGGTTGAATGATATGGAAAAAAGTATGAATATGACAATTAACAGGCTTCCGGCAATCACTTGGAACCGGCTTAAAATGAATGAAGCATTTGTACCGGATGTAAAAATTCCTGTTGCAGGAACTTATGAAGAACAGCTTGGCAAACACGCAGGTATAAATTTAGGCAGCGGCCTTGAGCTTCATCAGGCAGATGAGAATGAGAAGCAGCTCTTTGACAGTATAGAAACAGCCCTTGGAAAAGACATGGATAAGCTGGGCGAAAATTTCCCGGTGGAAGTGATCCAGTGCACAGATGAGAAAAATCCAGAGGCAGGAAACCAGGCAATCTTAAATCTTACCGCAGACGGACGCTACGGAAGGTATTTTCTTTATGTAAAAGCAAATACCAGAATGAATGTGGCTGTTTACTGCACCTCCAAAGAAAAGGAAGCAGAGCCCTTTTTCCTGCAGCTGAAAATTTACGCAGAAGAAAATGCAAAACTGGATCTGACCGTTGTACAGACTATGGATAAAAAAACGAAAGTATTTTCCGATATCGGCGGAATCCTGAAGAAAAATGCTTCTGTAGAGCTGGTGAAAATGGAACTGGGCGGAAAAGAAGTTTACTCTGGCGCTTACATGGATCTGAAGGAAGATTCCAGTTCCTTCAAAGCCCACATCGGCTATCTGGGCGAGGAAAAGCAACGCCTGGATATGAATTACGTAGCACGCCATCACGGCAGAAAGACCGAGAGCCTGATGGAAAGCAGCGGTGTTTTAAGCGGCGAGGCATTTAAGCTTTTCCGCGGAACCATTGATTTTGTGAAAGGCTGCCCGGGTTCTGTGGGAAATGAAAAAGAGGATGTGCTTCTCCTTGGCGATGATGTGGTGAACCAGACCATTCCGCTGATCCTCTGCGCAGAGGAGGATGTGGAAGGAAATCACGGTGCATCCATCGGAGAGCTGGATGAAAAGACGTTGTTCTATCTGATGTCTCGCGGCTTTACCAAGGAAGCAGCGGAGAAAATGATTGCAAGAGCCCGCCTGGATGCAGTGGCAGGCCAGATCAAAGAGCCTTCCATCCGTGAAAAAACATTGAAATACCTGGAGGAACGCCAATGACAGATTACAAAAAGGACTTTCCCCTTTTAAAAGACAGCCAGGTGGCATATCTTGACAATGCAGCCACTGCACAGCGTCCTCTGGCTGTTCTGGAGGCGGAAAAGGCCTTCTACGAAAAATATAACGCAAACCCCTTAAGAGGACTGTACGAGCTTGGAATGGAAGCTACAGACCGCTACGAGGAAGCAAGGGATACGGTGCGGGATTTCCTTCATGCCGCAAAATCCTGTGAGATTATTTTTACACGAAACACAACGGAGAGCATCAATCTGGTGGCATACAGCTACGGATTAAATAACCTGAAGGCAGGGGATGAGATCCTGGTAGGAATCGATTCCCACCACAGCAATCTTCTTCCCTGGCAGATGGTGGCAAGACAGACAGGAGCTGCCATTAAGTTCTTAGAATGTGAGATGGACGGAAGCTTTACAGATGAGGCAATCGAAAATGCCGTTACGCCTAAGACGAAATTTGCAGCCGTCACCCATATTTCCAATGTGATCGGACGCGTGAACCCGGTGGAAAAGATTATTGAGAAGGTTCATGGCGTGGGCGGAGTAGTGCTTGTGGATGCCGCTCAGAGCGCACCCCATATTCCCATTGATGTGCAGAAAATGGATGCGGATTTCTTAGCATTTTCCGGACATAAGCTGATGGCGCCAATGGGAATCGGCGTTCTCTATGGAAAAGAGAATCTGTTAAATGCCATGTCCCCATTTCTGACTGGCGGGGAAATGATTGAAAGCGTTACCCGCGAGGGTGCTGTTTTTGCAGAACTGCCCCATAAGTTTGAGGCCGGAACGGTGAACGGCGGCGGTGCGTGGGGTTTAAAAGCTGCCATTGATTATCTGAATTCCATTGGCTTTGAAGCGATTGAAGAGAAAGAAAATGCGCTTACTGCCCTGGCAATGGAAGAATTGAAAAAAATTCCCCATGTGCATGTGATCGGAAGCCAGGATCCAAAGGAACACAACGGAATCCTGAATTTTACAGTAGACGGGGTACATCCTCACGACATTGCTTCCATTCTGGACGGAGCACATGTGGATGTGCGTGCAGGTCATCACTGCGCACAGCCTCTTCTGGCACATCTTGGAGTGATGGTGACCACAAGAGCGAGCATTTCTTTTTACAACAGTGAGGAGGATGTGCTTCGCTTAATCGAGCAGGTAAAAAATATCAGGAGGCTGATGGGCTATGATGAATAATACTTTTTACAATGAGATTCTGACGGACCACAATCTGCATCCGGCGCACAAAAAGAAGCTGGAGGATGCCAATCTGGTTCTTGAGGGAGTGAATCCAAGCTGCGGTGATGACATTATCCTGGAACTGAAGGAAGAGAACGGCGTGATCACAGACGGTGCCTTTGTGGGCAGCGGCTGCGCTATTTCCCAGGCTTCTGTGGATATGATGCTGGAGCTGATCATCGGAAAAACAAAGGAAGAAGCCTTACAGCTTGCTGATCTTTTTTCCAGAATGATAAAGGGAGAGGCAAAGGGGGATGAACTGGAACCCCTTGAGGAAGCTATGTCCCTTGCCGATATTTCCAAAATGCCTGCCCGTGTAAAATGCGCGGTTCTTGGCTGGCATACCATGGAAGAGCTGCTGGAAAAAGAGGCTGAAAAGAATTTATAAAACACAATGACAAAACTTAAGGTCAGTGTTATAATCCATATAACGATGGCGAAAAAAGGTCCACGGGGCCTTTTTTTTGCGCAGAAAAATATGGATGATGAAGGAGAAAAAAGGAAATGAAAGAGGACAGACAGGATCTGACTACAGGCTCCATCTGTGGGAAAATGCTGTTTTTCAGTATTCCCCTTATGCTGACGAACCTGCTTCAGGTGTTGTTTAATATGGCGGACATTGCGGTAATCGGGCAGTTTGCGGGCTCCTTATCCCTTGGGGCAGTAGGTTCCACCACCACGCTGGTAACTCTTTTTACAGGGGTTCTCATTGGCATGGCAGGAGGTATCAATGTTCTGGTTGCAAGATATTTCGGTGCCCGGGATAAAAGAAGCACCATACAGACTGTACATACTGCTCTTCTTGTAAGCTTTGCTGCCGGAGTGATCGTACTGATATTCGGACTGCTTTTTTCAAGAGGCGTTCTGGAACTGCTGAATACAAAGGAGGAGCTGTTAGAAGGAGCAGTACTTTATATTCGGATTTATTTTCTTGGAATGCCTGCGCTGGCATTGTACAATTTTGGTAATGCGGTGTGCAGTGCCTTTGGAGATACTAAGAAGCCTTTATATTATCTGTCTGCAGCAGGCGTTGTGAATGTTGTGCTGAATCTGTTTTTTGTTATTGGCTGTAAAATGGATGTGGCAGGAGTTGCACTGGCCAGTATTATTGCCCAGTATCTGTCTGCAATATTGATTTTACGCGCACTGGCAAAAATGGGAGGAGATTATGCACTTCGTATGTCTGAACTGAAATTTGACAAAAAAATGGCAAAATACATTATTCAGATCGGACTTCCGGCAGGATTACAAAATGGAATATTCCAGGTTGCCAATCTGTTTATCCAGGCTGGTGTAAATACCTTTGACGCTACTATGGTAGCTGGTAATTCTGCAGCTGCAAATGCAGATGCCTTGCTTTATGATTCTATGGCTGCTTTTTATACAGCCTGCGGAAGCTTTATGGGACAAAATTACGGTGCAGGTAAAAGAAAGCGGGTGAAAAACAGTTATCTGATCAGTCTTGCCTATTCTTTTGGTATCGGACTGGTAGGAGGAATCTGTCTTGTTATTTTCGGAAGACAGTTTCTGGGATTGTTTACCAATGATGCGGCTGTTATAGATGCAGGAATGAAAAGACTGACCATTATGGGCTTCAGCTATGGATTTTCAGCCTTTATGGATGCCAGCATTGCTGCTTCAAGGGCTCTTGGAAAAAGCTTTGTGCCCACTATAACTGTGATCCTGGGTTCTTGCGTATTCCGAATGATTTGGGTGAATACGGTTTTTGCATATTTCAGAACGATTCCATCATTATATCTGCTGTATATTTTCTCGTGGGGAATTACAGCGACTGTGGAGATCATTTATTTCATACATGTGTATAAGAATACGAAGATCGGGATTGCGTAGGGAAACATGCAGGCGGAATGTAAGGATAGGATATTTCGAAATGGAAGAGAGACTTTCCAAATTTTGAGACAGTGAAATAAAGCGTAATCAATAAGGCCTCGGAAGTAGCAGAAAATGCCGTTTCCGAGGCCTGTTATGTGTAAGATGCTTAATTCTATGTACTGTGCAGGATGCTGCAGCAAAGGCGGTATAACAGCGCCGGAATCTTATTCAGCAGCAGTTACAGATGTGATGTGCGGGTTTACGCCCTCATACCAGTACAGGAAGCCTTCCATGTCGATCTTGTCACCGATGTTCAGGGCTTCTACAGCCTTGTATACATCGCTGTCCTTGTCGCAAAGGTAGGACTCTACTGTAAATGTATAGGTCTCTCCGTCAAGGGAAACGTTGAAGTAAAGGTCGTCCCCTTCAGAACCGGAGCCATCATAGTTGTAAAGATATGCAACATCATTTCCGTCTGCATCCTGTCCGGCAGCTTCTACAGTCATGCCCTTGAAGGATACCAGCTCGTTCTGATGGTCGATCAGCTCATCCTTGCCAAGAAGATCTGTTACATCAAGCGGCTCTGCAATATATTCGCCGTCCTCGATCTCGAAGGAGGATACGTCAGCAATCTCAATTTCTCCGGACCATTCAGCCTTGTATCCGGTTACTTTGATCTTGGTGCCAGGTACCAGCTGGTCGTATTCTTCCTGTGAGCATGGCATGTTGTAGATGAAGTATGCACCGTCTTTATCCTGTGTGTAGATGGTTGCCTTGTCTTCCCACCAGGACTGCTTAGCCTGTACATAAGTTTCGACTACAACCTCGTCATCCACTGCAGCAGCGAGATACTCGTCATGAGTCATAACGCCCTCAGATTTCACATCAGCGTCCTCAGAAGCATCAGCCTCATCAGAAGCAGCCTCTGTGGTCTCTTCAGCGGTATTCTCCTCTGCCATAACTGCTCCCGGGAATGCGAAAGTAAGGGAGAGTGCCATCAGTAATACAAGTCTTTTTTTCATAATGTCTCCTTTCTGTGTGTACGCAAGAAACGTCACAAAGGTATGCCTTTAGCATATGTATTTTATTAAAAAAGGTGGCTGCATGCACAACCACCTTTATTATAAACGAAAACAGGAGGAAATCAAGGGATTAGGGGAAAGTTATTTTCTGCTTTTCCTTTTTTCCCGAAGCAGATAAAGAAGAATGAAAAACCAGACCGCCCCAAGGCTGACAAGAAGAATCTTTGATTCAACAGGAAGGGGGCCAAGGTCTGCTTTTCCGGAGGTTTCCGACGCGGATATTTGATCCAGATGGTACAGGGAGGTGACATCGCTGTAAAGCTGGTCAATGTAATCGGCGTCTATTTCCTGCTTTCTTCTCACAGACTTGGTCACGTTCTCGATCAGCTGTCCGGCTGCGTCACGAAGGGAAGCAGAGCCGTTGAATACAGGTGTGACAAAGGTGTGGTCCACATTTTCCAGAAGGGTTTTGGAGGCCTTTATTTTTACATCATAGTAGGTGGAATTGTCCTCGCCCTCTCTGGAAAGATAATCCTGATACTGGTCAGATTCCTGGGCCTTGCTGGTGACAGGTACGTAGCCTTCTGTTTCCGAGTAAGCGGTCTGCACCTCATTGGTAAGCAGATACTGGGTGAAAAGCCAGGATGCCAGCACTTCCTGGGAGTCCTTCTTATTGAACACGCACACGGAAGGTCCCTGGGAGATCATCTGGGGATTCTCCGGGTCAAACTGGGGAATGGTCATAACCTCTGTCTCAAAGTCCACCAGCGCATCGGAACTGATATCCACAAGCGGTGCATGAGTGCCCATCCAGGTAGCGCCTGCTGTAGAATCAATGGCGAAAATACACTGTCCGGCGTTCAAAAAGTTGGCAGGGTAGCTGGAAATCTTAAAGGTGGAAAAAGCACCTGTTTTTACATGATCTGCAATGGTGTACAGAAGATCGGTAGTAGTATCGTTAAAAAGCTGGATCTCGCCGCTGTCTGTGGAATATCCCGCGTTTTTCTGCTTCAGCATTTCGATCATCATGTTGTCTGTGGACTTGTCAATGAAGGGAATCAGCACGTTCTGTCCGTTGATCTTGTAGGTGCCGTCTGCATTTTGCTCCATGGCTTTTTCGCTGACTTCCCAGACAAAATCCCAGGTCAGAGTTTCGGGAAGGGTGTAGCCAAGCTTTTCCACGTAGGTTTTGTTTACGTAGCAGACCTCTGTGGAACGCATGAAGGGCAGGGCATAGTAATGTCCGGCAAAGGAGCACTCCTCCAGAAACTGGGGGATGATCTCATCGCTTTTTACAGAGTCAAATTCCAGCTTGCTGCCGCCAAGACCGTAGCTTTCATCTGCCATCAGGTCATCCAGGGGAACCACCGTGTCATTTCCGGTCAGGTAAGTGGCAATGTGGTCCGGGTAAGTGATGCACACATTTGGGGTGGTTTCTGTGGCAATGTTGGTAATGACATCATTGTAGATCTTGCCGTAATCGGTGTAAAGCCGCAGGTCTACAGTAATATTGGGATACAGGGCCTCGAAATCGGAGATGGTCTTTTTGTAAATTTCCGTCTGGGTTTTGTTGGTGTCGTTTTTGGCCCAGAAGGTGATTTCATAGTTCTTGGAGGTATCAAATTCTTCAGGGATGGAAAATGCGCTCTGCTCCTTTGCACCGTGACAGCCGCTAAGTCCTGCCGCTAAGGCAGCAGCCAGCGCCAGAACAAGAAGCTTTTTCCCTGGAAATTTATGTTTTTTCGTCATCATCCTTTTGTACCTCCTCTTGAAACCCCGGCCATGATCTTGTTGCGGAAAATCAGGAACAGAACGATCAGGGGAAGTGAGATTACCACAACCGCAGCCATCATGGCAGGAATATTTTCACGTCCGAAGCCGTTCTCACGGATTTCCTGGATACCATTGGAAACCAGGTAATAATTCTGGTCATCTGTGATGAGGCGGGGCCATACGTAGGAATTCCAGCATTCAATTACCTTCAGGATGGCGATGGTCACCATAGTGGGCTTGCAGATGGGGATCATAACCTTGCACAGGTATTTCAGATCGGAGGTGCCGTCCACCTTGGCTGCCCGGTAAAGCTCGTCCGGAACCTGCTCGAAATTTTCTTTCAGAAGGTAAATGTAAAATACGGAGGTGACAGAGGGAAGGATCAGTCCCAGGAAGGTGTTTCGCATATCCAGGTTGGTAATGGTCACAAAGTTGGTGATGATCACAAGCTCGTTTGGAATCATCATCAGGGAGAGAAATAAGGTAAAGGCCAGATTTTTTCCCCGGAACTCAAGCCTTGCAAAAGCAAAAGCGGAGAGGGTGATCACGACCATCATAATGGCGGTGGTGGCCGATGTGAAAATAAGGGTATTGAGAAGATATTTTCCCAGAGGCACCGCCGTAAATGCGTCTGCATAATTCTGCATGGTCGGAGTCAGGGTAAAAAAGCTGGGAATGTGCTCCGCGTTGTAGGAACTGTAGCTTTTTACAGAGGTCAGGACCATCCAGTAAAAAGGAAACAGTACGATCAGCGCCCACAGGGTGAGCAGAATGTAAGTGATCACGCTGACTGCTGTATGTCGTCTGGCAGCAGAGCGTTCATTGGTAAACTGGTTTGAATTTTCCATTTTTTGTCCTCGAATTGTTTCATGAGTAATAAACATGCTTCCTGCTCACCAGCAGATTGATGCAGGTGATGGTCAGGACGATCACAAACAAAATGATCGCCGCGGCAGATGCGTAGGAAGGATAGCCGCCCCCGTTGCCGTAAAGCATATCGTAAACATATCCTACAATGGTATTCATTCCTGCAGCGTTTAGGTCTGTGCCGAAAAGGGCCACTGCATCGCTGTAGGCCTTAAATGCTCCGATGAAGCCTGTTATGATCAGGTAAAATACAGTAGGTGAGATCATGGGCAGGGTGATCCGCACAAAAATACGGAATCTGGAAGTACCGTCCACCCTGGCCGCGTTGTAGTAGTTCTGGTTCACGGAAGCCAGTGCACTGGTCAGGATCAGCACCTTAAATGGCATGACGATCCATATGGTATAAATGCACAGAACCAGCATTTTCGCCCAATAGGGTCCGTCGATGAAATCAACGGGACCGCGCCCGAACAGCTGAAGGACCAGGTTCACAAGCCCGTCCGAGTAAGCTGTTTTCTTAAAAAGGATCATAAAAACAAGGCCAACTGCCAGAGTGTTGGTCACATAAGGCAGGAAGTAAATGGTCTGGTAAAGCTTCTTCAAAGCTTTTATGGAGCTTAAGGCAACGGAAATCAAAAGTGCCAGCAAGGTGGAAAGAGGCACAGTAATGATTACCAGAAGAAAGGTATTCTTGATTGCCTGAAGAAAATAGGGATCATGAAGCACATAGGAATAGTTGTATGCGCCTGTCCCGTAATAGGTCTGGGATGCAGAGTTATAGCCCTCTTCAAAGGAGTAGATAAAAACGTCAATGAGAGGATATACCATGAAAACACCCAGAAACAGGATTGCCGGCAGAAGATAGAGCCAGCCTTTTAAATTTCTTTTATTCATAGGAACCTCCCTTAAAGGTAAATCCTTTCTTCTGTTTCACGGCCAAAAAGGAAAATCTTGTTTGGCTTCACCGCAAAACGGATGGTTTTGGAAGAAAGATCAATGCTGCTCTCGGAGCTGATAATGGAGCGGATCACAGGAGCCTGGGAAGCCGCATGGGAGGATACCACGGAGATGTCACGTCCCATGACCTCCACGCCTCCAAGCTGGCAGCAAAGAGGGCCGTTTTTGTCAAGGACAAAGCCCTCGGGACGGATTCCGGCAAATACCTGCTGATCGGAAATTCCGGGAGCGTCCAGGATGGCATTTTCCCCGATATAAAGCTTCTGCCCACGGATCTCGCCCTCAAATACATTGATTGGCGGGGTGCCAAGGAATCTGGCTACAAACAGATTGACCGGGCTGTCATATACATCCTGGGGCCTGCCGATCTGCTGAACCACACCGCTTTTCATGACAACGATCATATCGGAAATGCTCATGGCTTCTTCCTGGTCGTGGGTGACAAACACAGTGGTGATCTTTGTGGCATGCTGGATCTTGCGGATTTCTTCCCTGGTCTGCAGGCGGAGTCTGGCGTCCAGGTTGGAAAGGGGCTCGTCAAGGAGCAGTACCCGGGGCATTTTTACAAGGGCACGGGCAATGGCAACGCGCTGCTGCTGGCCGCCGGAAAGCTCGGAGGGGCGTCTGTCCATCAGCTCGGTGATCTGCACCAGCTGGGCAGCGTTCTGGACGCGGCGGTCCATTTCATCCTTGGAAAGCTTGTCCTTTCCCTTTAGGTTCTGCAGGGGAAAAAGAATGTTCTGCTTCACAGTGAGATGGGGATAGAGGGCGTAGTTCTGAAATACCATGCCCACGCCCCGGTTCTCAGGGGGAAGATTTGTGACGTCCTCTTCGCCGAAAAGGATCCGGCCGTCAGTTGGCTTTTCAAGTCCGCAGATCATGTTCAGGGTGGTGCTTTTGCCGCAACCGGAAGGGCCAAGAAGTCCGATCAGCTGTCCGTCTGGAATTTCAAAATTGAAATTGTCCACTGCAGTAACCGATTCCCGGGATTTCCGCCCGCGGGCAGGAAACTGCTTGGTGAGGTGTTCTAATACGATTTTCATATTCTCTCTCCTACGTATTATAATTCAGATTTGCTTACTATTATAACGAATTCCAGTGGTTTGTACAATGCAAAAAAGTTTTCCTGCATTTTGGGTGGACGAAAAAGTTTAAAAGAGGTATACTGACGAAAAGAAATAAAGGAGCGCGCTTTATGGAAGATAAAAAAATGAAAGTATTAAAAGGACAGATTCCGGTTTCCATTCTCTACATAGCGCTGGGCGTGTGCCTGGCCCTGATGCCTGTGGAAACGGTAAATGTGCTGTGTAAGGTAGTGTTTGGCCTGGTTCTCGTGGGAGCAGGACTGTACCACATTGTGATCTATGTGCTGGAAAAAGAAAACGCCACAATTCTGGATCTTTTTTCCGGTGTGATCGTGCTGGTGATCGGGGCATTTCTGTTTATGAATCCACAGGTGGTGGTGAAGCTTCTTACTTTGATGCTGGGAGCCTTCATTCTGGTGGACAGTATCTGGATGCTTCGTGGAAGCATGAAATTAAGGAAAAGAAAGCTTGGGGCATGGAAAGCGTTTCTCATTGAGAGCCTGGTGTTTGTGGGGCTTGGCGTGCTGATTCTTGTGAATCCGTTCAGCGAGCTTCGGCTTACCATGCAGGTTTCCGGATGGATTTTTGTGGCAAACGGGGCACTTGATATTATTTTCTATCTGATCCTGAAGCATGGATTGAAAAAGGAGATTCCATCTGAGGAGACAGAAGAAAAAGACGACAGTAAGGCAGAAGCGGCTTCTGCACAGAATGCAGAAGAGACAGGAAATACCTCTGCTCCAGCACCGGATGCAGGGAATGTAAGCAGCCAGATGGCGTCTGAAGAAAGTTCTAAGAACACAGAGACTGTTCCAGAAGAAAATGTTCAGCCAGACGGGGCTGTTTCCCAGGAAAGTGCCGGGAATCCAGAATCCGTTCAGGATGAAGCTTCCGTGGAAAGCGAGGAAGCAGAAGAAGTCCTTGAGGAGTGGAAAGACTGATGGCAGAGATTGTGATCATGGATTTTTCCGGGATTTATAAGGGAGAGCAGTTTTTTGAAGGGGAAAAGGTATCCTGGCTGGATGTCCGGGAAATTCCCGGAACAAACTGCTATTGTGACGACGAAGCGAAGACGCAGATTCTGGAAAAGCTGGAGAAATTTTCAGCTGGAGGAATTTATTTTATTGATTCCGGCAATTATCATTATATGAGCCGGATTGGGATTGAGAGAGTGAAAGAGCCCTTTCGGCTTCTGGTTTTTGACAATCATACGGACATGCAGCTGCCGGCTTTTGGAGGGCTTCTCTCTTGCGGCGGCTGGATCGCAAGTGCAATTGAAGAGGCAGAAAATCTGGTTGAAGTATGGCTTGCAGGGCCAGATGAGGAAGCTTACAGTCAGGTGGAAGAGCCGCTGAAAGAGAAGGTAAAGTTTTTCTCAAGGGAGATGCTCCAGGGCTTTCGAAATAACGAAAGCTATTCCGAAAAAACGAATAATATGGAAAGGAATGTGATGGATTTTTCTTTCCTTGGAGAAATTCCCACGGACCTTCCTCTTTATGTTTCCATTGATAAAGATGTGCTTGGTACAACGGATGCCAGCACTACCTGGAGTCAGGGAGATATGACTCTTGGGGAAATGATGGCAGCACTGGAATTTGTCACCAGGCATTTTAAAGAGGCCGGCGGAAAAATCCTTCAGGTGGATATCTGCGGGGAATGTGACCCGGACGGAGCAGACAATGAGAGAAATGATGCGGCAAACCGGGAACTTCTGAAGTTCTGGAAAAACTTTTTTGCAGAGCAGGAAGATAGAGGAGCTTTATTATGAAAAATGAATTGCTGAAAATAGGACCCTTTACCGTTTACGGGTATGGACTGATGATCGCGGTAGGGATCCTGGCAGCTTACTTTACGGGAGAACGCAGAGCCAAAAAGCGGGGACTTCCTTACGAACATGTTTTTAACCTTGTGGTATGGTGCGTGCTTGGCGGCTTTCTTGGGGCAAAGATCCTGTACTGGATCACAGAGTGGAAGAGCATTGTGGCCAATCCGGGCTTTCTCGGGGATACCCTGACGGATGGGTTCGTTGTGTTTGGCGGCATTATCGGGGGAATCCTTACGGCGTATGTGTACTGCAGGATAAAAAATCTGGATTTTCTTCGGTTCTTTGATACGCTGATGCCGTCGGTGGCGCTGGCCCAGGGATTTGGCAGGATCGGCTGTCTGCTGGCAGGATGCTGCTATGGAAAGGAGACGAACAGTGCTTTTTCCATTACCTTTCATGACTCCGGCTTTGCGCCAAACGGGGTGGCACTGATTCCCACCCAGATTTATTCCAGTATTCTGGATTTCATTCATTATGGGATTTTGCTTTTTATTCTCAAAAAACAGAAAAAGGACGGGGAGACGGCCGCGGCTTATCTGATTTTTTACAGTGCGGGAAGGTTTGTGCTGGAGTTTTTCAGAGGGGATCTGGCAAGAGGAAGTGTAGGGGCATTGTCTACCTCACAGTTTATTTCCCTGTTTACTTTCGTGGCAGGAATAGTCCTGCTTCTTGTTTTCAGTGAGAATGCCCGGGACGGCAAAACGAAACGAGACATGTCTGCATGAGCAAGTTCATGGAAATCACAGACATAAAAGCCAAAAAACTGCATAGGCTTAACTGAATATAAGCTGGAGGGAAGCACATGCAAAAATCCCCGGAGTATGCAGATACAGTTGGAATTCAGGAAGAAGGGACAAGGCCGGATGCGTCCCCTGCCCAGAATGAGCTGTATGCGGATTTTATTGTGAAATATATGGGGAATTTTCAGGAAGACCTGGGCGATGTCCCGGGTCTTAGCTTTCAGAAAATCAATTCGATCTATGGTGTGGTCTATGCCCCGCTTACCGAGGTGGGAAATCTGAACATCAACACGTATTCTTACAGTTTTATTCCAAAATGTTATACTTATATGGATCTTGGAAGCCTTGGGGCGTCAGGGATTACAAGGCTGCAGGAGCATCCTTATCTTCAGCTGAAAGGGCAGGGGACGGCCATTGCAGTTATTGATTCCGGAATTGACTACCGTAATCCTCTTTTTCAGAATGAAATGGGCAGCAGGATTTTGTGTATCTGGGACCAGACTCTTGATGGAGACGGGCGTGAGGTGCCTTATGGAAAAGTGTTCTGGAAAAGTGACATTGACCGGGCGCTGGCGTCGGAAAATCCGCTGGATCTGGTGCCTTCCCTGGATACAAATGGACACGGCACCAGAATGGCAGCCATAGCTGCAGGAAATTATGCCCCTGAGGAGGGCTTTTGCGGGGCGGCGCCGGAGGCCATGCTGATTATTGTGAAGGTGAAGCAGGCAAAAAAATATTTGCGGGAGTTTTATCTGTTTCCATCACAGGCAGAGCTTTTTCAGGAAAATGATATTATGATGGGGATGGATTTCGCTGTGCGAATGGCAAATGAGAGGAAGCTGCCTCTGTCTGTGTGTCTGGGAATCGGCAGCAGCCAGGGCGCACATATTGGGAAAAATCCGCTGAGTACATATGTGGATTATGCTTCTGCGTATTCCCTGATCTCCGTGTCTGTGGCTGCTGGAAATGAGGGCAGCGCAAGGCATCATTATACAGGCAGGCTGTCAGAGCGGGAAAATCAGGCAGGGGCAGATCTTCGCGTGGGGAACAAAGAGCCTGGCTTTACCATGGAATTCTGGGGAGAACCTCCGGAAATCTACAATCTGTCTCTGCAGTCGCCAACCGGGGAAATCCTGGATATCAGTTCGTCACTTGGAGATGTGCCCCAGGAACTTTCTTTTGTTTTTGTGGAGACAAGGGTGGAGGTCAATTATGTGTCTATTGAGAGGCAGACGGGATATACGCTGGTGTATTTCCGGTTTATCCAGCCTGCGCCTGGTATCTGGCGGATTTTTGTCCGGGGCAGGGATAACCAGAATGTAAGCTTTCACATGTGGCTGCCTGTGCAGGGGCTGATTTCCGAGGAGACGTATTTCCTGGAGCCATCTCCTTACAATACCGTGACGGCCCCCGGAGATTCCCTGGAGAGCATTACCGTCACCGCCTATCAGTACCGTGACAACAGCCTGTACGTGCAGGCAAGCCGGGGCTTTATGCCGGACGGAAATGTGGTTCCCCAGGTGGCAGCCCCGGGCGTGCAGATCAAGGTCCCCCAGCTAAACGGCCTTTACGGCTACGCCTCCGGCACCAGCCTCTCTGCCGCCCAGACAGCCGGCACCGCCGCCCTCCTCTTCGAATGGGCCGTCATCCGCGGCAACCGCCCCTTCTTCACCGGCTCCAGCGTCAAAAACTACCTCACCCGCGGCGCCAAAAGAGAAGACCGTCTCCAGTATCCCAACCGGGACTGGGGATTTGGAAGACTGGATATGTATCATACGTTTGAACTGTTGACGTGAGAAGATATTTTTGCTTTAGAATACGGCTATATGTGCCGGCTTTTTTGATACGGAAATTATAAAGCGCAATCATAAACAGGAGGAAAACAGCTATGGAAATATCAAGTATACTGATCAAAGACACAACAAAAGAAGAGAGAATCCGCATCGTCCAGGAGGGGCTGAATCAGTGCGGAGGTGCGTGTGATTTTTGCAATGGGTGTGATAATCTGGGCGGCGGGTCTGTGGATGCTTTTTATGAGCCGTATATTAATGGGGAAAAGGAACTGCGGGAACTGAATGAAGAATACAGAAGCAATTCCGGTCTTGTAAAGTAGGTGAGAGCATGAGACCACCGGAAATTAGCCTCTTATAAATATAGACAAAAACAAGCTTGTTTTTTTGTTAACAATAATACAAAGATTTTTAGGTAATCTAATTGTTTTTGCGCCCGCTATTTGGTATACTATATAAAACAAAAGAAAGCAGGAGAACATTATGAAGAGAGGCAGTATTTTTGAAACTGATGGTATCCCGCGTATCCAGGAAGCTCTTCCTCTTGCGCTGCAGCATGTAGTTGCAATGATCGTGGGATGTGTCACCCCTGCCATTATTGTGGCAGGAGCAGCCGGCCTTGAGAATAAGGACCAGGTCATCCTCATTCAGGCTGCTCTTGTGATCGCTGCGTTTTCCACTTTGATCCAGCTGTTTCCAATCGGGAAAAAGTTTCGGATTGGTTCCGGACTTCCCATGATCATGGGTGTCAGCTTCGCATATGTGCCAAGTATGCAGGCCATTGCGGACGGATACGGAATTGATACCATTATGGGAGCGCAGATCGTAGGTGGAATTGTAGCGGTTATCATGGGAATTCTGGTGAAGAAGATCCGCGTATTTTTCCCGCCGCTGATCACAGGAACAGTAGTTTTCACCATTGGACTTTCCCTGTATCCAACTGCCATCAACTATATGGCAGGCGGAACCTCCAATCCGGACTACGGTTCCTGGCAGAACTGGCTGGTTGCATTTTTCACCCTGGCTGTTGTAACTGCGCTGAATCATTTTGGAAAAGGAATCTGGAAGCTTTCCTCCATTCTGATCGGTATGCTGGCCGGATATCTGGTATCCATTCCCTTTGGCATGGTGAATCTGTCCAGTGTTGGAAATGCAAGCGTGTTCCAGCTGCCCCAGCTGATGCACTTTGGAGTGCATTTTGAAATTTCTGCCTGCGTTGCCATCGGACTTCTGTTTGCCATCAACTCCATTCAGGCCATCGGAGATTATTCCGCCACCACCATCGGTGCCATGAACCGTACTCCGAAGGATCAGGAGCTCCAGAGCGGTATTGTGGCGTATGGTATTACCAACATCATCGGCGCTTTATTTGGCGGACTTCCCACTGCTACATACAGCCAGAACGTAGGTATTGTAACCACCACCAAGGTTATCAACCGCTGGGTTCTGGGACTTGCAGCTGCATTCCTTGGCATTGCCGGATTTGTGCCGAAGTTTTCCGCACTTCTGACAACCATTCCGCAGTGCGTGCTGGGCGGTGCAACAGTATCCGTTTTTGCATCCATTGCCATGACCGGTATGAAACTGGTGGCTTCCGCTGAGATGGATTACCGCAACTCCTCCATTGTCGGATTGGCAGCAGCCCTTGGAGTAGGCGTATCCCAGGCCAACGCAGCACTTGCCACACTTCCTTCGTGGGTGACTACTATTTTTGGAAAATCTCCTGTAGTTCTGGCAACGATCATTGCAGTCTGTCTGAATCTGATCCTGCCTAAGTCACGGGATGAGAAAAAGGAAGAAAAGATCCACGACAGTGAGGTAAAAGATAAACTGGAAGAGGATCACAGAATTTTCGAGAATGAGAAATAACCAGGGAAATTTGAACGGAAAAATTGAATATAGTGAAAACTGAATAAGATGAAAAAAGCAGCATCAGGTGAGAGAAATTTCCCACCTGGTGCTGTTTTTGCTATATATTTACAAGTTATTTGCGATATACGCAAACTGGAAGCCCGTCTTCGCCCATAGGGAGCTCCACATTTCCCTGGATCAGCGGGCGTGCGTAGCGGATGAAATCCTCTGTCACATCAGAGCCATCCTCCGTAATCCAGGAGAGAGGAACGGTTTTCTCCTCGTTGCAGATCTGGTTCACATCCTCAAGTCCGCATTTCATCTGGTAAACGCCATCTGGAGTTTCCTGGCGGATAAAGGAAACCATCTTGCCCGTCTCACCCTTAAGTGCAGCCTGAACACCGAAAATTCCAGCTGTAACAGCTTCCTGCCGGTCTGTGTCAGAAAGAAGGGAAGCGCTGCAGCGCTGGCTTACATTCAGCTCAATGGAGCGGGCTTTCACTCCAAGGCGGTCACGCACCAGGTTTTCCAGGTATTTGCCGCAGCCTGCCAGCATTTTGTGTCCGAAGGTATCGGTGCCTACGGAGTTGTCATATTCACAGATGAAGGTGCCTTTGGCATCGTGGATTCCTTCAGAAACACAAACCACAACGTTGCAGTTTTTCTCAAATGCACTGCTTACCTTCGTAAGGAATTTCTCTGTGTCAAAAGCTGTCTCAGGCAGATAAATAAGAAGAGGATTGTCACCTGTATATTTGCGGGCAAGGGCACCTGCGGCGGTCAGCCAGCCTGCGTGACGTCCCATGATCTCCACGATGGTTACGGATTTTTTCTCATAGACGCTGGCATCCAGGGTGATCTCGCGGACTGTGGAAGCCACATATCTGGCCGCACTTCCAAATCCAGGCGTATGATCGGTATGCACAAGGTCATTGTCAATGGTTTTAGGTTCGCCGATAATGCGGATGTCACTGCCGATCATGGCTGCATAGCGGGAAAGCTTGCTCACCGTATCCATGGAGTCATTTCCGCCAATATAAAAGAACCAGCCAATATTCATCTCTTCAAACCTGCGGAACAGTTCCGGGTATACCGGGTCCTCCAAAGACTGGGGAAGCTTATAGCGGCAGGAGCCAAGATAAGCACCTGGGGTGTAAGTGAGGTATTCCAGCTTTTCCCCGGGAAGAGCTTCCTCAAAATCTAGGACTGTGCCTTTCAAAAATCCCTCAATTCCATTTACCATTCCATAAACATGTCCGATTTCCTCCTGACGGATTCCCTCAGAAACCACACCATAAAGACTGCTGTTTATCACTGCGGTAGGTCCGCCGGACTGTCCGACGATCAGATTCTTTTTTGCCATACAAGTAAGTCCTCCTGTTGTTCTTGGTCTCTTCATTATAACAGGAAGGCAGGCTGGTGGCTAGAGTCTGTTTGAAAAATCATTCCAACGCCCCGCTTTGCGGAAAACTCAGCTGGAATTTGGGTGGCGCAGACGGACTGTATTGGAAAATTTTACATTGTGGGAAAAGAAAGGATGGATTATAATAACAGGCAGGGAGACTGCATAAAAAAGTGAGCGTGAAAGAATCGATGGATAAAGAACAGGAATTTTTATACGAGAAATTCAAAAGTACGGGGCAGGAGAAAGTGAAGCTGTCCTGTGCGTTGGAAGGCTTTTTTCCGGAAAAAGAAGAGACTTCAGAAGAAGCAAAAAACGCATACAGCCAGTACCTGAAGCGGAGAATACGTCCAGCCATGGAAGAATTGATCCGCCAGGAAAATATCTGTGAAATGGAGCAGCTGGCAGGAATGGACTGGTTTGGAAGAAATGAACTGGAGAGCTTTATCCGCACCGCCAGGAAAGAGCAGAAACTGGAAAGCCTGGTGTGGCTGATGAAATTAAAGGACAGTAAATATGGATATACGGACAGAGATTTCACCCTCTGAGGTTATGAAAAAAGAGGCGTCCACGAATGCAGAGGCTGCCCAGAGCGCCGGGACTTCGGAAAATGCCAGAGAATCCGCCTGTCGGGAGCTTGGAAGCCGTATTTTATATACCTGCCGCAGCGAAGTCTGCGCCAGATTTCCATTTTTTTCACCGGGAATCGCGGCCCTTTCCTGTGAAGTGATCAGCAGGGAGAAAAGCAGGAGAACAGACCTGCAGGAAATTCACGGAATCGGCACAGACGGAAGCCGGATTCTTGCAGATCCTATGTTTCTCATCCGTGTCTGGGAGAAAAATCCCGGAGCACTGAAACGGGGATATCTGCATATTCTGTTTCACTGCCTGTACCTTCACCCCTTTTCCCAGGAAAAAGCAAATAAACGGTTGTGGAACCTTGCCTGCGATCTGGCAGCAGAGCTTTTGTTAAAGGAAAATATACCGGAAGATCTGTGGGGATTTTCTGCAGAAGAAAAGAAGCTGCGTGGCCGGGTTTTGGAATTTTTTGGAGGAAGGCCTTTATCTGCGGAGGTATTGTACCATCGGCTTGAACAGGAGAAGCTTCCGTTTTCCCAGGAGGAAATGGAGCAGCTTTTTGCATTTGATGACCATTCTTTGTGGAAGTTGAATCCGGAGAGGGCAAAGCAGGAAAAAAGCCGCTGGGAGAAGATCCTCACCTACACCACCCTTGGAAAAGAACACCAGAAGCACCGGATCGGTGCCAATCCTGGAAACCGCCAGGAAGAGCTGGAACAGCTTTACAAAAGCCGTTATGACTACCGGAAATTTCTGAAAAAATTTGCTTTTCCAAGGGAAGAAATCCAGCTGGATGAGGAAAGCTTTGACTACATTTTCTATCATTTCGGAATGGAGCACTATGGAAATCTGCCTCTGATCGAACCGTTGGAGTATAAGGAAGTAAACCGCTTGGAGGAGCTGGTCATCGCCATCGACACCTCAGGTTCCTGTTCCAGGGAGCTGGTGCAGCGGTTTCTGGGGGAAACCTATCAGATTCTCAGCACAAGAGAGAATTTTTTCCGGAAAATGAAAGTCTACATTATTCAGTGCGACTGCTGCATCCAGTCTGTGTCCGTGATCCATTCGGAAGAAGAGTGGAAGGAATACGTGCGAAATGTGCAGATACAGGGGCGAAGCGGCACAGATTTTGTGCCTGTTTTTACTTATATAAAGAAAGAACGGGAGAAAAAGGAACTGAAAAACCTGAAAGCCCTGATTTATTTCACAGACGGCGACGGCATTTATCCGGGGCAGAAGCCAGATTACGAGACTGCTTTTGTCTTTGTGAAAAAGAATGAAAATATGAAATATGTGCCGAATTGGGCATACAAGCTGGTGATCAGTTAGGAGCAAACCGATGAATATAAAAGAAGCAAAAAATGAGATTAAGCATACCCTTTTGGCTTATCTGAGAAAAAACGAAAAGGGTGGGTACACCTATCCTCTGGTGCGCCAGAGGCCAATCCTTCTGATGGGACCTCCGGGAATCGGCAAAACAGCCATTATGGAGCAGATCGCAGAGGAATGCCAGGTTGGGCTCGTGGCCTATACCATCACTCATCATACCCGTCAGAGCGCGGTAGGACTGCCGAAAATCGTCACCAGAAATTATGGCGGCAAGGAAATGGATATCACCGAATACACCATGAGCGAGATCATCGCGTCCGTCTACGAATGCATGGAGCGCACCGGCAAAAAAGAAGGAATCCTTTTTGTGGATGAGATCAACTGTGTGTCCGAGACACTGGCGCCTGCCATGCTCCAGTTTTTGCAGAACAAAACCTTCGGAACCCATAAAGTGCCGAAGGGGTGGATCATTGTGGCAGCAGGCAATCCTCCTGAGTACAACAAGTCTGTCCGGGAGTTTGACATTGTAACCCTGGACCGCGTGCGAAAGCTTGAGATACAGGCCCAGACAGATGTGTGGCTGGAATACGCCGGGAAAAGGCAGGTCCACGGCGCCATTTTGTCCTATCTGACTCTGAAAAAAGAGAATTTCTACATAGTGGAAAACACGGTAGACGGAAAATTTTTTGTGACTGCCAGAGGCTGGGAGGACCTTTCGGAGCTTCTCAAAAGCTATGAAGAGCTTCAGGTGGAAGTATCCGAGGAGATTGTTGGCGAGTTTCTTCAGAAAGAGGAAATTACAAGGGACTTTGCCGCCTATTATAGACTATATGAAAGGTACAAAACGGATTACCGGGTAGGGGAAATTCTAGAGGGAACTGTGCCCCAGAAGGAATACAGGCTGATCTGTGAGATGGCAGCCAGGGCGCAGTTTGAGGAGCGGTTTACCCTGACCCAGCTTGTAATGGAAGCACTTGATCAGCAGGCAGCAGCTTTCGAAAAAGTGGATGTAAGAACTGTGATGCTCCACCAGAATCTGATGCAGCTGAAGCGTTTTTTCCAGGAGCAAACATGTGTGGATTCCATGAAAGAGTTTCTGGCAGAAAGAAGAAAAGCACTGGATGCGAAATGGCAGGCAGAGCTTTTGTCGGAGCGGGAGAGATGCCAGGAGGAAGAGCAGATCGGGATTCTGGAAGAGTATTTTCTTCAGATCTGCGAGGCTCATGTGACGGACTGCCAGGAAGGCTTCCAGCTGATACGCCAGCTGTTTGAAAAAGAATGTGAGCTGCGGGGCAGGGAATTGGAGCGCACGAAAACTATGCTGGAGAGGGGCTTTGCCTTTCTGGAAGACTGCTTTGGAGAAGGACAGGAGCTGCTGCTTCTGGAGACCGGGCTTACCGGGAATCCGTGCACCAGTACTTTTATTTCCGAACATGGATGCGATGCTTATTTCAGGCACTGCGGGCTTTTGCTTTACCAGAAGCAGGAGAATGCCATGCGGGAAGAATGCAGGGCGATTCTGGATTCCCTGCAGGAATGATGGTTGCGGGAATTTTTCCCAGCGCTTATAATGACAGGGAGGAAATGTGCGAAAAAGTTCCGGGAAACTGCATCCCTGGAGAGGAAGAAAGTTCATGAGAAAAAGGAGGTTGCCATGAAGGAAGATAAGAAACCTAAAAAGAAGAAAAAGGCGGGAGATGTGCTGCTTACGGTTGTGCTGATCGCAGCAATCTGCATATTCTGCTATGCGGCATACAATCTTTATCATATTTACACAGAGTACAAAAAGGGCTCAGATGAGTACAATGCCATTGCTCAGATGGCAGTGACAGAGCGCGATCCGGATCAGGATGCCCAGGAGCAGGAACCGGCAGGACCGGAAGGTCCCACCCTGAAAGCCCCTATGGACATTGATTTTGATTCTTTAAGAAGCATTAACACAGATGTGATCGGCTGGATTTATGTAGAGGCTCTGGACGGGGTCAGCTATCCGGTAGTTCGGGGAACTGACAATGACCAGTATCTTCATATGACTTATGAGAAGAACTATAATTTTGCCGGAACTATTTTCATTGATTATGAGAATAAGGCTGACTTCAGTGACTGCAATACCCTGGTTTACGGACATAATATGAAAAACGGCAGCATGTTCGGCCAGCTGAAGAATTTCAGCAAGGACGATTCTGCCTATAACAAGAGCAAATATTTCTGGATTTTCACGCCGGAGAAGAACTACAGATATGAGATTATTTCTGCGTACACTACAGCGGTAAACAGCGATACCTACACGCTGTTTAAGGGCCCGGGACAGGAATTTGTGGACTACATGAACAAGATTGTTTCTTATTCGGATATTAAGACCACGCCGGGAGAATTGGGAGTGGAAGATAAGATCGTTACCCTTTCCACCTGTACGGGCAATGAATCCACACGTTATGTGGTTCAGGGAAAAAGAGTGGACACCCTTGATGTGGTGAAAAAGACAGACAGCAGTGAGAACTGATTTTTGAAAAATGGAATGCAAAGGCGCGCCAGGCGGGAAATTCTCCTGCCAGGCTGCTGGGATTGGAGAAAGATGGCATATGAGCGAGGAAGCAAAAAGACTGCAGGAACTGATCGATAAGTATGACAATATTGTATTTTTCGGGGGAGCGGGAGTTTCCACAGAAAGCGGAATCCCGGATTTTCGAAGCCAGGACGGCCTGTATAACCAGAAGTACGACTATCCTCCAGAAACCATATTAAGCCATACCTTTTTTATGCGTCACCCGGATGAATTTTACCGTTTCTATCAGGACAAGATGCTGTGTGACACAGCAAAGCCAAATGCGGCTCATTTGAAACTGGCAGAATTGGAGGCATCAGGCAAGCTGAAAGCAGTGATCACCCAGAACATCGACAATCTTCATCAGATGGCCGGAAGCAAAAAGGTACTGGAGCTTCACGGAAGCGTATACCGCAATTACTGTATGAAATGCGGCAAATCCTACGATTTCGCCTACATGAAAAATGCAAAGGGCGTGCCTAAATGCACCTGCGGCGGAATGATCAAGCCGGACGTGGTGCTGTATGAGGAAGGACTGGACAACGGTGTGATCAGCGAGGCGGTGCGGGCTATTTCCCAGGCACAGGTTCTGATCATCGGAGGAACCTCCCTTGCGGTTTACCCGGCAGCAGGCCTGATCGATTATTTTTCCGGTGAGCATCTGGTGGTGATCAACAAATCACCTACACCAAGAGACCGATATGCGGATCTTCTGATCAAGGAGCCTATTGGACAGGTATTTTCACAGATCCAGGTGAAAAAGGCAGAAAAATAGTATTTGGAAACGTGTGAAGAGACACACAGAATAAAACGTTTTTAAGAGGAGTTTGTCAGATTATGGCAGAAGTTTATGAAATCGGAGACATCGTTACTTTGAAAAAAGGCCATCCATGCGGCAGCAAGGACTGGGAAATCTTGCGAGTGGGCGCGGATTTCCGCCTGAAGTGCATGGGATGCGGGCATCAGATCATGGTTCCCCGTAAAATGGTGGAGAAAAACACAAAAAATCTTCAAAAAAAGGAAAAATAATGCTTTACAGTCCACAAAAAGTATGTTAGAATCAAAAATCGTGATATATAAAATATCCTTGCTCTTTGACAGGCAAAGGGCCAACAGACCATAAGGAGGTAAGACAAGCATGAACAAGTACGAGTTAGCATTAGTTGTTAGCGCTAAAGTTGAAGACGAAGTACGTGATGCAGTAGTTGAGAAAGCTAAAGGATACATCACTCGTTACAACGGCGTTATCACAGACGTTGAAGAATGGGGTAAGAAGAAATTAGCTTACGAGATTCAGAAAATGCATGAAGGCTTCTACTACTTTATTCAGTTTGAGGCAGACGCACAGTGTCCGGCAGAAGTAGAAAGACATGTACGTATCATGGACAACGTATTAAGATACTTAGTTGTCAGAAAAGACGCGTAATCTTTTTGCATGATCAGATTCAGAGAGCACCATTAAAGGTCGTTCACTTAGCATATTAAGAGAGGTAAGAAGAATGAACAAAGTAGTTTTAATGGGTCGCTTAACAAGAGATCCTGAGGTAAGATATTCCGCAGGAGAGAATGCACTGGCAATTGCCAGATACACATTGGCTGTAGACAGAAGATTCCGTCGCGACGGAGAGGCAAGTGCGGATTTTATTCCGTGTGTTTCTTTCGGACGTACAGCGGAATTTGCTGAGAAATATTTCCGTCAGGGACTGAAGATTGCCGTAACAGGCCGTATTCAGACCGGAAGCTATACCAACCGTGATGGACAGAAGGTTTACACCACAGAGGTGGTTGTGGAGGATCAGGAGTTTGCTGAGAGCAAGGCTTCCAGCGACAGCTACGCAGCTTCCCATCCACGTACAAGCGCTCCGGAGGCTTCCATGCCGAACCCGGGAGCTGCTGCTGAGGGCTTCATGAACATTCCGGATGGAATTGACGAGGAATTGCCGTTTAACTAGAGCACAGCTCTAAAAACTGAATAAAACAGGAGGAAAACCAACATGGCTTACAATAATAGAGGCGAAAGACCAGATTCTCCAATGAAGAGAAGAGGCGGACGCAGAAGAAAAAAAGTTTGCGTATTCTGTGGTAAAGAGAATAACGAAATCGATTACAAGGACGTAGCAAAATTAAGAAAATACGTTTCCGAGAGAGGTAAGATCCTTCCTAGAAGAATTACCGGAAACTGCGCAAAACATCAGAGAGCTCTGACTGTTGCTGTTAAGAGAGCACGTCATCTTGCAATGATGCCATACATCCAGGACTAATTTCCTGAATGCAGTGATGCAGACGCTTAAGGCCTTTAAATACTGGTTTTACTGGTATTTAGGGGCTTTTTTGTTTTTATAAACTCTTCTATGGAAAAATATCCAAGAATCTGTTATACTATCCTTCAAAGGCGAAAAATTTTCCCGGGGCAGTTTGCCTGCTGGGAATCTGAGTTTTTGTAAGTGAGGATAAACTTATGAATAAAAAACTGAAATTCAAAGGGTCCATGAAGCGGTTTATGAGATGGCCGCTGTATCTGACCATCCTTCTTGTTCTTCTGAATGTTCTGATTTTTACAGTAAATGTGAAGGCAGGACTTCTGTCACTGGCAGGACTGGTGATTTACGTGGCAGCTGCGCTTTTGCTGACCCACTATCATCGCCCGATGATTCTCAATGACCTGATTGCCTTTGCCAATCAGTATGAATCGCTGGAGAAGCGCCTGCTGGACGATCTGGCACTTCCCTATGCCATTATGGACACCAATGGCAGGATGATCTGGTCAAATAAGGTATTTTCCCAGCTGACGGGGAAAGACCAGATGTATAATAAGAATATTAACACCATCTTTCCGGAAATCACGCCGGAGCGCATTCCCATCCCGGAGAAGCAGGCAATCGCGGAGATGAGCACCAGCTACGGAGACCGGATCTACCGGGTTTCCATGCAGCTTGTGACCATGAAGGATGTGATAAATGAAGCACGCATTCTGGAAAATGTGGATTCAGACGTCAGCGTGGTAGCGATGTTCTTCTATGACGAGACTGAGCTTCAGGAATACATCCAGAAGAATGAGGATGACAAGCTGGTAGTTGCACTTGCCTATCTGGACAATTATGAGGAAGCACTGGAGGGCGTGGAGGATGTGCGCCGTTCCCTTCTGATTGCCCTGATCGACAGGAAGATCACCAAGTATTTTTCCAATTTCGACGGGCTTGTGCGCAAGCTTGAGCGGGATAAATATTTCCTGATCATGCGCCAGAGTTCCCTGGAGGCCTTGAAGGAACAGCGGTTCCATATCCTGGACGAGGTCAAGACGGTGAACATCGGAAATGAGATGGCTGTCACCTTAAGTATCGGTATCGGACTGAACGGTGCCAACTATCTGCAGAACTATGAGTACTGCCGTATTGCCATCGAGATGGCCCTTGGCCGCGGCGGCGACCAGGTAGTGATCAAGAACGGGGATTCCATCACCTATTTTGGGGGCAAATCCCAGCAGGTAGAGAAGAACACCCGTGTGAAGGCAAGGGTGAAGGCACAGGCTCTGAAAGAGTTCATGAGCACCAAGGACCGGGTTGTGGTTATGGGACACAAGATCACAGATGTGGATGCTTTAGGCGCTGCCATCGGTATTTACCGTGCAGGCAAGACCCTTGGAAAGCCGGTTCACATTGTGGTCAATGATCCCACTACTTCCATTCGGCCGCTGATGGCAGGCTATATCAACAATCCGGATTATGAGCCTTCCATGTTTGTGGACTGCGCCCAGGCCAAAGAGCTTGTGGACAATAATACGGTTGTGGTTGTAGTAGATACCAACAAGCCAAGCTACACCGAGTGCCAGGATCTTCTGTACTTAACCAGGACCATTGTCGTACTGGATCACCACAGAAGAGGAAGCGAAGTCATTCAAAATGCCGTGCTTTCCTATGTGGAGCCTTATGCATCATCCACCTGTGAGATGGTTGCTGAGATCCTTCAGTATTTCTCAGATGATCTGAGACTGAGAAGCCTGGAGGCAGACTGTCTGTACGCAGGTATGGTCATAGATACCAATAACTTTACTACCCGCTCTGGTGTGCGTACCTTTGAGGCGGCTGCATTCCTTCGAAGAAACGGTGCAGACATTACGAGAGTGCGCAAGCTGCTCCGTGATAACATTGATGCCTATAAGGCAAGAGCAGAGGTTGTACGGACTGCTCAGATCTACCGGAACTGCTTTGCAATCGGCAGATGTCCAAGTGAAGGCCTGGAGAGCCCTACCGTAGTAGGTGCCCAGGCTGCCAATGAGCTTCTGAACATCGCCGGCGTGAAGGCTTCGTTTGTGCTGACTCCATACAATAATGAGGTATATGTAAGTGCGCGTGCCATTGATGAAGTGAACGTGCAGGTTATGATGGAACGCATGGGCGGAGGCGGTCATCTGAACATTGCCGGAGCCCAGGTGAAGGCAACAGAAGATGAGACTGAGCAGATGATCAAAGAAATTATAGATCAGTTATATCAGGAAGGAGAATTCAAAGAATGAAAGTAATTTTGTTAGAGGATGTAAAATCCCTTGGAAAAAAAGGGGAAATCGTTAACGTAAGCGACGGATATGCAAGAAACATGATCCTGCCGAAGAAGCTTGGCCTTGAGGCTACCCCGAAGAACTTAAATGACCTGAAGCTTCAGAAAGCAAATGAGGAGAAGGTGGCACAGGAGAACTTAGAAGCTGCCAAAGTATTTGCAAAGGATCTGGAGGACAAAGAAGTAATCCTTACCCTGAAGGTAGGCGAGGGCGGAAGAACCTTCGGTTCCGTATCCACCAAGGAAATTTCCGAAGCTGCCAAGAAACAGCTGAACCTTGACATCGAGAAAAAGAAACTGGTGCTTCCAAACCCCATCCGCAACCTTGGCGTTACCAATGTACCTGTAAAGCTTCATCCTAAGGTAACCGGAAGCCTGAAGGTATGGGTAAAGGAAGAGGCATAAGGAGCAGTAAGAGAGGATGTTTGTGCTAAATGGAAGAAGCATTGATCAAGAGGATTCTTCCTCACAGTATTGAAGCAGAGCAGTCTGTGATCGGTTCCATGATCCTGGACCGTGATGCCATTCTGGTAGCGTCAGAGATTCTGACCAGCGACGATTTTTATCAGAGCCAGTACGGAATTATTTTTGATGCTATGGTGGAGCTGTGCAATGAGGGCAAGCCGGTGGATCTGATCACTCTTCAGAATCGTCTGAAAGAGAAGGATCTTCCGCCGGATATCAGCAGCATGGAATATGTGAGGGATCTGATTTCTGCGGTTCCCACATCTGCCAATGTGAAATATTATGCAAATATCGTCAGCGAGAAAGCTGTTTTAAGACGTCTGATCAAGGTCAATGAGGAAGTGGAGAATTCCTGCTACCTGGAGAAGGACAGCACCCAGATGATTTTAGAGGATGCAGAGAAGAAGCTTTTTAATGTTCTGCAGCGAAAGACCAGCGATGATTTTGTTCCCATTCAGCAGGTTGTGTTAAATGCAGTCAACAACATTGAAAAGGCATCCAAGCTGAAGGGGTCCGTAACTGGTATTCCTACCGGATTTGTGGATCTGGATTACAAGACCTCCGGAATGCATGCCTCTGACCTGGTTCTGATCGCAGCCCGTCCTTCCATGGGAAAAACAGCGTTTGTTCTGAACATTGCCCAGTATATGGCATTTCGCAAGGATGTTACCGTTGCCATATTCAGTCTTGAGATGTCCAAGGAGCAGCTTGTAAACCGTCTCCTTGCCATGGAGTCCCATGTGGATTCCCAGAACATGCGAACCGGTAATCTGAAGGATGAGGACTGGACCAAGCTGGTGGAGGGCGCGGATATTATCGGCCGTTCCAACCTGATCATTGACGATACGCCTGGTATTTCCATTTCCGAGCTCCGGTCCAAGTGCAGGAAATATAAGCTGGAGCACAACCTTGGAATTGTTATGATCGACTATCTTCAGCTGATGACCGGAAGCGGACACTCAGATTCCAGACAGCAGGAGATTTCCGATATTTCCCGTTCCCTTAAGGCTCTGGCACGTGAGATGAGCGTGCCGGTGATCGCCCTGTCCCAGCTTAGCCGAGCAGTGGAACAGCGTCCGGATCACAGGCCTATGCTTTCTGACCTTCGAGAGTCAGGAGCCATCGAGCAGGATGCGGACGTGGTAATGTTCATTTACCGTGATGATTATTACCACAAGGACACAGAGAAGAAGGACATTGCGGAAATCATCATAGCCAAACAGAGAAACGGCCCTATTGGTACCGTGGAGCTGGTATGGCTGCCAAGATACACGCAGTTTGTAAATATGAAAAAATAAGGAAATGCTGTCAGCTGCGGCATTTCCTGGCGAAGGCCGGCAGGTTATGTCGACCTTTTTTTCTTGCAATTAAAGGTGCCTTTGCTATAATAAAAGCAGTGAATTTCATGCTGCTGTGAACAACAGTAATCTCATAAGGAGGGGTAGTATGGAGAAATGCTATACCGTGGCAGAGACTGTGAAGATGACAGGGGTAAAATCCTATGTGCTACGTTACTGGGAGGACGAGCTGGATCTGCATATCGGCAGAAATGAGCTGGGACACCGCTACTACACCGGAGAGGATATTCAGCTGTTTTTGAATATTAAGGAACTGAAGAATCGGGGGCTGCAGCTAAGAGCCATACACGACCTGCTTCCCAAAATCGCAAGAAGAGACATGTCAGAGCCGAAGGGTGAGGCAGAAGCGTCCGGAATTCAGCTCTTGGAGTCCGCCTTGCCGGACAAAAACAAAGAGCAGGATGAAGAAATGTTTAAAGAAGAACTGCGGGAGAGCGTAAAGGAAACGGAAGAAGATACGAAGATCCTGGAATTCCAGGAAATCATGGAGCGTCTGATCACCCAGGAACTTCACGCCAAAAAAGAAGGGGAGGACAGGTGGCGTTCGCTGGATGAAACCATCCGAAGACAGCAGTCTGCCAGAAAGGAAGCCGCCGCAGCCCTGGATAAACGTGGGAAAAAGAAAAGCAAAGCGCATAAATAAAAAAAGGGAGCTCCCATTATGGAAGCTCCCTTCGCTATCATTGTCCGGAAAATCAACCCTCGCTGATAGCGCCCACTGGACAGGCGTCAGCACAAGTTCCGCACTCTACGCATGTATCAGCGTCGATTACGAAATGCTCATCTCCCTGAGAAATAGCTCCTGCTGGACATTCGCTTTCGCATGTTCCACAGCTTACACACTCATCAGAAATTACATATGCCATTGTGATATCCTCCTTTAATCTCTTTAGTTCCCTCTCGGGATATAACCACATTCTAATATATCTGGCATAAGATATCAAGTACAAAATTATAAACAAAGTTTTAGAATTGTGATGGTTGCGTAAATGAACATTTGGTATTATAATGGTAGAACGTGGGAGAAACTGATTATGGAACAGTTGATTAACACCACGGTTTAATTCAAAAAGGAGGAAACAGATCATGGCACAGGTGACAAAAGATATGCTGATTGGTCAGCTTCTTCAGTTAGATCCGAATATGGCTGGTATTCTTATGGCATCCGGAATGGGATGTGTAGGATGCCCATCCGCTCAGATGGAATCTCTGGAGGAGGCTGCTATGGTACACGGAATCGATGCTGACGTATTAATCCAGCAGCTGAACGATTATCTTGCAGGCCGCTAGAGCGTGTTTGAAAAAGGCTTTCTGTAAGATGTGCGTCACAATTTGTGGGAGATTTTGTCCGGATGAGGGCGCCGTAGCGGGCTACGGCAACCGAATTCGGGCAAAATCTCCCGCAAAGTGGGGCGTGCAGATTGCGGGAATGATTTTTCAAACACGCTTTAGTATATAGTACCGTAGTTCGGTTATATACTAAGTGATAAATAAAAGGGACTGGCGCGAAATGCCAGTCCTTTTTATTTATCAGATTTGGGCGAGCTGCTGCAGTGCCTTGCGCAGGATCAGTTCTCCATGTTCTTTTAAGTGTGCTTCTCCGGCAGGAGTAAAAGCATGCCCGCTGCCATATTCAGAGAGAATATTGCAGACCTTGTTGAACTCCTCCGCAGTGCAGGAAGACTGATGTACGATCAGCTGGTAAAGTGCGTTCTCATCCTTATAAAGGGTATTCACGCCCTTATAGAAGCCGTCCAGCCCATGGGCTGCCGCAATCACATCATCTAATGTACGGAAGCTGTAAAGCCTTACAAGATTAACGGAAATCTTCGCGGCATCATCCTCATTTTCAGAAGTTCCAGAAGATGAGGCAGCCTGGTCGTTCTTTGCGCTGGCGTTCTTCTGCTTTTCAGAGGAATCCTCGCTGGAGATGGCTTTCTTTGTCTCTTCATAAAGCTTCTGGAAAATATCAATGATATTGTCAGCCCCGTCAAAGTGAAGGGCATCCGGTTTGGATTTCTTATATGGTGAAAACTTGGAAAAACGGGTGTCAAGCTCCTCAGGATCCTCAACCTTGGTGATGATCAGGACTACGCTTTCCCCGCTTATCGGGATTGCTTCTATCATCAGCGGGATGTTATCTGCTTCAAAGCCGAACTGGATCTGGGCCTGCTGCATCATTTCCCGGAAAAGCTTCTTGGCCTTGTCCGTGCCGTAGGCAAGCTCACTGATACGGATCTGGTGACTGTCCAGATCTTCTTTCGTAAGAGTGCAGCGGATCTGGGTATCGCTGATCTTTTCAATTTTCATATGATCACATCCTGTTCTTTGTGGTATCAAATATCATTATGTCTTGATTTCTCATTGTATAATATATGTTTCAAAAGTGCAATAGGAAAAAAACAGGTAATTTCCTCTGTAATTATTAAATTTTTCAAAACAGTCCAGGAAAAAAGAATAAACTCATAAAAAGCTCTTGCATAATGGCTGGGGAATCCGTATAATGAGGGACAAGAAAAAAGACCGGACTGGGGTTCACAACGGATAAGCAGGACAGCTAACCACAGTTTCGTATTAAGTATTAACACAGACATCTAGTTTTTTCTAAAAACAGCGTCGATTTATCAGGCAGCATATCTGCTGCAGACGATGTTTCCATTCCCAGAAGATGAAAGGAAGCCTTAGTCTCTCTCTTTTTTCTGCACCATGATTCAGGTGTTTTCTGGATCCATCAAGGAAGAAAGGAGGATAGGACACGAAGCGTATATCACGATCAGGAAAGGAAAAATCCTGCAGATTGCTGGAGGAAGAACTTGCCGGATATGAGAAGTTGGGTGTTTCCCTTTATCTGGAAGGTGAGCCAAGTAACTCCACAGCCATTGCAAAAGCCTGTCAGATTGCAGATGGCGGAGGATATATGCGGGATTACACGGAAGATGAGAAAGGGCATATTGCCCGTGTGGACTTCGATTTTGTAATCGATGAGCCATGATGGGATGCCGCCTGGGGCGGCATATCCGTTTTGTAAGCCATAGGCTTTACTCCTTAAAGCCGGGACCCTTTCGGAACTGCAGTTTCCCCCTACTCATGCTTTTCACTGAAAGGGTTTCCGGCAAAAATAAACAGGTAATAAATAATGTAAACAAATTGTAAAAAGTCGAATTTTGCGATACAATTCCACGAAAGTATGCTATAATGAAAAATAACTTTGGGCCAATTCCCATTGAAAAAGACTTATACCGAGAGGATAATATTTATATGAGGCGAAGAAGAAGGCGAAGAATAAATCCTGTAATCATAGTCGGTCTGCTGATTGCTGCGGTTGCAGTGATCGGAATCGTCACAACCCTGATCATGCGGCGCATTCCAACGAAGAAACAGATGGATTTGACAGAATATTACGGACAGACAGGTGAATCTGAGGCTGTGATCATTATTGGCACACAGATCCTGGAAGAGAAGGCAGCCATGTCCGGTGAACAGCCGTACCTTCCGGTTGATGTGGTAGACAGCTATCTGAACCAGCGCTATTACTGGGATGAAGAAGGACAGCAGATTCTTTATGCTACTCCGTCAGAACTGGTATCTGTACCTGCATCTTCGGAAGCAGGCGGTGACGTATGGCTGAAGGATGGAACTGCTTATCTCAGCCTTGATTTTGTGAAAAGATATACAGACCTTGATACCTATGTGTACCAGCAGCCTAACCGTGTAGCCATCCAGAAGGATTTTTCCGGCATTTCAGTGGTAACTGCAAATAAGGATACGTATGTGCGCTACAGAGGCGGAATCAAGGCGGAAGTCCTGAGCAAGATTAACAAAGGCGATAATCTTCTGTTTATGGAAGAACTGGAAAACTGGGTTCAGGTTGCCACCTGGGATGGCTATATCGGTTACGTGGAGAAGAAGAGCGTAAGCGACGTGCAGACTGTGATTATGGACCGTACATTTGCAGGGGAGGATTACACCTACCTGACCATGGATCAGCCTGTGAATCTGGTATGGCATCAGGTTATGTCCACAGATGCCAATGCAGGACTTTCCGATTCTATCCAGAATATGACAGGGGTGAATGTGATCTCACCTACCTGGTTCTATGTGTCAGACAACAGCGGCAATATCATTAATAATGCCACGATCGATTATGTCAGCACAGCACACGACAGAGGCCTGAAGGTTTGGGGACTGGTAGATAACTTTACTCAGGATATCAGTACTTATGAGGTTCTTTCCAAGACCAGCTCCAGACAGAATCTGATCACACAGCTGGTGAATGCAGCGGTTGGTGCCGGCATCGACGGAATCAACGTTGACTTTGAGCAGCTTAGCGAGGATGTGGGAATCCATTTCCTGGAATTCCTTCGTGAGCTTTCCATAGAATGCCACAAGAATAACCTGGTTCTGTCAGTGGACAATCCGGTACCGGAGGATTTCACCAGCCATTACGACAGGGCAGAGCAGGGCCGCGTGGTGGATTATGTAATTATAATGGGATATGATGAGCATTATGTAGGTTCTGAAGAAGCTGGTTCCGTAGCATCCCTTCCATGGGTGGAGAAAGGAATCCAGGATACCATCGCAGAGGTTCCGGCAGAACGTGTGATCAATGCAGTTCCATTCTACACAAGACTGTGGAAAACAGAGGCAGGTACCTTATCCAGTGAGGCAATCGGCATGGATACTGCCCAGGAAGTGGTAAGCACCAACAATGCCCAGGTATACTGGGACAGCGATGTAAGCCAGAATTACGGAAGCTTCGAGAAGGACGGCTGCACTTACCAGATCTGGATCGAGGATGCCCAGTCTATCGCAGCCAAGGTACAGCTGGTGCAGACCTACAATCTTGCAGGCGTCGCAGCATGGAAGCTTGGATTTGAGAACAGCGGCATCTGGCAGGTAATTACAGACAATCTGTCAGGAAGTACTGCCCAGTAAGACTTATGTAACTGTGAAGGCAAGGAATGGTTACAGTTTTATACACCAATGATAAAAACACTCTCTGAGACATATACTGAATCATGTATGTGCCAGGGGGTGTTTTGTGTTGAAAAAGCATGCAATGGAACTGATCATGGGCTGTCTTCTGCTCTTATGCTTTTACTGTCTTTCCAGGGAAGCTGCAGCGGTGTCAGCCAGAATGAGTCAGAAGAAGGTGATTGTGGTGGACTGCGGCCATGGAGGAATTGATCCGGGAATGATCGGGATCGATGGGCTTAAGGAGAAGGAATTCAATCTTGCCATAGGAATGAAATTAAAAAAGGCTCTGGAGGATTACGGCTATCAAGTGGTGATGACCAGGGAAACAGATACCGGACTTTACGATGAGGATTCCCAGAACAAGAAAGCCCAGGACATGCAAAAGCGAATTCTCCTCATACAAAAGGTGGATCCGGTATTGACGGTGAGCATTCACCAGAACAGCTATGAGGATCCGGCTGTAAAGGGTCCGCAGGTATTCTATTACCGGGATTCTGCACAGGGGGAAGCGCTGGCGAAGAAAATCCAGGAGAAGCTGAACGAGAATCTTGAGGTGGAGCGCCCGCGGGAAATCAAGGGAAATACCACCTATTATCTCTTAAAGAGAAGTCCGGGAGTCCTGAATATTGTAGAGTGTGGTTTTCTTACCAATCCGGAGGAGGCAGCCAGCCTTTCCTCAGAGGAATATCAGGAGAAGGTGGCCCAGGCGATCGCAGACGGAGTGAAAGAATACATAGAAGAAACGCTTTAACCTCCCAGGCATGAATAATACACTTTTCAGAATCCATGGATTCTGCTATACTGGAAAAAAATAAGTGAGGAAATACCATGTTAGGATGTGTTTATCTGATTCTGGCACTGCTTCTTGGACGTGAGATTGCCGGAAATCTTCTGTCATGTCAAAAAATAAAAGAAAAAGGAATTACGCCTTTCTGGGTGCTGTTCTCAGCAGCCTATGGATGCGGCGTGCTGCTTCTGACCTGGGCTGTTTACATAGCGGCATGGTTGCTTAGCGTGTATGGAGGCTCTAATACGCCGCTGTTTGGAGCGAACCTGATCGTTATGACAGCTGCGGCCGTTTTTCTGGCTTACCTTGGTTACAGAAGGAGGGAAGCTTTAAAGGACTGTAAGAAGAAGCTGCAGGCCATGCTGCCGCCGTGGAAGGAAATTTTGTTTTTTGTGCTGCTTCTTGGAGCAATTACCTGGATTATGTATTATGTATTTCATATAAGTGACGGCGTCCTGTATTCCGGCTTTTCTGTGTTTGGGGATTATGCGCCCCACACTGCCATGATGAGGTCCTTTTCCCTGGGAAATAATTTTCCTACCCAGTATCCCCATTTTGGCGGACAGGATGTGAAATATCACTTTATGTTTCAGTTCCTGTCCGGAAACCTGGAGTATCTGGGAATGCCCATTGACCTTGCATACAACAGTGTGAGTATTCTGTCACTGTGGTGCTTTTTCATGATGCTGTATTCCCTGGCCAAAAGGTTTTGGGGCAAAATGAGCGTTGGGGTTCTGGCTGTATGCTTCATGGTTTTCAGAAGCGGAACTGCCTTTTTCCAGTTTGCTTATGAGCATATACAGGCTGGAGACCTTCTTGAGACCCTTTCGTCTAATTCCAGTTTTATTGGCTATACAGCCAATGAAAACTGGGGACTGTGGAATTTTAATGTGTATCTGAATCAGAGGCATCTGGCATTCGGGCTTCTGATCGTGGCGCTGGCGCTGTGGGTTTTCCTGGAATGGCTGGAGGCAGGATGCACGCATGAGGAGAAGGAGCTCCTCTGGCTGAAGAACCGTATTTCTTCCAAAGAAGCCTGGAAATGCCGGAAGCCGGAGACGGCGCTTCTGATGGGAATGCTTCTTGGGCTGTGTGCGTTCTGGAATGGAGCGGCAGTGATTGCAGGGCTTCTGATCCTGATGGGATTTGCTGCTTTTTCTGACGGAAAGCTGGATTATGTGATCCTGGCTTTGGTGACGGTAATGTTTTCAGAAATCCAGTCCAAGATGTTTGTGTGGGGAAGCGTGGTTTCTCCGTCTTTGTATCTGGGATTTCTGGCGGAGGATAAATCCGCTTTTGGTGTGGCTGCCTATTTGTTTGAAATCAGCGGCATTGTTTTCCTGGGTGTTGTGGTACTGCTGTTTTTTATGAAAAGGATGGAAAGGGCAGCAGCGGTAAGCTTTCTTTTTCCGGCTGCTTTTGCATTTTTCGTTTCCCTGACGCCGGATGTGAATGTAAATCACAAATATATTATGATTTCCTACGCCTTTCTCACGGTTTTCTGGGCTGGAGCGGTATGCCGGATGTTCCGGAAAAAGTGGCCCTTCAGGGTACTTGGGGTGATTCTTGCCCTTAGCCTTACGGTTACAGGAATTTATGATTTTGTGGTAATATTAAAGGACAACGATTCCTCCCACCGCGTAGGAGTGAAGCTTCAGAGCAATCTGACTGCGTGGCTGGATGAGAATCTTGGGAAGGATGATCTGCTTCTTACGCCGGAATACAGCATGAATGAGGTGACCATGGCCGGGGGAATGCTGTATATGGGATGGCCTTATTATGCATGGTCAGCAGGGTACGATACCTATTACCGTGCAGAAAAGGGAGCTTTGATGTACACCACTGCAGACCCGCAGGTACTGAAGGATACAGCAGAAGCAGAACAGATTACATATATCCTTTATGAGGATGGAATGACATATGAGGAAAAGGAATGCAGGGAAGATGTGATCGCAGAGACTTATCCTCTGGTTTATCAGTCAGATGATGGGAGAATCAGAATTTATGGAACAGAGCAATGAGAAAAAAAGAAAGATACAACTGATCGTCAAAATCCTGCTGGCAGCAGCGGCGCTTGGAGTATCTGCCTTTCTTCTGAAGGGAGATGTGTGGACCTTCTGGACCTGGTGGCTTCTGGCTGCTGTGATGGGCTTTGCTGCTATGCCTGTGACTGGCAGTCTGTTCTGGCGCTTTGAGGACAAGGGCTGGATTTTTTCCAAGGTTCTGGCTGTGGCAGCTACGGGATTTATCACATGGTTCCTGGTTTCCATTAAGCTGGTGCCTTTTACCGGGATCACCTGTGCGGCTGTGACTGTGATATGCGCAGTTCTTTGTTTTTTACTTCTGAAAAAGGAATCAAAAGAGAAGATTGAGTGTTTTCCAGTAGAGAAGATTTCTCTTGTATACTGGGAAGAACTGATCTTTTTCCTTGCATTTCTTTTGTGGACTTATGTGGCTGGATTCCACCCTGCCGCATATGGCACAGAGAAGTTTATGGATTATGGATTTATGGAAGCCATGATGAGAAGCACAGTTCTTCCGGCAAGAGATCTGTGGTATTCAGAAGGGCACATTAATTATTATTATGGCGGCCAGTACTTTGCCGTTTTTCTTACCAAGCTTTCCCATACGAAGGTGGAGCTTACCTATAACCTGATGCGTACTTTTGTGGCTGGACTTGCCTTTGCCATGCCTTTTTCCCTGGTTTACCAGATGACGGTGGATCGCATGAAGGGACAGCCAAAGGGGGAGAAAATCAAGAAGCGTCTTCCGTTTATTGCCGGATTTACCGCAGGTACGGCGGTCTCTATTGCGGGAAACATGCATTACGTGATCTATGCACAGATCATTCCCTGGATCCAGAAGCTGACCGGACAGGAAGTGAGCAGTTACTGGTTCCCGGATGCGACCCGTTATATTGGATACAATCCATACAGGGAGGAAGACCGGACCATTCACGAATTTCCCTGTTACTCCTTTGTTCTTGGGGATCTTCACGCCCATGTGGTGAACATTATATTTGTACTTCTTGTAATTGCCCTTCTCTATGTGTGGTTAAGGGGCGTGCGCAAGAAAACCGTATCCGCAGAGGTTTCCATGAAGGATGGAAGCTTCTGGAAGAAGCAGCTTCTGATGCCTCATCTTCTGGTGATCAGTGTGCTTCTTGGAATGTTCCAGTGGACAAACTTCTGGGATTTTGTGATCTATTATGTGGTGACCCTTGGAACTGTGCTTTTTGCCAATATTATCCGGTTCCAGGGCAAGATTAAGAAGATTCTGGCAGTGACTCTTGCGCAGATGGCGGAGATTTATCTCATCGGCTATCTGGTAATCCTGCCCTTTACTCTGCAGTTTGATACCATGATCGACGGTGTGGGAATTGCCAAATATCATTCCTATTTCTATCAGCTGATGGTGCTGTGGGGACTTCCGGCAGTGCTGACCATCACCTTTGTTGTGTCAATGCTCTGGGAAAAGCTGCGCAAAATGGAACACAAAAGCCTGTACCGTCTTATGAAGGCCATGCGCACGGCAGACCTGTTTGCCATTATCATGGGACTTTGCGCCATGGGACTGGTGATGATTCCGGAACTGGTATATGTGCGTGATATTTATGAGAATGGAAACGCAAGAGCCAACACCATGTTTAAGCTGACTTATCAGGCGTATATTCTTTTCGGGCTGACTATGGGATACGGAATTTACCGCCTTCTTGTGGTTACAAGGCAGAAAATATTTAAAGTTATCGCAGGAATCTGCCTGTTTTTCCTGGTATGGACAGTGGGATATTTCGGAAAAAGCGTGAATTCCTGGTTTGGAAATGTGCTGGATCCATCTGGCTATAAGGGACTTTATGCCCTTGGATATCTGGAGACGGATTTCCCGGAGGATGTATCTGCAATTACATGGCTGAAGGAAAATATCGAGGGTGCCCCGGTGGTACTTGAGGCAAACGGGGACAGCTACACTGGATTTGAACGTGTGTCTGCATCCACTGGTCTTCCCACCATTCTTGGCTGGTATGTTCATGAGTGGCTGTGGAGAAATGACACGGAAGACCTGAATGTGAAGAGCACAGATATTCGGAATATTTATACTTCAGAGAGCGAAGAACAGGTGAGAACCCTTCTGAAGCAATATGATGTTTCCTATATTTTTGTAGGCTCCAAGGAACGGGAGAAATACGAGGATGCACTGAATAATGCACTGCTTCAGAGCCTTGGCGACATTGTATTTATAGATGAGGATTCGGGAACCTACATTGTGAAGGTAGATTGACACCGGTAAAGAACTGGTGTTATAGTAATGAGGAATGGCAGCTGTGCAGAGCCTTTTGGGGAGTACACTCTGGCATCATGCAGCTGCCAATATTGAAAAATACAAGCTGCAGCCTGCTGCAGCGAAAAGAAAGCTGGATGGAAATGAAAGCAGAAATAGTAGCCATGACGGCAGAGGCCATTGATAAAGAAGCCATTGCCAGAGGCGGAGAAATATTAAAAAGGGGAGGCCTGGTGGCTTTCCCAACAGAGACAGTTTACGGTCTTGGAGGAAATGCCCTGGATCCTATGGCCTCTAAAAAGATTTATGCGGCCAAGGGACGTCCTTCTGACAATCCTCTGATCGTGCATATTGCAGAGATGGAAGCACTTGCTCCCATTGTAAAAAGCGTCCCGGAGAAGGCGAAGATTCTGGCCAAAAAGTTCTGGCCAGGTCCCCTTACCATGATTTTTGAGAAGTCTGATCTGGTTCCCCTTGAGACAACAGGCGGGCTGGAAAGCGTTGCAGTGCGTTTCCCAAGTGATCCCATTGCAGCAGCTTTGATCCTTGCATCCAGCGGATATGTGGCAGCACCAAGCGCCAATACTTCCGGGCGTCCAAGCCCTACTACGGCACAGCATGTGGAGGAAGATCTAGGGGATGCCATTGATATGATCATTGACGGCGGTCCGGTTGGAATCGGCCTGGAATCTACTATTGTGGATTTTACAGAGGAGGTTCCAGTGGTGCTTCGTCCCGGATATATTTCCCTGGAAATGCTCCAGGAGGTTCTTGGAGATGTGCGCATGGACAAGGGGCTGATAAAGCCTGACAGCAACATCCGTCCTAAGGCTCCAGGCATGAAGTACAGGCACTATGCGCCTAAGGCAGATCTTGCTATTGTGGAAGGCCCCACAGAAGAAGTGATCAAAGCCATCAATCAGTTTGTAAAAGAAGATGCTGCCAACGGTCTTCAGTCAGGAATCATTGCCACAGAGGAAACCATTTCCCAGTATCCGGATGGAATTGTGAAATGCATTGGAAGCAGAGCGGCAGAGGAAACCATTGCCCACAATCTGTATGAGGTTTTAAGGGAATTTGACCAGTGTCAGGTAAGTAAGATTTATTCAGAGGCTTTTTATACACCCAAAATGGGACAGGCAATTATGAACCGACTGTTAAAAGCAGCCGGCCATAAAATAATAAACGTAGGGGGAAGTAACCAATGAGAGTTGCATTAGGAAGTGACCACGGCGGATTTGAGCTGAAACAGGAGATCATCAAATATTTAGAGGAAAAACAGATTGCGTACAAGGACTATGGCTGCCACAGCACCGAGTCTACGGATTACCCGATTTATGCCAAGAAGGTTGCACACGGCATTCTGGATGGCGAGTGTGATCTTGGAATTCTGGTATGCGGAACCGGAATCGGCATTTCCATTACAGCCAACAAGATCAAGGGAATTCGTGCCGCTGTATGTACAGACTGCTTTACCGCAGAGGCAACAAGACTTCACAATGATGCCAACATCCTTGCACTTGGAGGACGTGTGGTAGGTCCTGGACTGGCTGTTAAGATTGTGGATACATTTTTGAATACTCCGTTTTCCGGAGATGAGAGACATATCCGCAGAATCGCACAGATCGAGACCGAGTAGGAAGGAGAGCTTCTATGGAAAATACAAACCGCAAGCAGATGGATCCAAGAGCCGCCTACGCAGCTACCCACAAAAGAGAGGGGTATCTGACCTGGGATGAATATTTCATGGGTGTTGCCATGCTTTCCGGCATGCGCTCCAAGGACCCCAATTCACAGGTAGGGGCATGTATTGTCAGCGAGGACAATAAGATCCTGTCCATGGGATACAACGGATTTCCAAAGGGATGCTCCGATGATGCCTTTCCGTGGGCGAGAGAGGGCGAGCCTCTGGACACCAAGTATCTGTATGTTACCCATAGTGAGCTGAATGCCATATTAAATTACCGGGGCGGCAGCCTTGAAGGAGCCAAGATGTATGTGACTCTTTTCCCGTGCAATGAATGTGCCAAGGCAATCATCCAGGCGGGAATCAAGACCCTGGTCTATGACTGCGACAAATATGCAAGCACCCCATCCGTTCTGGCCTCCAAAAGAATGCTGGATGCCGCAGGCGTACGCTATTACCAGTACACAAGGACCGGACGGAAAATTACATTGAATGTATAGAAAAAAGTTAGGTATCTGCCATATTGACTTGTTCATCTTGTGTCAATATAGCAGATGCTTAATTTTTACTGTGCTGGCTATTGTTCACAACCTGCCCAGTAACAGGAATAAAACGTCTTTTTCAAATTCCGTACTTGACACCTGGAACTATTTCGCATAAAATATACAGGAGTTGTAGCTGTTTGGCATCTTTGATCATGTTTGCCGGATGGCTGCCAGGAATTTTATTTAAATAATGAAAAAGCAATGAAGAGAATAGTACATGAGGAGCAATCTCAGAGAGAAATCCAGCTTCTGGAACATGTCTTTTGCAGAAATGATTTTGCAGATACGGCTCCAGGACAATGGTGTGAGGATTTTGTGCGTGAATCATGGAACCGGCCTCCAAGCTCCGTGCAATTGAAGTACGGCGTATGTCCCACGTTACCGGGACGCTTAAGTGGGCAGCAGGAAATGCGCATGCGGAATTATGGCGTAGATCTGTTGCTAATCAGGGTGGTACCGCCGAAGCCTTTCGGTCCCTTATACAGGGATGAAGGGGCTTTTTTTATGTAAAAAAGTAACTGTTCGCAGCGGCGCAGCTGTGAAGGTACTGAACAGTTTTTAGAAAAGGAGAAAGAATCATGGCAAAAGAGAAGAAAATGGTAGAAGCCATCACTTCCATGGATGTGGATTTTGCACAGTGGTATACAGACGTTGTAAAAAAAGCTGAGCTTTGCGGCTATACCAGTGTAAAAGGCTGTATGGCAATCAAACCTGCAGGATATGCAATCTGGGAGAACATCCAGAAAGAGCTTGACCGCAGATTTAAAGAGACAGGCGTAGAGAATGTATATATGCCAATGTTTATTCCAGAGTCCCTTCTGGACAAAGAGAAAGATCACGTAGAAGGATTTGCACCGGAAGTTGCATGGGTTACCCATGGCGGACTTGACCAACTTCAGGAGCGTCTTTGCGTACGTCCTACTTCCGAGACCTTGTTCTGCGATTTCTATCAGAAAGAGATCCAGTCCCACAGAGACCTTCCGAAGGTATACAACCAGTGGTGTTCTGTTGTTCGCTGGGAGAAAACAACCCGTCCGTTCTTACGTTCCCGTGAGTTCTTATGGCAGGAAGGCCACACCGCACATGCAACAGCAGAGGAAGCCAAAGAGCGTACCATCCAGATGCTGAACCTGTATGCGGACTTCTGTGAGGAAGTACTTGCAATCCCGGTTATCAAAGGCCAGAAGACAGACAAAGAGAAATTCGCAGGTGCAGAGGCAACCTACACCATCGAGTCCCTGATGCATGACGGAAAAGCACTTCAGTCCGGAACCAGCCACAACTTCGGCGATGGATTTGCAAGAGCATTCGGAATCCAGTACACAGACAAGAACAATCAGCTTCAGTATGTGCACCAGACCTCATGGGGAATGACTACCCGTATGATCGGTGCCCTGATCATGGTTCACGGTGACAACAGCGGACTCGTACTTCCGCCAAGAATCGCTCCGGTTCAGGCAGTTGTGATCCCGATCCAGCAGAGAAAAGAAGGCGTTCTTGAGAAAGCTGAGGAGCTTACCCAGATCCTTAAGGCAGCTGGAATCCGCGTGAAGACAGATGCTACAGACAAGAGCCCGGGATTCAAATTCGCAGAGCAGGAAATGCGCGGTATTCCAGTAAGAATCGAGTGCGGTCCGAAGGATATCGAGAACGGACAGGCTGTTATCTGCCGAAGAGATACTAGAGAGAAATACGTAGTGAAATTCGAAGAGCTTGCAGCAAAGGTACAGGAAGTTCTGGATACTATGCAGAAGGAAATGCTGGAAAGAGCAAGAGCTCACAGAGATGCCCATACCTATGTGGCAACAAACTACGAAGAATTCAAGGAAACCATCAACAACAAGCCTGGATTTGTGAAGGCTATGTGGTGCGGCAACCGCGAATGCGAAGACAAGATCAAAGAGGATGTTCAGGCAACCTCCAGATGCATGCCTTTCCAGCAGGAGCATTTAAGCGACGTGTGCGTATGCTGCGGAAAGCCTGCTAAGAAAATGGTTTACTGGGGACGTGCTTATTAATTCACAAAAAGTTCTGGAAAGTGCCTGTGCAGATATACAGACACTGGAAAGTATTGGGGCAAAATATTTTGCCCCAATTTTTGTGAAGAAGGAAAAATGTGTCTGGAATTATGATTTATCAGATGAGGCAGGTGATTACTATGAAATTTGAAATTCCATCAAAAGTTGAGACTATCATCCATACACTGGAGGCAGCAGGCTTTGAGGCCTATGCAGTTGGCGGCTGCGTCAGGGACGCGCTGCTTGGAAGGACGCCCAATGACTGGGATATCACCACCTCAGCCACACCGGAGCAGGTCAAGGCCTTATTTCACAGAACAGTGGACACCGGAATCGCCCATGGCACTGTGACGGTACTGCTGGATAAGGACGGCTTCGAGGTAACCACCTACCGTGTGGACGGAGAATATGAGGATGGCCGCCACCCAAAAGAGGTGACCTTTACCGCAAGCCTTGAGGAGGATTTAAAGCGCCGGGATTTTACCATCAATGCAATGGCCTATAATCCGAAGAAAGGCCTTGTGGATCTGTTTGGAGGCCAGGAGGACCTGGAGAAAAAAGTGATCCGCTGCGTGGGGGATCCTCTGGAGCGTTTTACAGAGGATGCTCTGCGAATCATGCGTGCAGTCCGTTTTTCTGCCCAACTCGGCTTTTCCCTGGAGGAAAATACAAGAAATGGGCTGGCAGTTCTGGCTCCGAATCTGAAGCATGTGAGCGCGGAACGAATCCAGGTGGAGCTGGTGAAGCTTCTTGTTTCTCCACATCCGGATTACCTGCGGATCGCCTATGAAGCTGGTGTTACCAGGGAATTTCTCCTGGAATTTGACCGCTGTATGGAGACACCTCAGAATACTCCTTACCATTGCTATAACGTAGGAGAGCACATTCTTCACAGCCTTTTGTACGTAAAGGAGGATAAGGTGCTGCGCCTGACCATGCTTCTTCACGACATTGCCAAGCCTGACGTGAGGACAACAGATGAAAATGGCAGAGACCATTTCAAAACCCACGCAGTGCTTGGGGAAAAGATGGCGAAGAAAATTCTCCGCCGCCTGAAGTTCGACAACGATACCATTGCAAAGGTAAGCCGTCTGGTACGCTGGCATGACCTGCGTCCTGCACCGGTTCCTGCGGATGTGAGAAAAGCTATGAATATCATTGGCGAGGATCTTTTCCCTATGTGGATGGAAGTCCAGTATGCGGATAATAAGGCCAAAAGTGATTACAAAGGCCAGGAAAAGGCAGCCCGCCAGGCAGGTGTGAGAAAGACCTGGGAAGAAATTGTAGAAAAAGGCCAGTGCGTATCCTTAAAAGGGCTTGCAGTCACCGGAAGCGACCTGATCGCCGCCGGCATGAAGCCTGGAAAAGAAATGGGCGAGGTGCTTCATAAGCTTTTGGAACAGGTTCTGGAGGATCCGGATCTGAATGAGAAAGAAACTCTTCTGAAGCTGGCTTTTTCCAACCGGAATCGCTAAAGCCTGTCCGCCAGATGCCCCGTAGCTTTTGGCACCTGGCCCCACTGCATTTTAGAATATCGAATCCCTCCCCCTCATAAGATAGAAGGTATCTGATGTACTAT